>JANOKS010000162.1:0-12748 GCA_031419455.1 Alphaproteobacteria bacterium
CGGCCAATCCGGGCGACCCGTTCATGTGATCCTCCCCGAGATACCTTCGGAAGCCCATGCCTTGTCGCCCCAGTAGCGATAGAGCTGTCCTTCAACGTCGAGGGCGAAAAGGTGCAGCCACTTGTTCTCAACGAGCTGACGTACTGACTCGTGCTTGGCGATGACGGCGTTGATTGCATCGAGCGGCGCTTCTATGAACACGCTGAGGCGGAGCGGCTCATGAACGAGCTTGCTGCCGTCGTGCACAGACTGCCACGGCAATCCGGTCCTCAGGTCACCGCCATTGCCCTCCAGAACGCCGAGGGCTCCGACGACGTTGTGGAGTGTCTTGTTGCCGCTCCCGAAGGCGCGATTGTTGACACTAGACCCATAGTATTGAAGGTTGATCCAGCTGGCGACGACCATAGGCGCGGTCATAATGAGTTCGAGTACGCCGAAGCCGTCATCCTTCTGCCAATCGTAACTGTGAAGAAATACGCGACCGCCGAGATCTACTCTTTCTGTGCGCCATCGCGGCGCGGCTATGAAGGCGGCATTTCCAGCTAGCCCCCATTCAGGTCGCACTTGCGACCAGTCGCGGCTGCGCAGCGCGATCTGTGCCTGGACTTTGCTCCCAGGTTCGAGCCCCAGTAGCTTCGCCCGTTCCTCGCGCGCCCGTGCAGACGCCCAACGCAGCCAGATCTGGGCGCGTCTCAAATCTGGTGCATGGGAGGCCGGCACATCGCTTTCATTGAATATCCGGACGTCGTCCGTCGTCGTGTCATGCAGACACCCGAGGAACCACGTATCGCCCGGAACCCGTATGCCACGGGCGGCAAGTCCCAGACGCACATAAGGGTCATTGAGAATGGCGGCAGCGACCCGCGCGTTAGCCTCGCCCGTGTGGCCACCGCAGGCGCCGCAGTCGAGACCCGAGGCATGGGGATTATTGACCGTCGTGCTGCCATGTCCCGTCAACAGGACGAGACGTGCGAAGTTCTCAGTCATGGACATGGCCCTTAGAACAGCCTCTGCCATCGCAACGCGGGCTTCAAGTGCAAAGCCGGTCTCACGGCCGTTATGGACGTGGGGCTCAATGCGTGGACCAAGACGGTTCGCGGCACTGTGGTCGAGCCCATCGCGATTGGGATCCGGGACTGGCCGCGTCCAGCCCAGACTGTCTCCGGCAATTTTCGCTACGAAGGAAAGGCCGATCGTCTCGACGTAGGTAAACGAAGAGACCGCAGACTGCTTAAAGGCCTTCCAGGCCTTCGCTGCCCGTCGCCGCAAGAGGCGCACGCCAAGTATGCGCGCCTCCTGCTCATCCGTAACGCCAGCAACTGCTTCGCAGACCACAACGCTCGGCTTCAGGAGAACAGGGCATTGGGCCCCTCCCCGTACATTACCGATCGGGATATACTCGATCGGGAAACCAAAGAAGCCGGCAAAGCCGATGGTCTGGATATCGCCTGAAACGTATTCAAGCGCCCGTCGATACACCTCCGACCGGACATCAATACAGAACGCAGCCTGTACGGTCGGCCTAACTTGCTTGGGCGTCGGCGCCGAACGGTGCAGTCGTGCGATTAGCTTGCGTTGATAGGCATGCTCGTAGGCTTGCTGCAAAAGAACACGCAGTCCCAAGAAGTCGCCAGCGTCCAGATCGGTATCGTTGGGCATCTGCGCGGCGTCGGCCATTGCGGCGGCCCACGCGTTCTTGAACGCCGGGTCAGCTCGCTCTTGAAATAGCGCGAAGCCCCAGGCAAGGCGAACCGCGAGCAATTCGACAAGCGCGCAGTCCTCACGTCCATACAGTGCATTGTCCCAGACTCGATAACGCGCGTAGGCGGCCCACCCTTGGATATCGAACAACGCACGAAAAAAATAGTCTTCATGGGCGCGTTCTGGAATGCCAAGGCCTTCGACGATAACGCGGATGGTTTCGAGCGGGTCTTCGGGAAGTGTTGCGATGGTTCTGCGGAAGTTACGTATGCCCATGGTTTCCGGGTTGCGGTCATGGCCCATGGCTTGCCGCCACGCCGCATAGGGCCGCTCGCCGCGGCCCGGCGACTTCCATGCCGCCTGCCCCTCATCGAAATGGGCCGCGCACCATTTCGAGATTTCTTCAACCATGAATGCGGTGCGCGAGGCGTAGCGATCACCGTCCGCCAGCCGGTCGAGGATCTCGGCGACTGTCGCCACCACAGCTCGTGGCGAGCGCGCGACCGAGGTGCGCATCATGGCGGCCTTGAGCGATCCCACGTCGTGGATACCCGTCACTTTCGGCGTAGTCGCGATAGCGACCGTGAGATCTTCGTTGGTGATCTGACCCGAGCTCACCATGCTGACGAATGCGTCAAGCGGCATCAACATGTCGGTGCGCGCAACACGCTGCAACCAGGCGCTGGCACCCGAGAAAGTCTTGTCGGTCAGGCCCAGGAACGGGTTCACTGCAACGAAATTCTTGAGCGGCCAGAGTGGCGCAATCCTCGCACAAGCACTGTCGACGGCGGTTTTGAGAGTTGATTCATCGCTCGCCTGGACGTTCAGGTTGTCGGCGCGGGTCAGCATTTGCAGAGCCATATCACCCTCTCGATTCAGGAAGTGCGACCAGCGTTGTTGCGCCTCGGCCAGAAGCGCAAAGCAAGGCGATTGGCCAGCGTGTTGACGTAAAGCCCCTGGCTGAGGTGGACATGCAGAGCGCGTCCCATCGGCGTCGCGCCAATCTCGCCCATCCGGCTCTGCAGCCAGGTAACGGCTGCAAAGGCAACAATAACGAGGACAACTATCGCCGCATCGCCCGCTTGGCTGAGCGGTTGCGTGCTAGGCAGCGTACCTGCGAACAGATGTTCGGACCCGGTCTGCAGCGCGAAGTATAACGCGCCTACGGCGACGGCGGAAACGAGGGTACGCCCCACGACGTAGGCGTTCGGCCGGGCGTCGATGGCGTTCGCCACCAATAGCGTCAGGCCCATCATCAGGACAGCCCCCAGCACAAATACACCAGGCTTCTCAGCCAATGTCGCTCCAAAGGCCCAACCCGTGGCGACGGCGGCGCTAGCCGTGAACAGGAGAGCGAGCGCGAGGCGCGCAGGATGCGGCGAACCACTCGGGCTTGGCGACCATGAGGCGCGCAGCACGTCGATGACGCTGCCCGATGAGAGAAATGCATGCGCCTTGTAGAGCGAGTGCGCGACGATATGCAGAAGGGCGGCGGCATAGGCGCCGAGCCCGCATTGCAATAGCATGAAGCCCATCTGTGCAATCGTCGAATATGCAAGACCGACCTTGACGGAGGTCTGGGTCAGCATCACGAGCGAGCCGAAGAGCGCGGTCGCCCCACCGATGATCGCTAGGACGTATAGCGCGGGCGCGGAAAGTGACATGACGTCTGCGAAGCGGAGCACCAGGAACCCGCCGGCATTTATGATTCCTGCGTGCAGCAGGGCCGACACCGGCGTTGGCGTCTCCATGACCTCAAGAATCCAGCCGTGGAGGGGAAACTGCGCGGACTTCAGCACCGCAGCAGCGGCGATTAGAAGCGCTGCTGCAGTGAGGTACCCGTCCGACGGGCTTGGAAGCACGGCTGTTCCTGTGAAGATCGTTGAGAATTCGAGACTACCAAACAGCTGATAGAGGCTGTAGGCGGCAGCGACGAGACAAGCATCGCTAAGGCGACTAACCACAAACTTCTTTCGAGCGGCCAAGACCGCGGCGCGGCGATCGGCATAGAACAATAGCAGCCGGTTCAGGCAGAGGCTGGTGGCAATCCAGGCGGCGATCAGCAAGGCAAGATTGCCGGCAATGACCAGCATCTGAACAGCAGCGATGGTCATACACAGCCGTTGAATAAATACGCCGTGGTTGGGATCTCCATCGAGGTAGTTGCGGCTGAAACGCAGCACCACAACGCCAACGAACGACACGAGAGCGAACATCGTCACGCTCAGCGCATCGAGGTAGAAGCCAATACCGGCCCCACCAAATCCCAAGGTTGGCGTGACCAAGCGCCCGCCGACGACGATGGCGCCTGCGAGGACTAGGGCGGTAAGGAGCCCGACGAGCCCGACCGCAAAGGCCGCTGAAGCAACCTGACGCGGGCGTGCGTTCCCGCTCGGCCACAGCCCGACGAGAAGGAGGCCCACCGGCGCGATCGCTGCTAGCCATGGCAAGATTGACATGTAGCGCTCCAACGTTCTGCCGGAGGAACGCTTAGGCGCCGTAGCAAATTACATCCAGTTCAAATATTGCAAAGTATTGTTCTGTTTTGTAGAAGTATGCACATGGCAAATCTGAACTTCCATCACCTTCGATACTTCCTGGCGATCGCGCAGGCTGGAACGCTTACCAAGGCCGCTGAGCGGCTCAATATCTCGCCCTCGGCCGTCTCGGTGCAGGTGCAGGCGCTCGAAGCTCAACTTGGCCATGATCTTTTCGCCCGCCAGGGTCGGGGACTCGTTCTGACGGAAGCGGGTCACCTCGTCCTGGAACGGGCTGAGGCGATCTTCAGCGCTGGGGATGAACTGGTAAGTGCAGTGCGAGGTCTTGATTTGGCCAAGCGGACGACGGTGCGCGTTGGCGCCATGGCGACACTGTCGCGCAACTTTCAGGTCACTTTCCTGCAGCCTGTCGTGGGTCGGGCCGATGCGCGGATCGTCATCCGCTCGGGTTCAATGCGTGAGCTTCTCCACCTGTTGGACGCCCATCACATTGACGTTCTGCTGACCAATACCCTTCCGCCCCGCGATGAAACGACCGCCTGGACACCACACATCCTCGCGGACCAGCCAATCAGTCTTGTTGGGCGCCCACTGGGGCGGGGAAAACGAACCGGGGTGAAGCACCTTCTGGAAACCGTCCCACTCATTGTGCCCACCATTGAGAACCATATTCGCGGGGAGTTTGACGCGTTCGCCGAACGCCTTGGCGTCACGCCATTGATCGCTGCGGAAGTCGACGACATGGCAATGGTACGCCTGCTCGCACGTGAAGGCCTGGGCATGGCGGTCGCGCCTCCCATTGTTGTGCGTGACGAACTTGCAGCGGGCGACCTTCGGGAGTTTGGGCCTCTGCCCGGTTTGAAGGAGACTTTCTACGCGATCACGCCAACCCGGCGCTTTCCGAATCCGCTGGTCAAGGAACTCATGAACGCGCAGGGCCGAAAGAAGGGGCTCCCGCGCGACGGGGCGCGCTGACCCAAACCGCGCCGTGCAGAGCGCTATCTGCTGCCCGAAATGTGGGCGCCGGGACCCGGTTGGGCAGTCCGCATTACAGCGGCAGGTTGTCGTGCTTCTTTGCCGGGTTCGACAGCTGCTTCGTCTTCAGCGTGCGTAGCGCCCGAATGATGCGCTTGCGTGTGTTGTGCGGCATGATCACGTCGTCGATGAAGCCACGGGAGGCGGCGACGTACGGATTCGCAAAGCGTTCCTGGTATTCGCTCGTTCGGGACGCGAGCCTTTCTGCGTCGGCGGCATCAGCACGGAAGATGATCTCGACGGCGCCCTTTGCGCCCATCACGGCGATCTCGGCGGTTGGCCATGCAAAGTTTACGTCGCCGCGCAGGTGCTTCGAACTCATGACAACATAAGCGCCTCCATAGGCCTTCCGCGTGATGACGGTCACTTTTGGCACGGTGGCTTCGGCATAGGCGAACAGCAGTTTCGCGCCGTGCTTGATGAGGCCGCCATACTCCTGCTTCGTGCCCGGCATAAAGCCCGGCACATCCACGAAGGTGATGATTGGGATGTTGAAGCAGTCGCAGAAGCGCACGAAGCGCGCAGCCTTGCGGCTTGAATCGATGTCGAGCACCCCCGCGAGGCTCATCGGCTGGTTGGCGACGAAGCCAACCGTCGTGCCTTCCATGCGGCCGAAGCCGGTCAGAATGTTCTTTCCAAAATCCTTGCCGATCTCGAAGAAGTCGCCCTCATCGGCCACCTTCTGGATCAGCTCCTTCATATCGTAGGGCGTGTTCGGGTTTGCAGGCACCAGGGTGTCGAGGCTGGGTTCGGCGCGCTCCGGATCGTCGAAGGTTGGAATGGTCGGCGGCTTCTCGCGGTTGGACAGCGGCAAGAAGCCGACAAGGCGGCGCATCTGCGTCAGCGTTTCGATGTCGTTCTCGTAGGGTAGAGTCGAGATGTGGCGCGGTGGCGTTAGGCCGGGCATATCTGTTGTCCGCCTCTTTCGTCTGGCGGTGCCTTAGCAGCTCGACCGTAGCTCCGTTTCCACATCCCGCTCATCGAACCGGACATGCAGATTTGCCGCATCCGGCTCTCGGACAAGATCTCACCTCTTCGCCCACGACGGGCCGCGCCCAAGTTGGGTCAGACATACGAGCCCGAAGTGCCCGTAGAGGTGCGAGAATGGATAGCTCCCGCCCTTGCGTCGCTTGACCTTGTGCTTGACGCGCAGCCACCGACGCAACCGCACCGCCGCGTACATGTCGAGCGCACGGTACGCTTTGCTGTAGGCGCCTACCCGGAAGTAGTTCGCCCAGCCGCGTAGCGTGCGGTTCAACTTGGCCACCAGCTCTGTGGTCTCTTGCCAGGTCCCCGTGCGATGCGTCAGCGCGTGGATCTTTTCGACCGCGCGCTTGATGCTCTTCTTCGACGGCCGGTTGCCTATATGGGCTTCTCCGGTCTTCGCAGAATACAGCCGCCCGAACGTGTACCCCAGGAAGTCGAACTCACCCTCCGGTACTTTACAGATGCGTGTCTTCTCCTCGCTGACCGTGAGCTTCAGCTTTCCCATGATCGCGCGCAGGTGGAGCAACGCCTCTTCGGCCTTGCCCTTCCTGCACAGGATCACGAGATCATCGGCGTAGGTTACGAGGCGAGCGCCGAGGCGTCGCTCAAGCCCGAGCTTCTTCCAGCCCAACACGAACCGGCGCATGTAGAGATTTGCCAGTAAGGGTGAGATGGGTGAGCCCTGCGGGATGCCGCGATGGTTGTCTCGCGCTTCCGTCGTGCGTGTCTTCCGACCTCGATCATCGGTTTCTTCAACGGCGCATTCCAGCCACATCTTGATCAGATGCAGCACGCGCCGATCAACAACACGGCGCGCCACCGACTTCATGAGGTCGGCATGGGGGATGCTTCCGAAGTAGTCCGCGAGGTCGGCGTCTACGACGTCGGGATGGCCACGGTACAACTGCTCCGTCACCTCGATCACCGCCTGCTGGGCGTTACGCCCAGCACGATAGGCGTAGAGCTCTGGTGGGAGATCGGCTTCGAAGATCGGCTCCAGCACCAGCGTCGCCGCTGTCATGCAGACCCGATCCCGCACCGTCGAGATGCCCAGCGGCCTGAGTTTGCCGTTGGCCTTCGGTATGAACACTCGTCTGATGGGATCCGGTTGGTAAGTCTCGTTCCTGAGCGCAAGCGCCAGTTCGCCGAGCCACCGCTCCACGCCATACGCCTCGATGTCCGCGAAGTCCTGTCCATCCACGCCCGGTGCGCCCTTGTTGGAGCGGCACTTGGCATAGGCATGAGCCAGAACGTCTTCGCGATAGATCTTGTCGTAGAGCGCATAGAAGCGATACCCGGCTTCCGCCTTCGCTTTTGCGTGTAACGCCGTCTGCAGTTTCTGAACGCTGTTCGGAGTTGTTAGGTTACCCAATCTCCTGGTCCTTCTCCACTTGTTGCGTCTGTCTTGAACTGAGGTCCCTTCCCTCCGCTGGAATTACCCAGCCTCAGCGGTACTACGAACCTCTCCGTCACCCCACCGCGCCCGGCCTGTCCCTCGCGGGCGTCCGGTTGATCATCGCTGATCACGCGACGGGGCTTCCCGTGTTGCGTACGCTTTCCTTGTGTACATGCTGCCGCCACTACCCCGGCGCAGCGACTGGGTGCAGTCTTTGCTCGTCGTCACCCAGCCGTGTCAGCCTTCCCCGAAAGGGGCATCGGGTCGGCCTGCGCATTCGTGTTTTCGAGGCTTGCTCGGCGTTCATTCACATTGCGGCCTGCACACTCGCTCTGTCACCAATACGTGACACGATGATCGAAGGCTTCAGCCATTTCGTTACCTCCATGACTGCTCCGATTGCTTCCGGCTGGAGCATTTCGCCGGGTGGGATTTGCGCCCACTGGAAAGCGCCGCCTTTCACGGCGCACCCCCATGCACACGTATCCTGGCGCTAGTCGAGACTGCTGCGACGCCTAATGCGCCTGAGTTCAGCATCAATCGCGTCCTCGCTGAGTCCGCGATCTCTCAACATTCGTCGTGCTTTTGCTTCCGCTTCAGCGAAAGGTTGCGGCAGGCCCGACGGGAGATCGTCGGACGAGGGTTTATCTTCGGATTCCGGATCGATCATCCCTTACCCTAAACGGCAAAGCGAGCAGCCTCAACGCTTGAAAGCTGGACCGGCAGCGGTCCTGCGCCGGCCTGGTGCGCAAGCGCCGTGCACCTCCTGCATGGCACCGCTCAGCGTATGCCGGCATAAAGATATACGCATGTCTTTAAGCTGACGGATGGGGCGTGGACCCAGGCGGAACGGAGAGCGACCGAGGCAAGAACCGCTTACTGTCAGGGCTGTTGCGCTGCTCACATTCGCCAATCCCGACGCACGCTACGTCTTGATGCGCCTGAGGTTCGACGTGACCTCTTGCCAGACGCGCACGTCGGAGGGCGGCTACCCCGCTTTGCAGGTTGCCCAATTGAAGGATGCCGACCCTATAGATACTGCCACTGAAAGAGGGCGGATAGGTGGGCGTGTGCAATCGTGGCGGGATGCTACCCGTTGAACCCACGGATAGCGTCGATCACCTTGTTCTGGTCGGCCTCCGACAGATAGGGATGCATCGGCAGGGACATGACGCGGTTGCGGATGTCTTCCGTGACGGGCAGGCCGCCGGGCGCTTGGGGATAGACCGAATAGACATCCTGCATATGGATCGGGATCGGATAGTAGATCGCGGTCGGCACGCCCTGCGTCTTGAGGTGCGGGATCAGGCCGTCGCGGTTGTCGTGCTCGATCGTGTACTGCGCCCAGTTGGAGAAGCCGCCGGCGATGACTGTGGGCACGCGGCGGACATGGCCTTCGAGACCCTTGCTGTAACGCTGAGCGATGGCGTCGCGCTTCTGCAGTTCGTCCGGATAGATTTTCAGTTTCTCGGAGAGGATCGCCGCCTGCATCGCGTCAAGCCGCGAGTTCACGCCGATGCGCATGTTGAGATAGCGCGGATCGTTGTCGTATTTTTTCGCGGCCATGTCCTCGGCCGAGGCCTTGCCGTGGATACGGATGGAATCGACGAGGCCGGCGAGCGAGTCGTCGTTCGTCAGTACCGCGCCGCCATCGCCATAACAGCCGAGCGGCTTGGCCGGAAAGAAGCTGGCGGTCGCGACATCGGCCCACTCGAGCGGCTGGCGACCATTGAGCGTGCAGCCGAAGCCCTGCGCCTGGTCGGCGATGAGTTTGAGGTTGTGCTTCTTCGCGATCGCGGAGATGGCGGGGTAGTCGGCAGGCTGGCCGAAAAGGTCGACCGCGATGATGGCGCGCGGTGTGAGCTTGCCGGCCTGTTTCACGGACGTGATGGCAGCCTCAAGGCTGGCCGGATCCATGTTGTAGGTGTCGGGGAGGACGTCGACGAAGACCGGGCGGGCGCCGACGAGGGGGGCGACTTCGGCGCTCGCGACGAAGGTGAAGCTTGGCACGAACACCGCGTCGCCCGGGCCGATATTCCACGCGCGCAGCGGGATCAGCAGCGCATCGGTTCCATTGGCGCAGCCGAGCGCGTGTTTTGCGCCCGCAAAGGCTGCGAGCGATTTCTCAAAGCCGGTGACTTCCGGGCCCATGATGAAGCCGCAGGTGGACAGGACGCGTGCGATGGCGGCGTCGATCTGCGGCGCGATGCGCTGGCGCTGGGCGGCAAGGTCAATGAAGTTCATGGGATGCGCACTCACGCTCGTCGTTGGTGGCGGCAGGGATGCCTTAAGGCCTGAGTCTCGAGCAAATCACCTTGCGCTGCAAACTGTAACGTTGGGCGCGCCAGGGCGCGGCGGGCAGTCGCAGGGGTTCCTGCCGGGTGCGGAATGTGCGAGTATGCGGGCTCGTCGCTCTCTTCCGCAAAATTCGGGATTCGGGCGCGCCTTCTGGCTTCGGCGGCTTATTTGCCAGGACTCCATGTCCCTGCCCGAAAGGCGTTTGCAGATGAGCTTTCCTCCCAAGAAATCGAAGCCGAAACCGGAAGTCGAAAGCGGCGTGGCGGCAGCTGCGGCCAATGTGGAATCAGCCCTGTCCTCTGGCAGGGTGCCGTTGGCGAAGCGCTTGCCGGACATGACCGACTACCAGCTTCTGGCCTACCAGACCTCGGCGGTCCGGATTTCGCGGGACACGACACATCCCAAGAGCGCGTCGGCAAAGGTCGCACTGCCGATGATCGAGAAAGAGATCAGCCGGCGTGCGACATCTCCCGACACGGTTCCGTCGAAAGGCCGAGAACCGATTGCCTCGCCCAAGCAGGGCAAGAAACGCGCGGACGATTAGGCCGTAGCCGCCCGAACGTTCCACGACTCCACGCGCGCCGCCTCCCCTTCCAGCGCGATGACGCCCCATGCCGCGGTGGCGAGCTTGGCGTCGGGACGCTGGGCGTCCGCTGCGTTGAGCGCAAAACGCGCAATGCCGTTCGAGGTGACGACGAGATGGTTGCCGGGCGCGTCGCACAGCTCGTGGAAGAGTTCCTGCCAGTTGCCGATGATGGCGGCGGTGTCGGCGCGCCAGCCTGACGGGACAGTCCCGTCGCGCTCCCACGCTTCGATTGCAGCCTTGCCGATGCGAGCAACCACCTCGTCCTCGGGACGGTTCTCGTCCGGGCCGTAATCGATCTCGCGGAGGAACAGGTCGGTCAGGAGTTCGGGCGGGTTGGGCTGCGCTGCGAGGATGGCGTTGGCGGTCTCACGCGTGCGCTTCAGCGGGCCGGAGCGGGCCGAGACGAAGAGGATCGCGGAAAAATGCCGCGCGAGGGCTTCGGCCTGGGCTCTCCCCGAGGTTGAAAGCGGCAAGTCTGTGCGGCCGCCGACGCGGGTGACGACATCGCCCTTGTCGAACGTGTTGCCGTGACGGACGATGAAAAGACGCGTTTCCATGATGTTCATGGCCCGGGGCTATTGTGGCGGCCTACTTGCCACGTCCTGCGACGTGCGCAAACGAAGCCTGCAGGATTTCGATAGATGACGCCGGAAAGTCAGGAAAGATTCATCCTCCGCGCCTCATGCCGGGACGCGATCGGCATCGTGGCGGACGTGGCGGGCTTCCTCGCGGAGCGGCGGCTATTCATCGCGGAGACGGCGAACTTTGGCGATGCGGCGTCGGGGCTCTTCTTCATGCGGCTGCTGTTCACGCCGACGACGCCGGGCTTCACGCTGGCGAAGTTCAAGGCCGAGTTCGGCGCCATCGCCGACAAGTGGGACATGGACTGGGAAGTGATCGACGCGCGTGCGCGGCCGAACGTGCTGATCCTCGTCTCGACGGCGGATCACTGCCTCAACGATCTGCTCTATCGCCAGCGCATCGGCTCGCTGCACATGAACGTGCCGGCGATCGCATCGAACCACCTGACCTGCGCCTGGCTCGCAGAGCGGCATGGCGTGCCCTACTATCACCTGCCGGCCGACCGGGACGGAAAGGACGCCACCGAGGCGAGGATTCTGGAACTGGTGGAATCGCAGAAGATCGACCTGGTCGTACTTGCGCGCTACATGCAGATCCTGTCAGCGGAGACGAGCGCGAAGCTGGCGGGGAAGTGCATCAACATCCACCATTCCTTCCTGCCCGGCTTCAAGGGCGCGAAACCCTATACGCAAGCCTTCAACCGCGGCGTGAAGCTGATCGAGGCCACGGCGCACTACGTCACCAGCGATCTCGATGAAGGCCCGATCATCGCGCAGGCGGTCGAGCCGACGACGCATGTGGACCAGCCCGATGTGATGACGGCGAAGGGGCGGGACACGGAGGCTCGCGTGCTGGCGCGCGCGGTGAAGCTTCACCTGGAGGGGCGGATTTTCCTGAATGGCGCGCGGACAGTGGTGTTCGAGTAGGGCGGACCCCTGACCTTAGTGCTGCAGCGGTATCCAGCTGCCGTGTGCGCCATAGGGCACACGTTCGGGCAGATAGATGGTCGCCACGGGCGGCGCGGCGAAATCCTGCGCATCCACGATCACGAACCTGGACTGCCCGCTGACCTCATCGTGGCAGATTGTCATGACCCAGCCTTCGTCCTCGCCCGCCCCGCCGGGGACGAAGACGGGCTCGCCGCCGCGCACGTTTGGTCCGAGTTCGTGGGTGGCGCGCGAACCGTCGCGTAGATCGTACTTGAAGAGCTGCGAGCCATAGATTGGCTCCTCGGAATTGCCTTCGCCCGCAAGCGACATCAGATAGCCATTACGGGCGTAGAGTCCGACGCGGCCTTCGTTCACGCGCCCGAAGTCGCCTGGCCGGTCATCAATCTGTGTTTCGGAGACTGTCCCGGTATCGAGATCGATCGTCCAGCGCCAGAGCCTCGCCACGTTGGCGTAGTCGTTTGAATCCGCCCCGAAGGCCGACGCCATCTTCGAGACGTGCATGATGATGCGATTGCCGTCCTCGTACGAATTCACTGTGTGGAAGACATAGCAGGGATCGATGGGGAACCAGCGCACGTCGCGGTTCGTCCCGTTGCGCGGCATCACGCCAAGTCGCGCGCCGGCCGAAGCGTCAAACTGATAGGGCATCCCCGTGGCGATCAGCTGCGGCTTGAACAGCAGGGGCAGGTCCATGAAGATCACGTGGTTCCGGGTG
>JANOKS010000163.1:0-1553 GCA_031419455.1 Alphaproteobacteria bacterium
CTCCTTGACCATCTGGCCTTCCTGGACGTTCAGCATCGTGACGATGCCGCCGTCGCGATGCTGAACCGCCTGGCGGTTGCCCGCCACGGCGACGACGCCATCGGCGGTCGCTGCTGCATCAAGCGGGATGAACGCGGCCCACCCGAGAAAGCCGAGGAAAAACACACCGGCGACCACGCCGCCAATACGAAGCTCGGGCAGAACGGAATCCCGTTCCGGCGCCATCACGTCGGGGCGATCGGCGCCCTGATTGTCAGCTGTCATGACCATGGACATGATTAAGACCTCCCACCCTGGGCGATAGGCACGACATTGGCGCGGCTGGCGCGCTTGCGTAGCTCCTCGACGACGTCCTGACGCGGACCATACTGCGAGACCGTACCTTCGCTCAGCACCATGAGCTTGTCGGCGTTGTTCAGGATGGCCGTGCGGTGCGCGACGATCATCACGGCGGCGCCGCGCGCAACCATCGTCTTCACAGCGCGGTCAAGCGCTTCTTCGCCGTCCTGGTCGAGCGCGGAGTTCGGCTCGTCGAGGATGAACACCTGCGGGCTGCCGAACAGGGCGCGGGCAAGGGCGACGCGCTGGGCCTGGCCGGCCGACAGTTCAAAGCCGTTTGTCTTGATGACGGTGTCGTAGCCATTGGGCAGTTTCAGGACCATGTCATGCGCGCCTGCCAGCTTGGCGGCCTCAATGACCTCGCGATCGATTTCTGTCCTGTCTTTCGCGGTCGAGCTGCGGAAGCGCGAGATGTTCTCGCTGATCGTTCCCGGCAGCAGGGCCATGTTCTGCGGCAGGTAGCCGACATGCGCGGCCAGGGACTCCGCATCCCAGTCCGCGACGTTCGCGCTGTCCACCCGAACCTCGCCGCCATCCGGCGAAATGGCGCCGGCGGCGATGCGGGCGAGTGTCGACTTGCCCGAACCCGACGGCCCGATCACGCCAAGCACTTCACCCGGCAGAATCGCGAAGGACACGTTGCGAAGGATGAGATCGCCGCCGCCAGGCGCCTTGACGACGATGCGCTCGACTTCGAGATGGCCCTTGGGGTTCGGGAGCGAGGTCCGCTCCGCGTCCGGGGAGCTGGTTGTCTCATAGAGCCTGCGGATCGTGCCGAGCGCGTTGCGCGCCTGCATGATCGTTGGCCATGCGCCCACCAGCTGCTCGATCGGCTGCAGCGCGCGGCTGAGCAGGACCGACGCCGCGATAATGGCGCCGACCGAAATCTGTCCCGTGACCGCCAGCCATGCGCCGACGCCCAGCGCCAGCGACTGCATGAACATGCGGATGAACTTGACAAGCGTGTTGTAACGCACGCCGAGGATCTGCACCGCGTTGGCGGCCTCGAGGCCCTCCGCACGCTGCACGATCTGCTTGGCTACCATCGCGCGGCGCATGCCCAGCGCACGGATCGCCTCGGCCTCGCCCACGGTTGCCTGGTGCGCCGCATAGGAGGCGGCGGTCGCCTGGTGCGCCTTGGCCGACTTGCCCGACGTATGCTTTTCGTTAACCAGAGCCAGCGTCACCAGCAGCACGCCCGCAAAAATGATCAG
>JANOKS010000164.1:0-45724 GCA_031419455.1 Alphaproteobacteria bacterium
CGCCGCGATCTCATCCTGCATCTCGAACCGGTCGAGAAGCTCGTCCGTGTGCTGATGATCATCGAGGCGATCACGCTGCTGGTGATGACCCCGCAGGGCCTCAAGCTGCGCCAGACCACAAAACCCTGCGCCATCCCCGACCCGCCGCCGCAGGTCGGAACCCGAAAGCCGAACCCGGAAGCCGACCGCATCGCCGCCGCGATGATGACCATCGCCGCCAACCGCCCGCGCATCGACCCGCGCGTCGCCGAGCGTGAAGCACGCGAGGCGGAACAGAAACGCATGGCCGCGCTGGACGTGCAGCGCCAGCGCTTCGAGGACTTTGATTCCCGCGCCCTCAATGGCCATTTCAACGTCATCCACTGGACGCACGACCCCGCAATGCGCACCGCGCCATCGACGCTCCCGCGTAGCCTCGTCCTCGACGATCTCACCCTCAGCACGTTCAGCGCGCCAGCACGCGTCAGCATCGATCCGCCCAACGAAGACCCTGAAGGCATGTGGGATCTCACCGGCCCGATGCTGCCGCTCGCCCGCCGCATCGACGCGCTCCAGCACATCCTCGCCAACCCGTGGCCCGCCATCCGCCGCCTCGCCCGCCGCATCGCATCGATCCCGCCCGGCTATTTCACCGCGCCCTGGCCCCGCCGCTATCGCGCCGTGCGCTGGGCCCAGGGCTGCCGCGAATTCTACAACGCCTGCATTCTTGCACGACCAGCCTTCCGCGCGTGGCGCCGCGCCTACGGCCTGCCACCACATGATCCGGGATAGACGCGCCTCATTGCAAACACCTCAACCCGCAGCCACCTGCGGGATCGCGGACGCATGCCCGCCGGCAAGCCCGCCCTCGTGGTTCGACGGACGTTCGCTGCGCTCACTGCTCACTAACGCTCCCTACTTCGGCGCCCACGGGCTCCCGGGCAGGAAGCTTGGCCGCACCGGATCGTTCGCCACGTCTTCCACCAGCCGATAGAAGAACGCATTCATGTCGCGCGCCGCGCCCCAGTCCAGCGGTTGGCCCATGTCATCCTGCGGGCGGTGATAGCGCGACTGATACCACTCGCGATAACGCACTTCCGCATCCGTCCCCGGATCGAAGCCGAACACGAAATTGGTCGCCGGCACGCCCATGCGCAAAAACGGCCAGTGATCCGTGCGCTGATTGAGATTGCGCTCCGGCTCCAGGTCCGGCCGGATCTCGATCCCCATGCCGCCCGCCACCCGCCGCACATTTCCCGCCAGTGTCGTGTCATCGATCGCATGCATCGTCAGGATTTTCAGTGGAAACAGCGGCCGCAACTGATCGAGGTTCACCACCGCGGCAATCTTCTCCTTCGGAATTGTGAGATGTGTCGAAAACCAGTTCGACCCCAGCAGCCCCTTCTCCTCGCCCGTATACGCCGCAAACAGAACGCTCCGCCTGAACCCCTTGCCCGCCTGGCTCTCCGCCAACCTGATCAGCGTCGCCACATAAGCCGCATCGTCAAACGCACCATTGTAAAGCGCATCCCCATTCACCGGCTCTCCAAAGCCATAGCCATCGAGATGCGCCGACACGATGACGAACTCGTCCTTCAACACCGGATCGGTCCCCGGCAAAATCGCGAGCACATTATCCGACTTCAGGTCACGCTGCGAAATCGCAAACGTCGCGTTGATCCGCGCCGGGATATCAAAGCTTGGCAAGGGCTGAGACGCGGCGCCGGCTTTCAGGATGGCGTCTGCACTCTGGCTCGATCCTTCAAGCACAACGGCCAGCGCATCCGCACTCAGCCGCATCACCGCCATCTCGGGATAGGCCGGCGGCGCCGAGTCCCGGAAAGATATGGAACGCGCATATGCCTCTGGCCAGCGCGAGGGCTCGATCGTGAAACCGGGATCGTCCACATTGATGATCCCAACCGCGCCCGCCTTCGCCACCGCCTCCAGCCGCTGACCGCCCGTCGTCATGCCAGCGCGGCGCGCGCCGAAACAGACAACCACCCTGCCTTTGACATCGCCCATCTTGTCCGCCGAGCAGTACCCGCGAAAAGCCAGCGCGGCATCGACCCGAGCCGGAAGCGACCTGGATGGACGCACAGTGATGTCGTGCAGGAAGCGCAATTCGAGGAATGTCCCCACCCGCATCTCTCCCGGTGTGGAACTCGGCTGGCCGTGAACGATGTGGAAAGACGTCCCCTCTTTCTCCACCCGCACCTCTTGCAGCGGCAAAGTCTGAAACCACGTCTTGTTCTCGCCCGCAGGCTGGAGCCCCGCTTTCGCAAACCGCTCCGCCACATAAGCCGCCGCGCGATCATAACCGGCCGATCCCGTGTCGCGACCTTCCATCGCGTCGCTCGAAAGATCGCCGGTGATGCTCCACCACGCGACGGTGTCGGCATCCGTACCCGCAGGCGGCGATTGCGCCGTCGCGCAGGAGGCCGCCAGCAACGCCAGCGCGGCAAAACTGAAACGCATAGTGGTCTCCTAGAAGAGGTTGCCCTGATCATCCTCGCCGCGCGTGCGCCGACGAATGCGCGGACGTTGCGATTGCTCCGCCGCCGTCTCCGGCCGAGGCGCAACCAGTCCAGACGCGCCAGCCGTCGCCGCAACCTCGCCATCGGCAAACCGCAGCCTCAGCGCATCGCCATCGGCGACAGCAGCCGCCGCGCGAACCAGTGCGCCATCAGCCCGAGTCACCAGAGCAAAGCCCCTCGCCAGCACGCGCTCATAGGAAACCGATTGCAGCACCCGCGCCTGCTGCTGCAGCGCATCCCGCGCGCGGCTCAGACGGCGTTCCATCGCAGGCGCCAACCGAGCAGCCAGACGCCCGACTTCACCTTGTCGCGTCAAGATTTCGCGCCGCAAGGTCGCTGGCCGCAAGCCGCCGCTGGCCTGATCGAACCGCGCCCGCTTGCGCGACAGCATGCGCGACAGCGATCCGCCAAACCGCTCCGACGCCAGATCAAGCCGCTGCCGCGCACGCGCCAGCAGCGCATCCGGCTTCGGCAAACGACCCGCGGCAGACTGCAACTCCAGCCGCCGCTTCTCAAGCCCGGCCACCGTCCGCCGCTCCAGCCGCGCGCCAAGCGTCGCGACCATCGCGAGCAGGTCCGCCCGCACCGGCAACGCCATTTCGGCGGCGCCTGTCGGCGTCGGCGCACGCCGGTCGGACGCGTAGTCGATCAGCGTCGTATCCGTCTCATGCCCCACCGCCGAGATCAGCGGGATCGCGCTCTCCGCTGCGGCGCGCACAACGCGCTCCTCGTTGAACGGCCACAGATCCTCGATCGATCCGCCGCCGCGCGCCACGATGATCACATCCGGCCGCGGTATCGCCCCGCCGGGCGTCAGCGCATTGAAACCGCGAATGCCCGCCTCCACTTCTGCAGCAGCGCGTTCGCCCTGCACCAGCGCCGGCCAGATGATCACGTGCACCGGAAAGCGATCGCGCACCCGATGCAGGATGTCACGGATGACGGCGCCGGTCGGGCTGGTCACCACGCCGATCACGCGCGGCAGGAAGGGAAGCGGCTTCTTGCGCTCTGGCGCGAACAGCCCCTCCGCCGTGAGCTTCTTCTTGCGCTCCTCCAGCAGCTGCATCAACGCGCCGACGCCGGCCGGCCGCATGCGCTCCGCGATCATCTGGTAGTTGGAGCGCCCCGGATAAGTCGACAGCCGCCCCTCGGCCACCACTTCGAGGCCTTCCTCAGGCTTGAACGGCAGTTTCGCGGCACTACCTTTCCACATGATGGTGTTGAGCGTCGCGCCCTCATCCTTGATGTCGAAATACAGGTGCCCCGACTTCGCCAGCACCACGCGCCCGAGCTCGCCCCGCACCCGCACGAATGCGTAATTCTCCTCCACCGTGCGTTTCAGCGCGCCGGCGAGTTCGGAGACCGTCATCTCCGGCGAATTGGAGCCGGGCTGCGGTTGCGATTCGGTGAGATCGTCCATGCGGGAGTATTCGACCGCCTAGCGCCTGATCTCAAGCGCTACCGACTTTTTCGCACGCTTCGCCTTCACGCCGCGCGACGCGCGCACCAGCACAAACTGCCCCGAAAAGCCGCTGGGCAGGCGCCAGCCGCCCTCGATCGATGTCAGTTTCTCATCGACGGTCCCTGCATAGGATATCGGATCGCGATGGACGCCCTGCGCCAGATGATAGAGCTTCGTGAACTGAACGGTCAGCGCGCCGCGGCCGCCCGTGATGTCAGCCGACAATTCCGAAAGGCCCGCCGAACCGAACGTCGCCGGCTCCAGCGTCGTGCCGCTGAGGCTTCCGCCCATATCGATGATATGCGCCGTGAAGGGCGTCGGCATCCCCGACGCGCCATACCAGTAGGCGCCGGACCAGACGCCGGTGAGATCCGTCTCCCGCGAGAACGCGTGTCTTTCTGCCATGGCGTCCTGCTGGCGTGACGAGGTCTGGACCAGTATAAGCCCCGATTTGGGCCCTTGGGAAACCTCCATGAAAATTCTCATCGTGGGCGGCGGCGGCCGGGAACATGCGCTGGCCTGGCGCCTCAAGCAGAGCCCCCGCGTGACGCATATCATGGCGGCGCCCGGCAATCCCGGCATCGCGGAACTGGCCGATTGCGTGGCCATCGCCGCCGACAATATCGAGGGCCTCGTCGATCTCGCGCGGATCGAGCGGCCGAACCTCGTCATCGTCGGGCCGGAAGTGGCGCTGGTGCACGGGCTGGCCGACAGGCTCCGTGAGATCGACATTCCAGTGTTCGGTCCCTCGGCGCGCGCGGCGATGCTGGAAGGGTCCAAGGGTTTCTCGAAAGACTTCATGGCGCGGCACGGAATCCCCACCGCGCGCTACAGCCGTTTCGACGCCAAGCAGGCGGCCGAGGCGAAGGCGTACCTTGCGACATTCGATGGCCCTCCCTACGTCCTGAAGGCGGACGGTCTCGCGGCGGGCAAAGGCGTCGTGATCGCCGAGACCCGCGCCGAAGCCGAAGCCGAGATCGACGCGATGCTCGGCGGCAAATTCGGCAATGCATCGTCCTCGATGGTGATCGAGGAATTCATGCACGGCGAAGAAGCCAGCTTCTTCGCACTCTGCGATGGCGAGACGGCCGTGCCGCTTGCCGGCGCGCAGGATCACAAGCGGGTCGGAGACGGCGACACCGGCCCCAACACCGGCGGCATGGGCGCCTACTCGCCAGCGCCGATCCTCGATGAGGCCATGCAACAGCGCGTGATGGACGAGATCGTGACGCCCACGATCGCTGGCATGAAAAAGGATGGCCGCCCCTATCGCGGCGTGCTCTTCGTCGGCCTGATGATCGACGACACGCACGGCCCGCGCGTGGTCGAATACAATGTCCGCTTCGGCGATCCCGAATGCCAGGTCATCATGGCGCGGCTCGCTGAAGACCCGCTGCCGCAACTGCTCGCCTGCGCAACAGGCGGGCTCGCAGGCTGCAAGCGACTGGAGCGTTTTTCCGATCCAGCAGTCACCATCGTGATGGCCGGCGCCGGCTATCCCGGCGAACCGATGAAGGGCGGTGTCATCCGCGGTCTCGACAAGGCGGGCGAAGTCGAAGGCGTTACCGTGTTTCACGCAGGCACAGCTCGAAAGGGCGATGATCTGGTGGGTAATGGCGGCCGGGTCTTGAACGTCACGGCCACCGGACCAACCTTGAAGGAAGCCATCGAACGCGCCTATCGCGCCGTCGATGCGATCGACTGGCCCGATGGCTTCTGCCGCCGCGATATCGGCTGGAGGGCGCTGGCGCGGGACGTCTAGCTTTCGCTGGAACAAAGCCTCTCGACCTCACGGCCGGAACGGTGTTTAGCAGATCAGACCTTTCGATAGAGTGCCGGCGCCAGACCGGCCGACGAGGACAGGGCAGGACATGACCGACGCGAACCCGACGGACCTTTTTTCCGGCACGAAGGACGTCAGCGAAAGCCATCGCTTCGACGAGTCGAAACTCGCGGCGTGGATGGAGGCGAATGTCGAGGGCTACAAGGGTCCGCTCGAAGTGCGCCAGTTCAAGGGCGGCCAGTCCAACCCGACTTACCAGTTGATCACGCCCACGAAGAAATACGTCATGCGCCGCAAGCCGCCGGGCAAGCTGCTGCCCTCGGCGCATGCCGTCGATCGCGAGTATCGCGTGATCGCCGCCCTTTATCCTCTCGGCTTCCCGGTCGCGAAGCCCTACGGCCTCTGCGAGGACGAGAGCGTCGCCGGAACAATGTTCTACATCATGGACATGGTCGAGGGCCGCATCCTCTGGGACGCGACCCTGCCCGACTATCCGCCCGCCGAACGCAGCGCGATCTTCGACGCCAAGCTTGCAACGCTGGCAGCCCTGCACAATGTCGATTGGCGCGCCGCCGGCCTCGAAGGCTTCGGCAAGGAGGGCGACTACATCGCCCGCCAGATCCATCGCTGGACCAAGCAATACCAGATGTCCGAGACCACGAAGATTCCGGAGATGGACAGGTTGATCGACTGGCTGCCGAAGAACATCCCGGGCGGCGAGCGCACCGCAATCGTTCACGGCGACTACCGCCTCGACAATATGGTCCTGCATCCAACTGAGCCGCGGGTCATCGCGGTGCTCGACTGGGAGCTCTCCACGCTCGGCGATCCGCTGGCAGACTTCACTTACCATCTCATGTCGTGGGTGATGCCGTCGTCTGACCCGCAGCGTCCCTCGATCGGCGGCGTTGCGGACAAGCCCGGCTATGGCATTCCGACCAGGGAACAGTACGTGACGCGCTACTGCGAACTCACGGGCCGCAAGGGCCTACCCGAAATGGACTTCTATTTCGCCTACAACGCCTTTCGCCTCGCCGGCATCCTGCAAGGCATTGTCGGCCGCGTGCGCGATGGCACGGCGTCCAATGCAGCAGCCGCCCAGAACGAAGGACGCGTCGCCCCGCTGGCGCAGTTCGCGTATGCGTGTGCGCAACGCGCGGGGATGAGTTGAATCGACGTCAGGGCGTGGCCATCTCTGCAAAAGAAGGTCACAGCCTCAGCAAAGCCAAAGGTTGTCATCTCGGGCGAGCGTAGCAAGACCCGGGAGCCATTGTGAGAACACGACGACGGATGAACGGGTCCCGGCTCTCCGCTTCGCTTCTGCCGGGATGACAATGGCGACTGCGTTCTGGAGATCTATCCCGGCGGTTTCACGACAGCGCCGAGAACCATTGACCAAGCGCGCGCGCTTCGGCTCTAGCGCCTTCAGTGCGGCGTGCGGCCTCCGCATCCTCACCCCACAGCGACGCTTGATAGGCCTCGTCGATACGCGAAAGTTCATACGCTTCCGCCGCGGACAGCCGCCCGCGCTCCACGGCCAGGCCGAGAATTGCCGAACCGAGCAGCGCGACGCCATGCGTCAGTCCCGCGAGGCGGAAACGGTCGAGGCCCACGGCATGCGCGCGAATGGCCGCGATTGAATCAACAGGCTGCGCCATCGGCATGACGCCGACACTCGGCCGCAGGGTGACGCCTAGCTCTTCCGCCCATCCGCGCAGGGGCGCCCATGCGGCCTCCTGCCGATCACGCAAAGCGGCCGGGCCCTCGGCCAGATAGCAGACGAGATCCGTCTCGGCATATTGCGCCACCTGCGCTGCGAGTGCGGCAACCGCATCGTCTGGCCGATCCAGAACGCCATACGCCTGACGCGTGTTGAACATGGTCGCGAGATCGATGCGCTCAACCTGCGCGCGCCATTCGGCGGCGATGGTCTCGGCAAGCTGCTTCGTCGGCACGATGAATGGCCGCCCCGCCGGCGAGCGCAGCGCGCGTGCGTCGAGCAGCACCGTCCATCCGGGCTGAACAGCGGTGACGGACACGTCCGCATAAAAGCGCTTCGGCCGCTGGTCGATCTCGCCTTTCACGCCCTTGGCGTACTCCATCGTCTACGCCTCACTCACCGGATGCGCCGCGGCTTGCGAAGATCGAAGAAATTCTCTGCGCTGTCTTCGTCGAAGCCCAGCACCTCAAACGTCTGCTTCATGTGCGGCGAGAGTTCCGCCACGATTTCCACATCGCGGCCGCCGGGGTTGGGCAGACGCAGCGCGCGGGCATGAAGATGCAGCCCATCGGCAAGGCCCTGCGGCAGCTCGCGGTCGCAGGTATACTTGCGGTCGCCCACGATGGCGCAGCCGATACCTGCCATGTGGAAACGCAGCTGGTGCGTGCGCCCGGTCTCAGGCTTCAGCGCGACCCACGCGGCTTTCCGTCCGGCGTTCTGGACGACCGAATACAGGGTAGCGGCATGAACGGCGCCTTTCTCGTTCTGCTCGGCAGCGCGCATCTTTTCCTTCTCGTCCTTCGGGCCGGTCGACTTGATCATCCAGCCGCGAATGTCGCCCGTCGTCGGATGCGGAACGCCCAGCACGACAGCCCAGTAGATCTTGTCCAGCTCGCGCGAACGGAACAGCTTGCTGAGGCGGCTGGCCGTGCCCACTGTCTTTGCAAGAACCAGCACGCCCGACGTGTCCCGGTCGAGCCGGTGCACAAGACGCGGCTTCTCCGCAGTGTCCGGCACAAGCGCGCGCGACAGCGCATCGACATGGCGCGTCGTGCCCGTACCGCCCTGCACGGCGAGGCCCGGCGGCTTGTTGAGCGCGATGATGTGGTCGTCCTCGTAGATCACGAGCGAGCGCATCATGTCGGCGTCGGACGCCTTCACGCGACTGCGCGGCTTCTCGTCGTCTTCCTCGCCCTCGCGACCCTTCGCGGCGGTCATCGGCGGGATGCGCACGGTCTGTCCGGCCTTCACGCGCGTGTTCGCCTTGGCGCGGGCGCCATCGACGCGGATCTCGCCGGTGCGGCACGCCTTCTCGATCTGGCCCTGGGTGAGGCCATGGAATTTGCGCTTCAGCCAGCGATCGAGGCGCGTGTCGTCCTCGTCCGCATCGACGCTGAGAGTAACAACCTGTCCGACGTTCCAGCTCATCCGAAAATCCGTTTCGCGAGTCCCATGCCGATGGCGACGGCGGCGAGGCCGGCGAGAACGGAGCCGATGGAATAGGTTGAGGCGCCCAGCCAGTCATTGCGCTCGATCATGCGCATCGTCTCGAGCGAGTAGGCCGAAAAGGTCGTGAACCCGCCGAGCACGCCGACGCCAAGGAACAGGCGCCACTGCTCGCCCGCGTCCCCTCGCGTCGCGAGCCAGCTGGCGAGCACGCCGATGGCAAGGCTGCCCGAGACGTTGATCAGGAAGGTCGCCACGGGCCAGCCATCGCCACGCGTCGGCATCGCCAACGACACGCCAAAGCGCGCCGCGGCGCCGAGGCCGCCCCCGAGGGCTACGAGAAGGACATTGAGCATTTCGCCCCGCTCATAGGGCTAACCGGCCCCGGTGGCCAGATCAGGCGGCATGTCCAACCCTGCGGCAGACAGGACAGCGAGAAAGTCCGCCGGCGGCGGGGCAATGAGCACGATCCGCCCGCCAGCTGTGGGATGCGGGATCTCCAGCCGGAAGGCGTGGAGCATCAGCCGCGGCACAGGCTGGCCCTTCAGCGTGGACGCGCCGCCATAATAGGGGTCGCCAAGAATGGGGCGGCCTTCGATGGAAAGGTGCACCCGGATCTGGTGCATCCGCCCCGTCTGGGGCTCGACTGAGAGCAGGTGCGTCTGCCCGCTGCTGGCCAGCACCCGCCAGCGCGTGACGGCAGACTGGCTCGCCTGATCGCCCGGCCGGGCGGCGCGCATGAGCTCGAGCCCAGGACGCGCGATGTGCCGGGTCAGCGCCATCGAGAATTCGGTCTCGCCATCCGGCAGGGGCGAGCCTGTGACCACAGCGAGATAGGTCTTGTCGACAAGGCGATCGGCGAAGGACTGGCTCAGCGCCGCAGCCGCGGGCTGGGTCTTGGCGGCAACGATGACTCCAGACGTCGGCGCATCGAGCCGATGGACCAGCCGTGGCCGCTTGCCGTTGGAGCGTGCAAAAGCCGCCATCAACCTGTCGAGCGTGCGGTCCTCAATGTTGCGGGTCTGGACCGGCAGCCCCGACGGCTTGTTGAACGCGATGATCCCGCTGTCTTCGTGAATGACGAACCCGCGCACAAACGCTGCGTCGTCTTCCGACACCGGCAGGCTCTCATAGTTGCGCTTGACGCCTTTAGTCACCGGAGCGCTCGCGCCGCAGCTTTGCCCATTGTTCCAGCTTCTCGCGTATAGGCGCTTCGCGGCCGGCGCCTTTGGGCTGGTAGAAGGCCTGGCGCTCCATGTCGTCCGGGAAGTAGTTCTGGCCTGAAAACTGGCCCTCGGCATCGTGGTCGTACTGATAGCCCGCGCCATAGCCGAGCTGCTTCATCATCTTCGTCGGCGCGTTCAGGATGTGCGCTGGCGGCGTCAACGAACCTGTCTCGCGCGCGGCGGCGCGGGCCGCCTTGTAGGCGACATAGGCCGCATTCGACTTTGGCGCGGTGGCCAGATGCAACGCCGCCTGCGCCAGCGCGAGTTCGCCTTCCGGAGAGCCGAGGCGCTCATACGCCGCGGCCGCCTCGTTGCAGATCATCAGCGCCGTCGGGTCGGCAAGACCGACATCCTCGCTGGCTGCGCGGATCATCCGGCGCGCGAGAAACAGCGGATCCTCGCCGCCCTCGAGCATGCGACAGAACCAGTAGAGCGCCGCATCCGGATCGGACCCGCGCGTCGCCTTGTGCCAGGCGGAGATGAGATTGTAGTGCTCCTCGCGATCCTTGTCGTAGCTCGGCGCACGCTTCTGCAACGCAGTCATCAGGCCATTGGCGTCGATGAGATTCTTGCGGTTCCACGCGAAGACTTCCTCGACGAGGTTGAGGAAGTAGCGCCCGTCGCCATCAGCCATCGCCATCAGCGCGGCCTTGCCGTCCTCGGTGAGCGGCGCCGGCTTGCCGAGATGCTCCTCGGCGCGCGCCAGCAGCTTGCCGAGCGCCGCATCGTCCAGACGCTTCAGCACCATCACCTGCGTCCGCGACAGCAGCGCGCTGTTGAGTTCGAAGCTGGGGTTCTCGGTGGTTGCGCCGACAAGCGTGACGACGCCGCGCTCGACGAACGGCAAAAAGCCATCCTGCTGGGCGCGGTTGAACCGGTGGATTTCGTCCACAAATAGAAGCGTGCCCTTGCCCGTCGCGCGACGCCCCTCCGCCTTCTCGAACGCAGCGCGCAGATCCTTCACGCCGGAGAAGATGGCCGAGAGCTGCTCGAAATCGAGATTGGCGCGCTTGGCCAGCAGGCGGGCGATGGTCGTCTTGCCTGTCCCGGGCGGCCCCCAGAGGATCAGGCTGGCCAGCCGCCCCTGCGCCAGCATGCGGCCGATCGGACCTTCTGGACCCAGCAGGTGATCCTGCCCGACCACGTCCTCGATGCTCTCGGGGCGCAGCCTGTCGGCAAGCGGACGGGGCGCTTCGTCGGTCAGTCCGGCGGCTTGGAACAGGTCGCTCACACGCCTGATCTAGCGCGCCGGGCGGTCCGTATCCACCCTTCAGATGCGGCCGCGAAGTTCCGATTCGATGCGCTGGCCATTGCGCTCGGTGGCGAGGCGCCAGGTGGCGGCCGGCGTGCTTTCGGCGCGCTTGAGAGCGGCGTCGAAATCGCGCTTGGTGCGGATCGCCGTGCCGTTGATCTCGCGAATGATGTCGCCCGGCTGGAAGCCCACATTGCCGGCGATTGTCCGCCGCGGAACGCTGTAGACCAGCATGCCGCCGCTGAACGCATCCATGCCGACCTGCTCGCCGAGCGCGGGGGTCAGCTCTACCACCACGGCGCCGGCGAACGGGTTGGCGCCCTGCACCTGCACCAGCTCCTGCTGTGAGGCGCCCGGCGGCGAGGCGAGGCGCACGTTGATCTGCTGAGGTCGGCCGCCACGGAGGATGGACAGGCTGACGGTTTCGCCCTCGGCCTTCGTCGCGGCGATGAACTTCATGCCGCGATCGTCGAACACTTCACGGCCGTCCACAGTAAGCACCACATCGCCCTCGCGCAGGCCGCCCTTGTCGGCCGGGCCGCCAGCATAGAGGTCAGCAATCAGCACGCCTCGCGGCCGATCCAGGCCGAGCGCTGTGGCCTTGGCGCTGTCGATCACCTCGCCCTTGGCGCCGAGCCATGGGCGCACGAGCGTGCCGCCATTCACAGCCGCATCGACGACGCGCTTGGCCATCTCGGCAGGGATGGCGAAGCCGATGCCGTTGGAGCCGCCGCCGCGCGAGAAGATCATCGAGTTAACGCCGACCAGCCGGCCCTGCATGTCGACCAGCGCGCCACCGGAATTGCCGGGGTTGATCGAGGCGTCCGTCTGGATGAAGGACGAGTAGTCGGAGACGCCGACATCAGTGCGCGCCAAGGCGGAAACGATGCCACTGGTGACGGTTTGGCCGACGCCGAACGGGTTGCCGATGGCGAGCACGAGATCGCCCACCTGCAGGTCGCGCGTATCAGCGAAGGTCAGCGAGGGAAGCGTCTGGCCCTTGGTGTCGATGCGAAGCACGGCGAGGTCGGTGCGCGGGTCCTTCATCACCAGAACGGCCGCGAACTCGCGGCGATCATTCAGCACCACGCGGAACGCGTCTCCGCCCTCGACGACATGGTTGTTGGTGACGATGACTCCGTCCCCGCCGACGATCACGCCGGAGCCCAGCGAGTTCTCCACGTTCTCGCTGCGTGTCGGCGCGTTGCGGCAGTACGCCTCCCACGGCGTGCCCGCCCATTGGCAGGACGAGCGCGTGACGTTGACTGACGAGTAGACGTTCACCACGGCCGGCGCCGTCCGGCGCACGACGGGCGCAAAGGACTGCTGGAGGCCTGCTTGCGTCAGCGGCACGATCTCCTGCGGCGCAGGCTCCGGGTTGGCCTGCAGCGAGACCGCAGCTGGCGGCGTTCCCTGGCTCACCAGCTGGCCCAGCGCGGGCACGGCGAGCATGGCGAGCGCGGTCGCGACGGCGGCCGATACTACTAGGATGATGTTCTGGCGGTTCATGCCATCTCTCCACGCCCGCGGGAGGGGCGACAGGCCGGTGGTGCTGCAGTCAAAATAGGGTGCGGATTCCGGCGCAAACAAGGCCCGGATGCAGCTCGGCGACAAGTCGGGACAACAAAAAAGGCCGCCCCGACGGACGGCCTTTTCGCAATTTCTCGGGTCGGCTCGCCTTACTCGGCAGCAGCTTCAGCAGCGGCCTCGGCGCGGGCGCGGTCGTCAGCACCCTTCGCGTCGACGTCGCGGTCCACCAGTTCGATGATCGCCAGCGGGGCGTTGTCGCCATGGCGAAAGCCGGCTTTCAGCACGCGGGTGTAACCGCCAGCGCGGGTCTTGTAGCGCTCGGCAAGCGTGTCGAAGAGCTTCACGACCACATCGGCTTCTTTCAGCTGAGCGGCTGCAAGGCGACGGTTCGACAGGCCGCCCTTCTTGCCGAGCGTGATCAGCTTGTCGACCACGGCCTTGAGCTCTTTCGCCTTCGGCAGGGTCGTCGTGATCTGCTCATGGCGGATCAGCGCGCCCGACAGGTTGGCGAACATCGCCTTGCGGTGCGAGGCGGTGCGATTGAACTTACGGAGCGCGAAACCGTGGCGCATGTGACTATCCAGCCCTCACGAGCCGGCTCCTGATCAGGTGTGGTCTTCGTATTTCTTGGCGAGCTCTTCGATGTTTTCCGGCGGCCAGGACGGAACGTCCATGCCGAGGTGGAGGCCCATCGAGGCGAGCACTTCCTTGATCTCGTTGAGCGACTTGCGGCCGAAGTTCGGGGTGCGGAGCATCTCCGCCTCGGACTTCTGGATGAGGTCGCCGATGTAGACGATGTTGTCGTTGCGCAGGCAGTTGGCCGAGCGCACCGAAAGCTCCAGCTCGTCGACCTTCTTGAGCAGCACCGGGTTGAAGCCCAGATCCGGCTCGTCGTCGGAC
This sequence comes from Alphaproteobacteria bacterium, assembly GCA_031419455.1. Lineage (GTDB taxonomy): Bacteria > Pseudomonadota > Alphaproteobacteria > Caulobacterales > Hyphomonadaceae > UBA7672. The sequence continues at coordinate 13,836 of JANOKS010000164.1, forward strand.
GAAGAAGCAGCGACCGGCTCGTCGAAGGTGATGAGCAGTTGCAGCTGGTCCTGCAGAATGCGCGCGGCGTAGGCCACGGCGTTTTCCGGCGTGACCGAACCGTCGGTCTGGATGTCGAGCGTCAGTTTGTCGTAATCGAGAACCTGTCCGGCGCGGGTGTCTTCGACGAACACGCCAACGCGCTCGACCGGCGAGAAGATCGAGTCGATCGGGATGTAGCCGAGCGGGGCGTCATCCGGACGGTTGCGGTCGGCGGCGACATAGCCCTTGCCGGTCGCGACGGTGAACTCCATGCGGAGCTCCGAACCTTCGTCGAGGTGGCAGATGATGTGGTCGGGGTTCAGGATTTCGATGTCGCCCGAAACCTCGATCTGGCCGGCGCGGATCGGACCGCCGCCCGTCGCCTTCAGCGTCATGCGCTTCGGCGTGTCGGAGACCATGCGGATCGCGACGCGCTTGAGGTTCAGCACGATGTCGGTGACGTCTTCGCGGACGCCCGGGATGGACGAGAATTCGTGCACCACGCCATCGATCTGGATGCCGGTGATCGCGGCGCCCTGCAGCGAGGACAGGAGAACGCGGCGCAGGGCGTTGCCCAGAGTCGTGCCAAAGCCGCGCTCGAGCGGCTCGATCACGAGCTTGGCCTTGCGCTGCGCATCCCGATCATGCTCGACAACCGGACGGTTGGGGCGGATCAGGTCCTTCCAGTTTTTGTCGTTCACCGAGCCGGCGGACATCGCCATGGATAAAACCTCTTCAGAGTTGCCAGACCGATAGACAGTCGCGCGTTAGACGCGGCGACGTTTCGGCGGGCGGCAGCCGTTATGGGGAACGGCGGTGGTGTCGTGAATCGTCGTGACCGTGAAGCCGACGGCCTGCAGCGCGCGGAGCGCCGACTCGCGGCCCGAACCCGGGCCGTGCACGAGCACTTCGATCGTGCGCATGCCGTGTTCCATCGCCTTCTTGCCGGCGTCTTCAGCGGCGACCTGGGCGGCGTACGGCGTCGACTTGCGCGAGCCCTTGAAGCCCATCGTGCCGGCCGACGACCAGGCGATCGTGTTGCCCTGCGCGTCGGTGATCGTGATGATCGTGTTGTTGAAGGACGCGTTCACGTGGGCGACGCCCGACGCGATGTTCTTGCGTTCCCGCTTCTTGACCCGACCCTTGTCGGCGCCAGCTGCTTCGCGAGCCATGATCTGTCCTACTTCTTCTTGCCGGCGATGGCCTTAGCGGGGCCTTTGCGGGTGCGGGCGTTGGTGTGTGTGCGCTGGCCGCGGACCGGCAGGCCCTTGCGGTGACGCAGGCCGCGGTAGCAACCGAGGTCCATCAGGCGCTTGATGTTCATTGCGACTTCGCGGCGGAGGTCGCCCTCGACCATGAAGTCAGCGTCGATCGTCTCGCGGATCTTCAGCACCTCAGCGTCGGTCAGCTGGTTCACGCGGCGCGCGGCTTCGATGCCGAGCTTGCCCGTGATCTCCTTGGCCTTGGACGGGCCAATGCCGTGGATATAGGTGAGCGCGACTTCAACGCGCTTCGCCGTCGGAAGGTTTACACCAGCGATACGGGCCAAACTGCCTCTCCTGAACGTCCGCCTGCATCCCTGCGCGGGATGGGCTCAAAAACTCTTCCGAAATGCCAGCGCAACGCCAATGTTCGCCCAACGCCATACCGGCGCGGCGAGACAAGGGGCCATCGCGAAGGCCGCTACTTATAGGAGGCGAACTCGCCTCGTCAACCGCTTATTTCCCTTTTGCACCCCACCTTCCCCGCCCCCGGCGCAAAAGGGTCTCCACCCAGTTTTACCTGGATTTTTCGGCCATCACCGCGTCGAGAATTCCGGCGATGGAGGCCGAGACCGTCTCCACGTTCGCCATGCCGTCGATTTCGCGCAGCTTGCCCTGGCCGGAATAGACCTCGACCAGCGGAGCGGTCTGCGAATTGTAGGCGACGAGTCGCTTCTTGAAGGCGTCCGGATTGTCGTCAGCACGGCCTTCAGCCTCGAATCGCCGGGTTATCCGGTCGATCAGGGCCTGCTCGTTCACCTTCAGGCGGATCACCACGTCGATCTTCTGCCGGCGGCCGACCAGCGAGTCGTCCAGGGCTGTTGCCTGCGGGATGGTGCGGGGGAAACCATCGAAGATGAACCCGGCGGCTTTCGGGTTCCGGTCCAGCTGGTCTTCGATCAGGGCAATCACGATCTCGTCGGAGACCAGTGAACCCGAATCCATGACTGCGGCAACCTTCTTGCCCAGTTCGGAGCCGGACGACCGGGCGGCGCGCAGCATGTCGCCGGTCGAGAGCTGGATGAACCCCCGCTCGGCCATCAGTTTCTTGGCCTGCGTGCCTTTGCCCGCAGCCGGAGGGCCGAACAGGATCAGGTTCACTTCTTCTTACCCCCGAGCCTCGAACGCTTGATCATGCCTTCGTACTGATGGCCGATCAGGTGCGACTGAATCTGCGAGACTGTATCCATGGTAACCGAGACCACAATCAGCAGGGACGTGCCGCCTATATAGAATCGGCCGTTGAACTCGTTTCGTAACAGCTCGGGCAGGACGCAGATTGCAGCCATGTAGATCGAGCCAATCACGGTCAGGCGGGTCAGCACAAAGTCGAGGTGTTCCGCTGTCCGCTTGCCAGGGCGATAGCCGGGGATGAACCCACCATACTTCCGGAGATTCTCGGCCGTCTCTTCCGGATTGAAGACGATGGACGTGTAGAAAAAGCAGAAGAAGATGATGAGCGCAGCGAACGCCACGATGTAGAGCGGCTGGCCCGGGCCGAGATAGGCCTGGATAAAGCTCAGGACCTCGCCCCACCATCCTGCCTGGTTTACAGCGACCTGGTCCGCGGGTGTGCCGGCAGCCACCGCCGGCGCGCCGTTGAAGCCAGCCAGCGTATTGGGAAGCATCAGCAGCGACGATGCGAAGATGGCCGGAATGACGCCAGCGGCGTTGACCTTGAGCGGCAGGAAGGACGATTCCCCGCCGACCATCCGGTTGCCCTGCTGTCGCTTCGGATACTGGATCAACAAGCGGCGCTGAGAGCGCTCGATGAAGACGATGAACAATACCATCGCAAGGGCGAGGCCGATGATCGCAAGCACGACGATGAAATCGAGCTGGCCCGCGTAGAGCTGGCCCCAGGTCTGGACGATGTAGTTGGGAAGCTCGGCCACGATGCCGGCGAAGATGATCAGCGAGATGCCGTTGCCGACGCCGCGTGCGGTGACCTGCTCGCCCAGCCACATCAGGAAGATCGTGCCGCCGACCAGCGTGATGACGGTCGAAGCCATGAAGTAAGGCCCCGGAGAATAGGCCATGGTGTCGTTGTTCAGCGCCAGCGACACGCCCCAGGCCTGCGCGAGAGCGAGCACGACAGTGAGATAGCGGGTGTACTGGTTCAGCTGTTTCCGGCCGCCTTCGCCCTCTTTCTTGAGGCGTTCGAGCGCGGGGACGGCGGTGGACAGGATCTGGACGATGATCGACGCCGAGATGTACGGCATTACGTTCAGCGCGAAGATGGCCATGCGCTCGACGGCGCCGCCGGAGAATGTGTTCCACATTCCCAGGATGCCTTCCTTCATACCGGCGAAGGCGCGGGCGTACTCGACCATGTCGAGGCCGGGAATCGGGATCTGGGCGCCGATGCGATAGACGACGAGGGCGGCGAGCGTGAACCAGATGCGCGCCTGCAGCTCCTTCGCCTTGCCGAAGGTCGAGAAGGAAATATTGCGAGCCAGCTGCTCGGCCGCGGATACCATTAAGCCCGCCTCCCAGATCGCGTGACCGTCACGCTGCCAGAATGGCAGGCTCAGCCACGCGCGCGACTATCCTCGACGAGGATAGCCTACTCGGCAGCCTCAGCGGCAACCGGCTTCGTCACAGTAACCTTGCCGCCGGCTTTTTCCACCGCTTCGATGGCCGCCTTGGAAGCGCCGTGCACGACCAGCTGAACTTTGGACTTGATCTCGCCCTTTGCAAGGAGGCGGACACCGTCCTTGCTGCGACGCAACACGCCAGCGGCCTTGAGTGCGTCGGCGTCGATCGGCTTCTTGGCGTCGAGCTTGCCGGCTTTCACGGCTTCCTCGATGCGGCCGATGTTCACTTCGGCGTAGGTCGCAGCCCGATACGGCGTGAAGCCACGCTTCGGCAGGCGCATGTAGATCGGCATCTGGCCGCCTTCAAAGCCGTTGACGGACACGCCGCGGCGCGCCTTCTGGCCCTTCACGCCGCGACCGGCTGTCTTGCCCTTGCCCGAGCCGACGCCCAGGCCGACGCGCATCCGCTTCTTGCGGGCGCCGGGTTTGTCGGAAATCTCGTTCAGTTTCATCTTACGCTCCAGACTGACCTGCCCCTGCGGGCGACCAGCGAATTCCTTAGTCTGTCACGACTTCGACGAGGTGCGCGACCTTGGCGATCATGCCGCGAACCGAAGGCGTGTCCTCGAGCTCGCGCTCGCGGGCGACCTTGTTGAGGCCGAGGCCGACCAGCGTCGCGCGCTGCGAAGCTTCGCGGCGCTGCGGGCTCTTCACCTGCTTCACGCGGAGGGTTTTCTTGGCGGGCATCTCGACCGTCTCCTAGACCTTACGCCACTTCAGCGTTGCCCGAACCGTCGGTGCGGCGGGCGATGATGTCCTGAACCTTCAGGCCGCGCTTGGACGCGATCTGACGGGGCGAAGCCTGGCGCTTGAGCGCGTCGACCGTGGCGCGGACCATGTTGTACGGATTCGAGGAACCCGTCGACTTGGCCACAACGTCACGCACGCCGAGCACGTCGAACACTGCGCGCATCGGACCGCCGGCGATCACGCCCGTGCCGGCCGGAGCCGAACGCATGATGACCTTGCCAGCGCCCCAGCGGCCGTGGGTGTCGTGGTGCAGCGTGCGGCCTTCGCGCAGCGGCACGCGGACCATTGATTTCTTGGCTTCCTCGGTCGCTTTGCGGATCGCCTCGGGAACCTCGCGGGCCTTGCCGTGGCCGAAGCCGATGCGGCCCTTCTGGTCGCCGACGACCACGAGGGCTGCGAACGCGAAGTTCTTACCGCCCTTCACGACCTTGGCGACGCGGTTGATGGCAACCAGCTTGTCGATGATTTCGGACTGTTCGCGATCATCGCCGCCATCGCGACGGCGGCCGCGGCCGCGCTCGCCACGTTCACCACCACGTTCGCTACGTTCGCCTTCACGGGCCATTCGCGACTCCTAGAATTTCAGGCCGCCCTCACGGGCGGCATCGGCGAGCGCTTTCACGCGGCCATGAAAGATGTAGCCGCCGCGGTCGAACACCACGTCGCTGACGCCAGCCTTCTTGGCGCGCTCAGCGATGAGCTTGCCGACGCTGGCTGCGTCTTCGGATTTGGCGCCGCCCTTGAAATCCTTCTCCATCGAGGACGCAGCGGCCAGCGTGACGCCCTTGGCGTCATCGATGAGCTGCACCGAGATGTGCTTGGACGAGCGGGTGACCGACAGGCGCGGTTTGCCTTCGGCGACCTTGCGGAGCTTGGTGCGGACGCGCTGGGCGCGGCGGTCGAACTGTCTGTGTTGAAGCGAGGCCATGGCTTACTTCTTCTTGCCTTCCTTGCGGCGGACGTATTCGCCCACCTTGCGGACGCCCTTGCCCTTGTACGGCTCGGGCGGACGGAACGAACGGATTTCGGCGGCGACCTGGCCAACCGTCTGCTTGTCGGCGCCCGTGATCTTGATCTCGGTCGGCTTGGCGGACGCGAAGGTGATGCCGTCCGGCGCCTTGTAGACGACGGGGTGCGAATAGCCGAGCGAAAGCTCGAGATCCTTGCCCTTCATCGCAGCGCGGTAGCCGACGCCGATGAGTTCGAGGTTCTTCTCGAAGCCCGTCGTGACGCCCGTCACCATGTTGTTGATGTTGGCGCGGGTCGTGCCCCACATGGCCTTCGAGCGGCGCTCATCCGCGTTGCGCGGCTGGATGTTGAGCTCGCCGTTCTCGACCTTGACGGAGACCTCGTCGGACAGAGCCATCTTGAGCTCGCCCTTCGGGCCTTTCACGGTGACGTGGCCATCGGCGACCTTGATGTCGACGCCTTTGACGGGAGGAATGATCTTCTTTCCAACGCGAGACATGTCAGCTCACCCTGCAGAGAATTTCGCCGCCAACGTTCTGGGTGCGCGCCTCGGCGTCCGACATCACGCCCTTCGGCGTGGACAGGACCGAGATACCCAGGCCATTGCGGACCAGCGGCAGGTCACGGACGGCCGAGTAAACGCGGCGGCCCGGCTTCGAGATGCGGCGGATTTCGGAGATCACCGGCGCCCCATCGTAGTATTTCAGCTCGATATCGAGCTCCTTGCGGCCATCCTTCTCCACTTCCGTGAAGCCGCGGATGTAGCCTTCGCGCTGGAGCACCTCCAGCACGTTGACGCGAAGCTTGGACGAGGGCGACTGAACCGAGGAGCGGCCGCGATGCTGAGCATTGCGGATGCGGGTCAACAGGTCACCAACAGGATCATTCATTTGCATTGGTCTGACCTCCCCTACCAGCTCGACTTGACGAGGCCCGGGATCATTCCCGAGGCGCCGTATTCGCGCAGGGCGATGCGGGACATCTTGAGTTTCCGATAATAGGCGCGCGGCCGGCCCGAGATCTCGCAGCGGTTGCGGATCCGGTTCGGCGCCGAGTTGCGCGGAAGCTTGGCCAGCTTCATGCGCGCCTCGAAGCGCTGCTCCAGAGGGAGGCTCTCGTCCAGCGCCTTCGTCTTCAGGTCAGCGCGCTTCTTGGCGTACTGATCGACGAGGCGGCGGCGCCGGTTGTTCTTTTCGATCGAGCTTTTCTTTGCCATCGTTTCTCTCCAGCGCGCCTAGGTGGTGCGGAAGGGAAAGCCCAACTCCGTGAGGAGGGCTTTCGCTTCGTCGTTGGTGCGCGCCGTGGTGCACACAATGATGTCCATGCCCCAGACCGTCTCGATGCTGTCATAGCTGATCTCGGGAAACACGGTATGCTCCTTGAGACCCATGGCGAAATTGCCACGTCCATCGAACGACTTGGCGTTGAGGCCACGGAAGTCCTTCATGCGCGGGAGCGCGATGGTCGTCAGGCGGTCAACGAACTCGTACATGCGCTCGCGACGAAGGGTGACCTTCGCGCCGATTGTCATGCCATCGCGCAGCTTGAACGAGGCGATCGACTTGCGCGACTTCGTCTCGATCGGCTTCTGGCCGCTGATCGCTGCGAGGTCGGCGACGGCCGAGCGAATCTTCTTGGAGTCGGCGACAGCTTCGCCAACGCCCATGTTGATCACGACCTTGTCGAGCGCCGGGACCTGAAGGCCATTCGTGTAGCTGAACTGCTGGGTCAGCTTCTCACGGATTTCCTGGTCGTACAGCGACTTGAGGCGCGGGATATACTTAGTTTCAGCCATCGACGGACTCCCCGGAACGCTTGGCAAAGCGCACCTTGCGGCCCTTGTCGTCGGTCTTGAAACCGACGCGGGTGGGCTTGCCCGACGTCGGATCGACGTGGGCGACGTTGGAAACATGGATCGGCGCTTCGTTGCGCTTGATGCCGCCCTGCGGATCAGCCTGGCTCGGCTTGGTGTGGCGCGCCTTGATGTTGACGCCCGACACGAGCACGCGGCTCTCCACGGGGAATGACTTCAGCACTTCGCCCTTCCGGCCTTTATCCTTGCCGGTCAGCACGATGACGGTGTCGCCTTTGCGAATCTTGGCGGCCATTTTACAGGACCTCCGGCGCGAGCGAGATGATCTTCATGTGGTTCTTGGCGCGGAGTTCGCGCGGAACCGGTCCGAAGATGCGCGTGCCGATCGGCTCGTTCTGGTTGTTGACCAGGACGGCGGCGTTCGAGTCGAAGCGGATCACCGAACCATCGCGGCGCTGCAGGTCTTTCGACACGCGAACGACGACGGCGCGTTTGACTTCGCCCTTCTTCACGCGACCCTTCGGCGCGGCTTCCTTGATCGAGACGACGATCACGTCGCCAACCGACGCATAGCGCCGTTTGGAGCCGCCCAGCACCTTGATGCACTGGACACGACGCGCGCCGGAATTGTCGGCTACGTCGAGGTTGGTCTGCATCTGGATCATGCGGCATCCCCTTTGAAGGATACGATTTCCCAGCGCTTCAGCTTGGAGCGCGGCGGGCACTCCTGGATCTCGACGATCTGGCCGAGTTGCGCTTTGTTCGCTTCGTCGTGGGCGTGGTAACGCTTCGACTTCCGCACGGTCTTCTTGAACAGCGGATGGAGGAAGGTCCGCTCGACTTTCACGACAGCGGTCTTGTCCATCTTGTTGGAGACGACCGTGCCTTCCATGACTCGTCTGGGCATCGTGCTCTCCTTAGGCCGACTGCTTCGACTTCTCGGACAGCACCGCTTCGATGCGGGCTATCGAGCGACGAATGTCGCCGACGCGAGAGGTCTTTTCCAGCTGCCCGGTGGCGCGCTGGAAACGCAGGTTGAACTGTTCCTTGCGGAAAGCGGTGAGTTCTTCACGCAGCTGTTCCACGGTGGACTTGCGGTAGGTTTCGAGGTCCTTGCGGATTACATAAAGCTTGGTCATCGCCTACTCCCCGATCCGCGTGACGATCTTGGTCTTGACCGACAGCTTGGCGGCTCCGAGCAAGAGGGCCTGACGCGCGATCGCATCCGGCACGCCGTCGATCTCGAACAGGATGCGGCCCGGCTTGACGCGGACCACCCAGAATTCAGGCGCGCCCTTGCCGGAGCCCATGCGGACTTCGATCGGCTTTTTCGAGACGGGCACGTCCGGGAACACGCGGCACCACACCTTGCCGAGACGTTTCATCTCGCGGGTAAGCGCGCGGCGAGCAGCCTCGATCTCACGGGCGGTCACGCGGTTCGGCTCCAGGGCCTTGAGGCCATGGCTGCCGTTGTTCAGCGTGAAGCCGGACTTGGCGAGACCGTGAATGCGGCCCTTGAAGGCCTTCCGGTATTTTGTGCGCTTGGGTTGAAGCATTGTCCTATCTCACCTAGCCGCGCTGGTCTTGCCGGTCGCGGTCGCGACGCGGACGCGAATCGCCCACCGCTTCCTGCTTGCGGTCGAGGGCCATCGGATCGTGCTCCATGATCTCGCCTTTGAAGATCCAGCACTTGATGCCGATGATGCCGTACGTGGTCTTGGCTTCCGCCGTGCCGTAGTCGATGTCGGCGCGCAGCGTGTGCAGCGGAACGCGGCCTTCGCGATACCATTCGGTGCGGGCGATCTCAGCGCCGCCAAGACGGCCGGCGACCGTGAGACGAATGCCCTGGGCGCCCATTCGCATCGTCGTCTGCATCGCGCGCTTCATGGCGCGGCGGAACGACACCCGGCGTTCGAGCTGGCGGGCGACATCTTCGGCCACCAGGTTCGAGTCGGTTTCGGGCTTGCGGATCTCGACGAGGTTCACGAACACCTCGTCTTTGCAGAGCTTGTTGATTTCCTTGCGGAGCGTCTCGATGTCAGCGCCCTTCTTGCCGATCACCATGCCCGGACGGGCGGTGTGAACGGTGATGCGGCACTTCCGGTGAGGACGCTCGATGATGACCTTGGAGACGCCGGCTTGCTTCAGCTTCTCCTTGATGAACTTGCGGATCTTGATGTCTTCGTGGAGCAGGCGGCCGAAGTCGGCGCTGTCTGCATACCAGCGGCTGTCAGCCGTGCGGTTGACGCCGAGACGAAATCCGATCGGGTTGATCTTCTGACCCATTATGCGGCCTCGGAGGTTTGCGCGACAGCGGACGTGTCGCGGAGCACGATGGTAAGTTGCGAGAACGGCTTTTCGACGCGAACGCCGCGGCCGCGTGCGCGGGCATGCATGCGCTTCATCACGAGGTTCTTGCCGACATGGGCCTCGGCGACGATCAGGCTGTCGATGTCGAGGTTGTGGTTGTTGTCGGCGTTCGCCACGGCGGACTTGAGCAGTTTGAGCACATCAACAGCGGCGCGCTTGCGCGAGAATTCGAGCTCGGCCATCGCCTTGTCGACTTTCAGGCCGCGGATCTGCTGGGCCAGAAGGTTCAGCTTCTGGTCCGAGATACGGTACATCTTCAGCACGGCGCGGGACTCGTTGGAGGCCTGCTTCGGAGGGGCTTTTGCCTTACCCATGATTATTTACCTGCCGGCTTTCTGGCGACTTTTTTGTCGCCGCCATGGCCATGGAATGTGCGGGTCGGCGCGAACTCGCCGAACTTGTGGCCCACCATCTCTTCCGAGACGTTGACCGGCACGAAGCTCTTGCCGTTGTGGACCTGGAAGGTCAGGCCGATGAAATCGGGCAGGATGGTCGAGCGGCGCGACCAGGTCTTGATCGGCGTCGAGCGCGCGGCGCCACGGGCGGTCTCTGCCTTCTTGAGAAGGTAACCGTCGACGAAGGGGCCTTTCCATACGGAACGGGACATCTTGCTTCTCTCCGTTACGCTTTGTGCCGACGACGCACGATCAGGCGATCGGTCGACTTGTTCTTGCGGGTCTTGGGACCGCGGGTCTTCTTGCCCCACGGCGTGACCGGGTGACGGCCGCCCGAGGTCTTGCCCTCGCCGCCGCCGTGCGGGTGGTCGACCGGGTTCATCGCGACGCCGCGAACGTGCGGACGCCAGCCCTTGTTGACGTTGCGGCCGGCCTTGCCGAGCACTTCGTTCATGTTGTCGGGGTTCGAGACCGCACCGATCGAGGCCATGCAGCCTTCCGGGATCAGACGGACTTCGCCAGACGACAGCTTCACCTGGGCATAGCCCTCGCCACGGCCAACGAGCTGGGCGTAGGAGCCAGCCGAACGGGCGATCTGCGCGCCCTTGAGCGGCTTCATCTCGATGTTATGGATGATTGTGCCGACCGGGATCGACTTCAGCGGCAGGGCGTTGCCCGGCTTGATGTCGACGCCTTCGCCCGCGATCACGGTGTCGCCGACATCAACGCGCTGCGGGGCGATGATGTAGGCCAGTTCGCCATCCGTGTACTTGATAAGCGCGATGAACGCCGTGCGGTTCGGATCGTATTCCAGGCGCTCGATCGTTGCGGGCATGTCCCACTTGCGGCGCTTGAAGTCGATGATGCGGTAGCGCTTCTTGGCGCCGCCCCCGCGCCAGCGAGCCGTGCGGCGGCCGAGGTTGTTGCGGCCGCCCGACGAATGCTTGCCCTCGGTCAGCGCCTTGATGGGCGCGCCCTTGTGCAGGCCCGAGCGGTCGACCAGCACGAGCTGGCGACGGCCTGGCGATGTCGGGTTGAAGGTTTTAAGAGCCATGGCGCCTTATCCTCAGAGCCCGGTCGTCACGTCGATGGACTGTCCGTCCTTCAACGTCACGATCGCTTTCTTGACGTCCGAGCGCTTGCCCGGGACGCCGCGGAATAACTTCGATTTGCCTTTGACGACCAGCGTGTTCACGCCAAGCACGTTGACGTTGAACAGCGCTTCGACCGCTTCCTTGATCTGCGGCTTCGTCGCGTCGAGGGGCACGCGGAAGACCACCTTGTTCTGCTCGGAGAGCATGGTCGACTTCTCGGTGATGATCGGCGCCGTCAGGCGCGTGTAGTGGAGAGCCTTGGGAGCGGCCATGGGTTACGCCTTCTCGGCTTCGGCGAAGCGCGCGTTCACGCCTTCGACCGCTTCACGCGACAGCACCAGCGTCTTGCGGCGCAGAACGTCGTAGACGTTCAGGCCGGCGAGCGGGAGCACATCGATGTTGGGGATGTTGCGAGCGGCCTTGGCGAACTTCTCGTTCACTTCGGAGCCGCCGATGAACAGGGCGTTCTTGATTCCGAGCGCCTTGAGCTGGGCCACCAGATCCTTGGTCTTCTCGCCTTCGAAGCCGTCGAGAACGATCAGAGCCTCGTCCTTCACTTTGGCCGAGAGCGCATGCTTCATCGCGAGCGCGCGGACCTTTTTCGGAAGACCATGCGCATGGCTGTGCGGGTGCGGACCGTGGGCGACGCCGCCGCCGACGAAGATCGGCGCGTTGCGCGAGCCGTGACGCGCGCCGCCGGTGCCCTTCTGGCGATAGAGCTTCTTGGTGGTGACCGAGACGTCGTCGCGGTTCTGCGTCGAGTGAGTGCCGGCCTGGCGCTTGGAGAGCTGGTAGCGAACCATGCGCTGCAGAATGTCCGAGCGAATCTCTTCGATGCCGAACACGGCGTCCGAGAGTTCGATCTCGCCGGCCTTGGCCGAGTCAAGTTTGACGACTGGGAGTTTCATGAGGCTCAGCCTTCCTTCTTGACGAGGCCGGCAGGCGACGGAGCGCCCTTGTTGTCCTTGGCCTTCACGGCGTCGCGGATTTCGACCCAGCTGTTCTCGGCGCCGGGGACAGCGCCTTTCACGAGGATCAGACCGCGCTCAACATCCGTGCGCACGATTTCGAGGTTCTGCGTCGTGACGCGTTCGGTGCCGAGATGACCGGCCATCTTCTTGCCCTTGAACACGCGGCCCGGGTCCTGACGCTGACCCGTGGAGCCGTGCGAGCGGTGCGAGACCGACACGCCGTGCGAGGCTTCGAGACCGCCGAAGTTCCAGCGCTTCATCGCGCCGGCGAAACCTTTGCCCTTGGTGATGCCGACGACATCGACCTTCTGGCCGGAAACAAAATGGTCGGCGCTGATCTGGGCGCCGACCTCAAGCAGCATGTCATCGGACACGCGGAATTCACGGAGCACGGCCTTGGGCTCTACGGCGGCCTTGGCGAACGCGCCGCGAAGCGACTTGTTGACGTTCTTGGCCTTGCGCGTGCCGGCGCCGAGCACCACGGCGGTATAGCCGTCATTGGCCTGACGCGTGCCGACCTTCTCACCCTTCTTGATGATATCGGCCTGCCGGACTTCGTCCTTCTTCACGCCGACGACCTGGCAGCCTTCGAGCGATAGCACGGTAACGGGAACATGCGCGCCGTCAGCGGCGAACACGCGAGTCATCCCGATTTTCTTGGCGAGGACTCCGGTACGCATTAGCTGTTCCCCAGCTTGATCTCGACGGCGACGCCGGCCGACAGGTCGAGTTTCATCAGCGCGTCGACGGTCTGCGGGGTCGGATCGACGATATCGAGGACGCGCTTGTGGGTGCGGATCTCGAACTGCTCGCGCGACTTCTTGTCGATGTGCGGCGAGCGGTTGACGGTGAATTTCTCGATGCGGGTCGGCAGCGGAACCGGGCCGCGCACCTGGGCGCCCGTGCGCTTGGCGGTCGAGACAATCTCGCGCGCCGACATGTCGAGCGCCCTGTGATCGAACGCCTTGAGCCGGATTCGAATGTTCTGAGTTGCCATCGCGACCACCGAAACAGCGCAAAAGCAACCTGACCGGGAAGTATCCCCCGGAGGGCCGCCGCACGCGTTGAGTTTTTCCTTTTGCTTCCGTGGCTTACGTTTATCCGAGAATCCTCGGACACGGCTAAGCCGGTCGGAAACGAGCCGGGGTATTAGTCCCCTCCCCTACGCACGTCAAGCGAGAGTTTGGGGCGTGCTGCCGCAGGGCTTGAGATTCTGCATTCGACCTGAATTATCGTGGCTTTTGCAGACGTTCGGCCCAGTAAGGCCCGGCTTCCTGACCCTCCAGAATCTCAGTGCGTGCGATGATCGCCGCGCGACGCGACCGCAGATTACGGGTCTCAGGATCCCCTGCGCAGGAATCGGCTGCTGCGCGATCGGGAAAACTGACGACATGCACCTCGAATGGCGCGTCGGCCGCCTCCTGCCCCGCAATCCGGACAGCCCGCTCGATCCGCCCGCCATGAAGGGTCATGATCCGGGAGGCTTCGCGTTCAAAGGCCTCGAACGCCAACTCCTGGCCCGGATGAATCCAGAGACTGACAATGCGGATGTAGGTGTCGGCCATGGCCCGCTCCTGAAGCCCGAACTTCAGATAACTTAAAAGCAGAAGGGCGTCAGGTTTCCCTGACGCCCTTCCCAGTGTTCAATCGATCAGTCGAGGACTACTCGAGGATCTTGGCGACGACGCCCGAGCCGACGGTGCGGCCGCCTTCGCGGATGGCGAAGCGCTGTTTCTCTTCGAGCGCGATCGGGGCGATCAGCGACACGACGAGTTTGATGTTGTCGCCGGGCATGACCATCTCGGTGCCAGCCGGGAGTTCCACGATGCCCGTCACGTCGGTCGTGCGGAAGTAGAACTGCGGACGGTAATTGGCGAAGAACGGCGTGTGACGGCCACCCTCATCCTTGTTGAGGACGTACACCTCGGCTTCGAACTTCTTGTGCGGCTTCACAGAGCCGGGCTTGCACAGCACCTGGCCGCGCTCGACCTGCTCGCGATCGATGCCGCGAACGAGGATGCCGACGTTGTCGCCAGCCTGGCCCTGATCGAGCAGCTTGCGGAACATTTCGACGCCCGTGCAGATGGTTTTCTGCGTGTCGCGGATGCCGACGATTTCGACTTCGTCGCCGACTTTCACGATGCCGCGGTCAACCTTGCCGGTGACCACGGTGCCGCGGCCGGAGATCGAGAACACGTCTTCGATGGCCATCAGGAAGGGCATGTCGAGCGGACGCTCAGGCGTCGGGATGTAGTCGTCGACGGCTTGCATCAGCTTCAGGATCGCCTGTTCGCCGATTTCGGGATCGCGGTTTTCAACCGCAGCCAGGGCCGAACCCGGGATGATCGGGATGTCGTCGCCAGGGAAGTCGTAGGACGACAGCAGTTCGCGAACTTCAAGTTCGACGAGCTCCAGCAGTTCCTTGTCGTCGACCATGTCGACCTTGTTCAGGAAGATCACCAGCGCCGGAACGCCGACCTGACGGGCGAGCAGGATGTGCTCGCGGGTCTGCGGCATCGGGCCGTCGGCAGCCGACACCACGAGGATTCCGCCGTCCATCTGGGCCGCGCCCGTGATCATGTTCTTCACGTAGTCGGCGTGTCCAGGGCAATCGACGTGCGCGTAGTGACGGTTCTTCGTCTCGTACTCGACGTGAGCCGTGTTGATCGTGATGCCGCGAGCTTTCTCTTCAGGCGCTGCGTCAATATCGGCGTACTGCTTCGCCGTGGCGCCGCCCGACTTGGCGAGAATGATCGTGATCGCGGCTGTGAGCGTCGTCTTGCCGTGGTCAACGTGGCCAATCGTGCCAACGTTCACGTGCGGCTTCGTACGCGCGAATTTTTCCTTACCCATGATATCCTACTCCGTAGCTTCGTTCAGCGGGGGTTGGCCGCCAGTTGGGCTTCATCAGCCGCTGAGTTTTTCAATGACTTCCTTGGCGACTGCACTGGGCACCGCCTCGTAGTGGTCGAACTGCATCGTATAGTTGGCTCGACCCTGGGTCGAGGAGCGCAGGTTGTTAACGTAACCGAACATGTTGGCAAGCGGCACCATCGAATTGATGACGGTCGCATTGCCGCGCATCTCCTGACCGAGGATCATGCCACGGCGGGAGTTCAGATCGCCGATGACGGTGCCGACGTAATCTTCCGGCGAGACGACTTCGACCTTCATGATCGGCTCAAGCAGCTTCATCGCCACTTTTTCCGAGGCTTCGCGGAAAGCGGCGCGGGAAGCGATCTCGAACGCCAGCACGCTGGAATCGACGTCGTGGTAGGCGCCGTCGATCAGACTCACTTTGAAGTCGATGACGGGGAAGCCGACGAGCGGTCCCGCGTTCATGACCGACTTGATGCCTTTTTCGACGCCCGGGATGAATTCCTTGGGGATCGAGCCGCCGACGATCTCGTTCTCGAACACGAAGCCCGAGCCCGGCGGGAGCGGTTCAAAGATCAGCTTCACGCGCGCAAACTGGCCCGTGCCGCCGGTCTGCTTCTTGTGCGTGTAGTCGATCTCGGCCTTGCGGCCGAGCGTCTCACGGTACGCCACCTGAGGCGCGCCGATGTTGGCATCGACCTTGTAGGTGCGGCGCAGGATGTCGACCTTGATGTCGAGGTGGAGTTCGCCCATGCCCTTGAGCCGGGTCTGGCCGGACTCGTGATCGGTCGAGACGCGGAAAGACGGGTCCTCAGCGGCGAGACGCTGCAGGGCCAAGCCCAGCTTCTCCTGGTCAGCCTTGGTTTTCGGCTCGATGGCGATCTCGATCACCGGCTCCGGGAATTCCATTTTCTCGAGGATGACGGGCTTCGCCGGATCACACAGCGTGTCGCCCGTGGTCGATTCCTTGAGAGCCGCAACCGCGACGATGTCGCCAGCGAAGGCTTCCTTGATGTCCTTGCGGTCGTTCGCATGCATCTCGAGCATGCGGCCGATACGCTCCTTCTTGTCCTTGGTGGAGTTGAGAAGCGTGGTGCCGGAGTTGAGCGTGCCGGAGTAGATGCGGCAGAACGTGATCGAACCGACGAACGGGTCGTCCATGATCTTGAACGCAAGCATCGACAGCGGAGCATCGTCCGTCTGCGGACGCTCGATTTCCGAATCGTCCTTGGGGTCGATGCCTTTGACAGCCGGCACATCGAGCGGTGACGGCAGATAGTCGACAACCGCATCGAGCAGCGGCTGGACGCCCTTGTTCTTGAACGCCGAGCCGCACAGCACCGGGTAGAAGGCGCCGGTCAGAACGGCCTTGCGGATAAGGCGCTTGATCGTCGCGACGTCCGGCTCCTTGCCGTCGAAGAAGGCCGCCATCACGTCGTCATCGAGCTCGGCGACGGCTTCGATCAGAATGGCGCGGTATTCCGCAGCCTGGTCGGCCATGTCATCGGGGATCGGGACGATGTCGAACTTCGCGCCGAGGTCTTCGCCTTGCCACACGATGCCGCGCATCTCGACGAGATCAACCACGCCCTTGAACGTGTGCTCGATGCCGATCGGAAGCTGCAGCGGAACCGGCTTCACGCCAAGACGCTTCACGAGGTCGCTGACGCAAGCGAAGAAGTCTGCGCCGATCTTGTCCATCTTGTTCGCGAAGACGATCCGCGGAACGTTGTACTTGTCGGCCTGGCGCCAGACGGTTTCCGTCTGCGGCTCAACGCCCTGGTTGCCGTCGAGCACCGCAACGGCGCCGTCGAGCACGCGCAGTGAGCGCTCGACTTCGATGGTGAAGTCGACGTGTCCCGGCGTGTCGATGATGTTCAGGCGCTTGTCCTGCCAGAAGCAGGTCGTCGCAGCGGACGTGATCGTGATGCCGCGCTCTTGTTCCTGCTCCATCCAGTCCATCGTGGCCGCGCCGTCGTGGACTTCACCGATCTTGTGCGATTTGCCGGTGTAATAGAGAATCCGCTCGGTAACAGTCGTCTTGCCGGCGTCGATGTGCGCCATGATCCCGAAATTTCGGTAATCAGTAAGTTGATGGCTGCGAGGCATGGGGAGCCCTCTGAATTCGTAAAGCGGCGGACCGCTGGATTACCAGCGATAGTGCGAGAAGGCGCGGTTGGCTTCCGCCATCCGGTGCGTGTCTTCACGCTTCTTCACCGCTGAGCCGCGGCCGTGCGAGGCGTCGAGCATCTCAGCGGCGAGACGCTCCTCCATCGTGTTTTCCGAACGGGCGCGCGCGTACTCGATCAGCCAACGGATGGCGAGAGCCTGACGGCGCTCCGGGCGGACCTCGACTGGCACCTGGTAGGTGGCGCCGCCGACGCGACGCGAACGCACCTCAACCGACGGCGCGACATTGCCGAGGGCTTCGTGGAAGATTTCGGTCGCCGGGCGCTTCGACTTCGTAGCGACGGTTTCAAGGGCGCCGTAGACGATCTTTTCGGCCACGGATTTTTTGCCCTGGTACATCACCTGGTTCATGAAGCGGGTGATGACCTGATCGCCGTACTGGGCGTCGGGAAGGACTTGGCGTTTCTCTGCGCGGTGACGACGGGACATGTCTCTTACCTATTACTTCGGACGCTTCACGCCGTAGAGCGAACGGCGCTGCTTGCGGTCCTTGACGCCCTGGGTGTCCAGCACGCCGCGGAGGATATGGTAGCGGACGCCGGGAAGGTCTTTCACGCGGCCGCCGCGGATCAGCACGACCGAATGTTCCTGAAGGTTGTGACCTTCGCCGGGGATGTAGCAGACCGCCTCGTACTGGGTGGTCAGGCGCACCTTGGCGACCTTGCGAAGCGCCGAGTTCGGCTTCTTCGGCGTGGTGGTGTAGACGCGCGTGCAGACACCGCGGCGCTGCGGGCACGACTTCAAAGCAGGAACCTTGTTCCGCTTCGGCTTGTCCTGCCGCGGTTTGCGGATCAGCTGCTGGATCGTAGGCATCTACCCTCGCTCGTCACACCAGTTCGCCGGGCTTTTCTCAGCCAAATCGGCGTGTCTTGCTGCAAAAACATTGGCCGCGACAAGCCATGAGGCTGCCCCGGCCGAACTCTATAGGAGGCTTTCGCTCTCTTAAAACACATCGGCTTAACCGCGTTTGGACTTGAATCCACGGCCGGTCAGTCGATGTGAGGCGGGGCTATACTGGCCTGCCCTGCCGGGGTCAAGTGCGGCTGGAGCCGGAATCTGCCGGCCAGTTACGCCGGACGCGTCGGCTTGGCGGACGAAAGCTGCCGCTAGCGCCCCGACTCCTGCGCTATCGCCTCCAGATCACGGTCAAACGCCCTTACCGCCAGCTCCACCGTGGCGGCGGAGCGCTGGAAAAAGTCCTGGGGAATCGCTCGGAAATCATCGGTCGGCTTGTGGTAATCCGGGTGGTCCTCGACCCCGAAATAGACCCAGGGGCGCTTCAGCTGATGGAATGCGCCGTGGTCCGACTGGCTGCTCCAGTCCTGATCCTTGGGTACAGGCGAATCGTGACCCTGCTTCAGGGTGACCTTGGCTTCCGCTGCAATGGCCTCAAGCCGGGGTTTCAGCCAAGGAAAATGATAGGCGCCGGCAGCGTAGAGCTCATTCTTGTCAGATCGGCTCAGCATGTCGAAGTTTACGGCCAGAACGGTTCGTTCCAGCAACGGCTTGAACGCGGGATCGCCGACCATGGTCCGGGCGCCTCGAAGCCCGCCTTCCTCCGCATCGACGATGGCGAAGATCACGTCGTGGAGCGGCGCGCGGGCTTTCATCGAGGTGGCGATCTGCAACAGCGCGGCCACGCCTGAAGCATTGTCGTCGGCGCCGTTGTAGATCTCGCCGTTGACCACGCCGACATGGTCGTAGTGGGCCATGACGATGAGCGCACCGTTCGATCCGCCAGTGCCTGGGATCACGGAGATCAGGTTGGCTCCCTCATAAGCCTGTCCCTTGTGCTGGATCGGCACCGGCATCGTCGTGATGGGATCGAGCCCGATCGCCTCCATCCTGCCGCGGATGTAGGCGCGCGCTTTCAGCCCGCCCGGGGTTCCCGCAAGCCGGCCTTCCATGTCGTCGGCCGAGAGTATCCGGACGTCTTCCAGCAGTTGCTGCGCGGGCGTCAGCCGCGCCGGCGCGGCCGCCATCGGCGGTGGCGAGACGACGGGCTGAGGCGCGCAGGCGGAAAGCGCGGCGATGGCTAGCAGGAGGAAGGCGCGCATCGGAGCTCCGCGGACAGGTCAGAGCGTAGTGTAGGCGCGCCGGGGACGATGGGAAACTGCGGGCGGGGCCCCAAAAACGAAGGCGGCGGACTTTCGTCCGCCGCCTCGATCGTTCTGGTCTGGCCTGCCTACTCCGCCGCAGGCAGAGCCGGCACGGGTTGCGCCATCTTGCGCTGTTCCTTCAGGCGGACGTCGCGGTCGCCAGCGAGCTTGCGGTACTTCCGCAGCGCGCCACCGGTGCCAGCCGGGATGAGACGGCCGACGATGACGTTCTCCTTGAGGCCTTCGAGCGGATCGACCTTGCCCTGGATTGCCGCCTCGGTGAGGACGCGGGTGGTTTCCTGGAAGGACGCCGCCGAGAAGAAGGAGCGGGTCTGCAATGAGGCCTTGGTGATGCCCAGCAGGACGCGCATGCCCGTAGCGGGCTCGCGGCCGGCCTTGATCGCCGCAACGTTGGCTTCCTCGAACTCCAGCGCATCGACGGCTTCGCCGGTGAGCATGGTGGTCGAGCCGCCGCCGGTGATTTCCACCTTCTGCAGCATCTGGCGAACGATGACCTCGATGTGCTTGTCGTCGATCGGCACGCCCTGGAGACGGTAGACCTTCTGGATCTCGTTCACGAGATAGTCGGCCAGCGCCTCGACGCCGAGGATGGTGAGAATGTCCTGCGGCGCAGGATTGCCCTCGAGCAGGTATTCGCCCTTCTTCAGCATGTCGCCTTCCTGGACCATCAGGTGCTTGGTCTTCGGCACCAGGTACTCCATCGGCTCAGCGCCCTCTTCCTCGGGCACAATGCGGACGCGACGCTTGTTCTTGTAGTCGCGGCCGAATTCCACCTTGCCGGTGATGTCGGCGATGATGGCGTGGTCCTTGGGACGACGCGCTTCGAACAACTCGGCCACGCGCGGCAGACCGCCCGTGATGTCGCGGGTCGTCGCGCCGCCGGTCTGGACGCGCGCAAGCGTGTCGCCCGGGCGGACGTCGTCGCCTTCGGCCACCGACAGGATGGCGTCGATCGGCAGATAGTAACGCGCCTGAACGCCGCCGGGATGCTTGATCGCCTCGCCCTTGTCGTTGACCAGCACGATCGCCGGCTTGAGCTCGACTTTCTTCGGACCCGTGCGCGGGTCGATGACCACCTTGTTGGCGATGCCGGTTGCTTCATCGGTCTCGTCACGGGTCGTGACGCCTTCGATGAGGTCCTCGTACTTCACCTTGCCGGCGAGGTCGGTGACGATCGGGGTCGCGAACGGATCCCAGTCGGCCACGCGCTCGCCACGCTTCACCTTGTCGTTGTCGCCGTAACGCAGGCGGCAACCATAGACCGGCTTGAACGTCTGGCGGATGCGGCCGTCGGCGTCGATGAGCTTGACCTCCATCGAGCGGCCGTTGACCACCAGCGTGCCGTCGTCGCGCTTGACGACCGAAGCGTTCTCGAAGCGCACTTCAGAGTCGAAGGCCGCCTCGAGCGAGCTTTCCGTCGTGACCTGCGCTGCGCCGCCGATGTGGAACGTACGCATCGTGAGCTGCGTGCCCGGTTCGCCGATCGACTGCGCGGCGATGACGCCGACAGCTTCTCCGACGTTGACGCGCGTGCCGCGAGCAAGGTCGCGACCGTAGCACGAAGCGCAAGTACCATTACGGCATTCGCACGTGAGCACCGACCGGACGAGGATCTTGTCGACGCCGCCCTTGTCGACCGCCGCCGCGATGTCCTCATCGATGTAGGTGTTCGCAGGAGCGATGATGGCGCCCGTGTTGGGGTGCTTCACATCTTCCGCCGTGGTGCGGCCGAGCGTGCGTTCGGCGAGCGAGACGATGACGTCCGCGCCCTCCATGACCGCGCCGAGCGTGATGCCCTTGTCGGTGCCGCAGTCTTCCTCGGTGATGATGCAATCCTGCGCCACGTCGACGAGACGACGCGTGAGGTAGCCGGAGTTGGCAGTCTTGAGCGCCGTGTCGGCGAGGCCCTTACGCGCGCCGTGCGTCGAGTTGAAGTATTCGAGAACGGTGAGGCCTTCCTTGAAGTTCGACACGATCGGCGTCTCGATGATCTCACCCGAGGGCTTGGCCATCAGGCCGCGCATGCCGGCGAGCTGCTTCATCTGGTTCTTTGAACCGCGGGCGCCGGAATGGGCCATCATGAACACGGAGTTCAGTTCGCCCGTCGTCGAGCCGGCTGCGTCCATCATGGCGTCGGCGACCTTGTCCGTGCAGGCGGACCATGCATCGACGACCTTGTTGAACTTCTCGCCGCGCGTGATGAGGCCGTCGGCGTATTGCCGCTCGTACTCGTTCACCAGCTTGCGCGTGTCGGCGACCAGTTTGTCCTTCGACTTCGGGATGACCATGTCGTCCTTGCCGAACGAGATGCCGGCGCGGGCGGCTTCCTTGAAACCAAGCGCCATCATCCGGTCGCAGAAGATGACCGTCGCCTTCTGACCGCAGTTCCGGTAGACGATGTCGATCAGCTTGCCGACCGCCTTCTTCGTCATCAGCTCGGCGGTGACCGTCGGGTCCATGCCCTTTTCACGGGGCAGGCAGTCCGCGATCATCATGCGGCCCGGCGTGGTGTTGAACACCTTGGGCACGTCCTTGCCGTTCTCGTCCTTCGTGATGAAGCGCGCCTTGACGCGGGCATGCAGCGAGACCTTGCCGGCGGACAGGGCGTGCTCGATCTCGGCGAGATCGGTGAAGAGCATGCCTTCGCCCTTCTCCTTGTCGCGCTCGATCGAGAGATAGTAGAGGCCGAGGACGATGTCCTGCGACGGCACGATGATCGGTCGGCCGTTGGCGGGCGAGAGGATGTTGTTGGTCGACATCATCAGCACGCGCGCTTCCAGCTGGGCTTCCATGCTCAGCGGAACGTGCACAGCCATCTGGTCGCCGTCGAAGTCGGCGTTGAACGCAGCGCAGACCAGCGGGTGAAGCTGGATGGCCTTGCCCTCGATCAGCTTGGGCTCGAACGCCTGGATGCCCAGGCGGTGGAGCGTCGGCGCGCGGTTGAGCAGAACCGGGTGTTCGCGGATCACCTCTTCGAGGATGTCCCAGACTTCCGGTTTCTCTTTCTCGACGAGCTTCTTGGCGGCTTTCACCGTGCCCGCGAGACCCTTGGCGTCGAGACGCGCGTAGATGAACGGCTTGAACAGTTCGAGCGCCATCTTCTTCGGCAGGCCGCACTGGTGCAGCTTGAGTTCCGGACCGACGACGATGACCGAACGGCCCGAATAATCGACGCGCTTGCCGAGCAAGTTCTGGCGGAAGCGGCCCTGCTTGCCCTTCAGCATGTCGGACAGCGATTTCAGCGGGCGCTTGTTGGTGCCCGTGATGACGCGGCCGCGACGGCCGTTGTCAAACAGCGCGTCCACCGATTCCTGCAGCATCCGTTTCTCGTTGCGGATGATGATGTCCGGCGCCCGCAGTTCCATCAGGCGCTTGAGGCGGTTGTTGCGGTTGATCACGCGGCGGTAGAGGTCGTTAAGATCCGACGTCGCGAAGCGGCCGCCATCGAGCGGGACCAGCGGGCGCAGGTCGGGCGGGATGACCGGCACGATGGTGAGCACCATCCACTCCGGGCGGCAGCCCGACGCGATGAAGCTTTCGACCAGCTTGAGGCGCTTGGCGATCTTCTTCGGCTTCAGTTCGCCGGTGGCTTCCGCCAGGTCGGCGCGCAGGCGGTCAGCCTCGGATTCGAGATCGATCGTCTTCAGCAGTTCGCGGACGGCTTCGGCGCCGATGTGTGCCGTGAAGGAATCCTGGCCCAGATCCTCCTGCATCTGCATGTACTCCTCCTCGGTGAGGAGTTGTTTTTCCTTCAGCGGGGTGATGCCAGGCTCGGTGACGATGTAGCTTTCAAAGTAGAGCACGCGCTCCACATCCTTCAGCGCCATGTCGAGCATCAGCGAGATGCGCGACGGCAGCGACTTCAGGAACCAGATGTGGGCGACCGGCGCCGCAAGATCGATGTGGCCCATGCGCTCGCGACGGACGCGCGCGAGCGTCACTTCAACGCCGCACTTCTCGCAGGTCACGCCGCGATACTTGATGCGCTTGTACTTGCCGCAAAGGCACTCGTAGTCCTTGATCGGCCCGAAAATGCGCGCGCAAAACAGGCCGTCACGCTCAGGTTTGAACGTGCGATAGTTGATGGTCTCGGGCTTCTTGATCTCGCCCGACGACCATTTGCGGATTTCT
Source organism: Alphaproteobacteria bacterium (assembly GCA_031419455.1). GTDB lineage: Bacteria > Pseudomonadota > Alphaproteobacteria > Caulobacterales > Hyphomonadaceae > UBA7672. Next base: position 37,396 of record JANOKS010000164.1, read on the forward strand.
TCCGGGCTCGCGATCGCGATGCGGATGGCCTCAAACGTCGGAACCGGCGTGTTGGGGCTGAACAGGTTGGTAATTTCCTGGCTCATCCTGATTTAGTCTCCCTCTTGGGGTGACCGTGGAGCCCTCGGGCTCCACGGATATTCATTGCGAAAGGCAGGCGGCGACGAACTCTAGGAGTCGGCGCCCTCCTCCGCTTCGGGCTCGGCCTCGAGCAGCTCTACGTTGAGACCCAGCGAACGCATCTCTTTGACAAGCACGTTGAAGGACTCGGGGATGCCGGCCTCGAAATTGTCGTCACCACGGACGATTGCTTCGTAGACCTTGGCCCGGCCGGCAGTGTCGTCCGACTTGACCGTGAGCATCTCCTGCAGCGTGTAAGCCGCGCCGTAGGCTTCGAGCGCCCACACTTCCATCTCGCCGAAGCGCTGTCCGCCGAACTGCGCCTTGCCGCCCAGCGGTTGCTGGGTGACGAGCGAGTATGGGCCAGTCGAGCGGGCGTGAATCTTCTCGTCCACCAGGTGGTGGAGCTTGAGGAGATATTTGTAGCCCACCGTGACCTTGCGGGTGAAACGCTCGCCCGTGCGGCCGTCGTTGAGGTAGACCTGACCCGAGGTATCGAGACCGGCCTTCTTCAGCATCACCGCGATGTCGTCTTCGTCGGCGCCATCGAACACAGGCGTCGCCACCGGCACGCCCTTGGTGAGGTTGGAGGCAAGCTCCTCCAGCTCGTCCAGCGTCTTCGGAAGCTCCTCGTCCTCGCCATAGGCGTCGCGAAGGGCCTTGGTCAGGACCTTGCCGTCGTGGCTGTGACGGTACTCCTTTAGGGCCGCGTCGATCATCTTGCCGATGCCGGCGCAGGCCCAGCCGAGGTGGGTTTCGAGGATCTGACCGACGTTCATGCGCGAGGGCACGCCCAGCGGGTTCAGCACGATGTCCACGGCGGTGCCGTCGTCCAGGTACGGCATGTCTTCGAGCGGGTTGATCTTGGAGATCACGCCCTTGTTGCCGTGACGGCCGGCCATCTTGTCGCCCGGCTGAAGCTTGCGCTTCACGGCCACGAACACCTTGACCACCTTCATGACGCCCGGCGGCAGATCATCGCCGCGCTGGACCTTCTCGATCTTGTCGGTGATGCGCGCCTCAATGAGGCCGACCGATTCCTCGTAGGAGGACCGGAGCGCCTTCACCTGTGCATCGACCGCATCGTCATCGACACCGATCTTCCAGAGATCCGCCGGAGCGTGCTCTGCGAAGAACTCAGGCGTGATGTCGGTTTTCTTGCCGCCGCGGGCGACAGCCTTCTGGCCGACGATCAGCGTCTTGAGACGCGAGAGAGCGTCACGCTCGATGATGGCGCGCTCGTCCTCCTTGTCGGTCATCAGCTGGTCGATCTGCTCGCGCTCGATCTGGAGCGCGCGCTGGTCCTTCTCGACGCCGTGGCGGTTGAACACGCGCACTTCGACGACAGTTCCGGTCGCGCCGGGCGGCATTTTCAGCGACGTGTCGCGAACGTCCGAAGCCTTCTCGCCGAAGATGGCGCGGAGGAGTTTTTCCTCCGGCGTCATCGGCGACTCGCCCTTCGGCGTCACCTTGCCGACGAGAATGTCGCCCGCCATGACTTCGGCGCCGACCGCCACGATGCCCGCTTCGTCGAGGTTGCGCAGGGCTTCCTCGCCAACGTTCGGGATGTCGCGCGTGATCTCTTCCGGCCCGAGTTTGGTGTCGCGGGCGGCGATCTCGAATTCCTCGATGTGGATCGAGGTGAAGACGTCGTCGCGCACGATGCGCTCGGAGATCAGGATCGAGTCCTCGAAGTTGTACCCGTTCCACGGCATGAACGCGACAAGCACGTTCCGGCCGAGCGCCAGTTCGCCCAGGTCCGTCGAAGGACCGTCAGCGATGATGTCGCCCTTCGTCACCTTGTCGCCGACCTTCACGATCGGGCGCTGGTTGATGCAGGTGTTCTGGTTGGACCGCTGATACTTGGCGAGGCGGTAGATATCGACGCCCGACTTCGAGCCTTCGAGGTCTTCCGTCGCACGCACGACAATACGGGTCGCGTCCACCTGTTCGATCACGCCAGCGCGGCGGGCCGAGACGGCTGCACGGCTGTCGCGCGCAACGATGGCTTCCATGCCAGTGCCCACGAGCGGGGCGTCGGTCTGGATCAGCGGCACGGCTTGGCGTTGCATGTTCGAGCCCATGAGCGCGCGGTTCGCATCGTCGTTCTCGAGGAACGGGATGAGGGCGGCGGGCACGGACACGACCTGTTTGGGCGAGACGTCGATGTATTCGATATCTTCCCGCGCAACGAGCATGGCGTCGCGCGCCGGACCAACACGGGCGTTGACGAACTCGTTCTGCAGGACACCCTTGTTGTCCATTTTCGCGTTGGCTTGCGCGATCGAGTAGCGCTGCTCCTCCATCGCCGAGAGGTACTTCACCTCGGACGTGAGCTTGCCGTCCTTCACGCGCCGGTACGGGCTCTCGATGAAGCCATACTTGTTGATGCGGGCGTGCGTCGCGAGATTGTTGATCAGGCCGATGTTCGGGCCTTCCGGCGTTTCGATCGGGCAGATGCGGCCGTAGTGGGTCGGGTGCACGTCGCGCACCTCGAAGCCGGCGCGCTCACGCGTCAGACCCCCCGGCCCGAGCGCCGAAAGGCGGCGCTTGTGCGCGATTTCCGACAGCGGGTTGGTCTGGTCCATGAACTGCGACAGCTGCGAGGAGCCGAAGAATTCACGGACGGCGGCGACCACCGGTTTCGCGTTGATCAGGTCGTGCGGCATGACGGTGTCGATATCGACCGACGACATGCGCTCCTTGATCGCCCGCTCCATGCGGACGAGGCCGACGCGGAACGAGTTCTCGAGCAGTTCGCCCACCGAGCGGACGCGGCGGTTGCCGAGGTTGTCGATGTCGTCGACTTCGCCCTTGCCGTCCTTGAGGTCGAGCACGGTGCGCATCACGGCGATGATGTCTTCCTCGCGCAGCGTGCGCTGCGTGTCGGGCGCATCGAGGCTGAGGCGCATGTTCATCTTCACGCGGCCGACAGCCGAGAGGTCATAGCGCTCGTGATCGAAGAACAGCTGGCCGAACAGGGCCTCGCCGGCTTCAAGCGTCGGCGGTTCGCCAGGGCGCATGACGCGATAGATGTCCGACAGCGCATCGACACGCGACGTCGCCTTGTCCACCTTCAGCGTGTTGCGCAGCCACGGGCCACGGGCATTGTCGCCGTCCGTGTCGAGCAGCTGGATTGCCTTGATCTTGGCCTCGCGCAGCGCGGCCACGGTCTCTTCGGTCAGCTGGTCGCCGGCTTCGGCGTAGATCTCGCCGGTGGCCGCGTTGACCACGTCCTCGCCGATGTACTTCCCTTCCAGGAAGGTCGACGGGACAAGAATGTCCTGCAGGCCATCGGCCTCGGCCTTCTTGGCCTTGACCGGCGTGATCTTCTTGCCGGCCGGAAACACGGCCTTGCCGGTCTTCTTGTCGATCAGTTCAAACTCGGGACGCGCGCCCTTCCAGCGGTCGGCGGAGAAGCCCGTGACCCAGCCGGCCTTGTCGAGCTTGTACGTCACCTTGTTGTAGAAGGTGTCCAGGATTTTCGCACCGGCATAGCCGAGCGCCTGCAGCAGCACGGTGGCCGGCAGCTTGCGCTTGCGGTCGATGCGGACGTGGAGAATGTCCTTGGCGTCGAACTCGAAGTCGAGCCACGAGCCGCGGTACGGGATCACGCGGGCGGCGAACAGCAGCTTGCCCGAGGCGTGCGTTTTACCTTTGTCGTGGTCAAAGAAGACGCCCGGCGAGCGGTGCATCTGCGAGACGATCACGCGCTCGGTGCCGTTGATGATGAACGTGCCCTTGTCCGTCATCAGCGGAATGTCGCCGAGATAGACGTCCTGTTCCTTGATGTCCTTGATCGACTTCGCGCCGGTCTCTTCGTCCGTCTCGAACACGATGAGACGCAGCTTCACCTTGAGGGGCGCCGCGAAGTTCAGGTCGCGCTGCATGCACTCCTGGACGTCGAACTTCGGCTGCTCGAATTCGTAAGAGATATATTCGAGCGTCGCGCGCTCGGAGAAGTCCTTGATCGGGAAGACTGACTTGAACACGGCTTCCAGGCCGTCCTGGTCGCGCTTGTCGACCGAGGTGTGCATCTGGAGGAATTGTTCGTAGGAGGAGCGCTGAACCTCGATGAGGTTCGGCATCTGCACCGTTTCACTCAGTTGGCCGTAGGACTTCCGAATACGCTTCTTCGCCGTGAACGACAGAGCCATGTGCTGGTCAGCTCGCTTTTTTCTGGGCCGCAGCTTCCGCCCGCAATGATCGGGCGGCGCCGTTGGACCGTTAGTATCCGGTGCGCAGGGACGGTCCGGAATCGAACCGCCGGGAGAACTCTACCACCGCCGTCAACCCCCTCCTGTGCGTGGGGGAAGAAGGCAGTACGCGCCGCCGGAGAGACATGGCTCACCGGCGGCGCGAACAAGGCCTTACTTGATTTCGACCTTGGCGCCGGACTCTTCCAGCTTCTTCTTGATGGTCTCGGCTTCTTCCTTGGTGACGCCTTCCTTGACGGCCTTGGGAGCAGCTTCGACCAGGTCTTTCGCTTCTTTCAGGCCGAGGCTCGGCACGACTTCGCGAACGACCTTGATCACGTTGATTTTCTTGTCGCCGGCTTCCTTGAGGATGACGGAGAACTCGGTCTGCACTTCCGCAGCCGGAGCAGCGGCAGCAGCAGGACCAGCAGCCGCGGCGGCCGGAGCGGCAGCCGAAACGCCCCACTTCTCTTCGAGAAGCTTGGCGAGGTCGGCGGCTTCGAGGACCGTCAGCGACGACAGGTCATCGACGATTTTATCAAGTTTCGACATTTCGGGTTTTCCTTGAGTTCGGGTGTGTGACTAGAGGTGTCTCGTGAGGCAGCGGGTCTCAGGCGGCGTCCTTGTTGGCGTAGGCGCCAATGACGCGAGCGAGCTGGGCCGCCGGCGCAGCCACGACGCCAGCGATCTTGGTCGCCGGAGCCTGGATGAGGCCGATGATCTTGCCACGGAGCTGATCCAGCGACGGAAGCGAAGCAAGCTGCTTCACGCCATTCTGGTCGAGCACCGTATCGCCCATGAGCGCGCCGATGAGAACGAGCTTGTCGTTCCCCTTGGCGTACTCCGCCACGACCTTTGAAGCCGCGACCGGATCCGGAGAGAAGGCGATCGCCACAGGGCCAACGAACATGTTGGCCGCGGCATCTCCGCCTTTTCCGTCCAGCGCGATTTTCGCAAGCCGGTTCTTGATGACCTTCAGATTTGCGCCCTCGCCCTTGAGCTTGACGCGCAGATCCGTGAGCTGCGTTACGGTCAACCCGGAATACTGCGTGACAACGATCACGCCGGCATCGGCGAAGACCTTCTTGTAGGCCTCCAGCGCCACCGCTTTTCCAGCTTTATCCATATGCGGTCTCCAGGCTGGACGACCGGACAATCCCGATCGCCCCAGGATGCGCACGCAGGACCAGCGGCCGTTTCACCCTTTCCAGCCGACCGGAAGCGTGTACGCTACCAGCCAGTTACGGAGAGGGCGCGCGGTCCGCATGACCAGCGTGCCCCCGTCCCAGGGCAGAAACGAACTCAAGGGCGTCGTCGTTAGCGATCACGCCAACTACGCACCCTGTCCCGTCACACCCCGTCTCATGCAGGAAATTGAGGAGCAAAACCAGGTAGTTAGTCTGGCTTTGGTTTTTGCTCCACCTGCAATCTCGGACGAGAAACGGGAGGCTCGTGTTAACGAATCTCCCGTTCGAGGGGCGTCTATAGCCCCCTCCCCGGTTTGTTGCAAGCGGGGCCTTGCTTTTTTCCAGAATGCTGATCCGGCCGTTGGAAATGCACCAAAATCAATGGGTCGGGCCGCATAAACGGTAAATAGAGCAGCCTCCCGGCAGGCGAAAAGGCCGGCGGATCGCTCCGCCGGCCTTTGCGATTTCTGGCGTCGGGCAACCCTTACTGCGGAGCCGACTGGCTGAGGTCCGTCACATCAACCGAGACGCCGGGGCCCATGGTCGAGGAGATCGCGATCTTCTTGACGTAGGTGCCCTTTGCGCCCGACGGACGGGCTTTCACCAGCGCGCCGACGAAGGCGCGGACGTTCTTCTCGAGGTCAGCTTCCGAGAACGAGGCCTTGCCGACGCCAGCGTGGATGATGCCGGTTTTCTCGGCGCGGAACTCGACGGAGCCGCCTTTGGCATCCTTCACCGCCTGCGCGATGTTCGGCGTAACCGTGCCGACTTTCGGGTTCGGCATCAGGCCGCGCGGGCCCAGCACCTTACCGAGGCGGCCGACAAGGGCCATCATGTCCGGCGAAGCGATGACACGGTCGAAATCGACCTTGCCGCTGTTGACGGTCTCGAACAGGTCTTCGGCGCCCACGATGTCAGCGCCGGCGGCGCGGGCTTCGTCGGCTTTCTTGTCGCGCGCGAACACGGCGACGCGAACCGTGCGGCCCGTTCCGGCCGGCAGGTTGACGACGCCGCGGACATTCTGGTCCGCCTGCTTCGGGTCGATGCCGAGGTTAACGGCGATCTCGATGGTCTCGTCGAACTTCGCTTTCGCGTTGCCTTTGACGAGCTTCACCGCATCCGTGACCTTGTAGACCTTGGTCGGGTCAACGGTCTTGCGTGCGGCGGTTGTGCGTTTTCCGAGTGCCATTGGATTACGCTCCCGTGACCTGAAGACCCATCGCGCGGGCGGAGCCGGCAATGATCTTCGCGCCTGCATCCACGTCGTTCGTGTTCAGGTCCTTGAGTTTTTTCTGGGCGATCTCGCGGCACTGGTCCATCGTGACCGTGCCGGCGCTATCGCGGCCCGGCAGTTTCGAGCCGGCCGTGATCTTCGCCGCCTGCTTCAGGAAGTAGGACGCCGGCGGCGTCTTGATCTCGAAGGTGAACGACTTGTCCTGGTAATACGTGATCACCACGGGAAGGGGCGTGCCCTTCGTTTCCTGAGCGGTCCTTGCGTTGAAGGCCTTGCAGAATTCCATGATGTTGATGCCGCGCTGACCAAGAGCAGGGCCGATCGGGGGAGACGGGTTTGCCGCTCCGGCGGGAACCTGAAGCTTCAGGCTCCCCAACAGTTTCTTTGCCATGTTTCCCTCACTTGTGGCGGCCTGCCGGGTGTTTCACCGACAAGCGGGCCTCGCCGGACCATCCGGAAAGGCGGGGGGTGCGTGGTGGGGCTGGCTAAGGCCTCCCACGCGAAGGCGGGGCAATACGGGCTGTCTGGCTGAAATGCAAGCGGTTTTGCGGCCCGCGACGGGTTCGATCAGGCCTTCGCGACCTGGCCGTATTCCAGGTCCACTGGCGTCGCGCGGCCGAAGATCGTGACCGTGACCTTGAGGCGGCCGGTGTCTTCGTCGATCGAATCCACCGCGCCTTCAAACGAGGCGAACGGACCGTCGGTAACCTTGACCTTCTCGCCGATCTCGAACTGCATTTTCGGGCGCGCGCGTTCGATCGTGCCGGCTTCGACCTTGCCGAGGATCTGGTCGACTTCCCTCTGCGGCACCGGAAGCGGCTTCTTGCCGCCTTCAGCGCCGAGGAAGCCCGTGACCTTCGGGGTGTTCTTGATGAGGTGATAGGCCTCGTCCGTCATGCGCATCTTGACCAGCACGTAGCCGGGCATGTGACGCTTCTCGACGGTGCGCTTGCGGCCGCGGACGACCTCGACGACTTCTTCAGTCGGAACCTCGATCTCCTCGATCAGGTCGGTAAGGCCCTGCATGTCGGCCTGTTCGCGAATGGTCGAGGCGACCTTCTTTTCGAAGTTCGAGTAGGCGTGAACGATGTACCAGCGCGCGTCAGCCATCAGTTCGCCGCTCCGTGCCAGATTCCCGTTGCGAAACCGACCGCGAGCTTAACGACAGAGTCCGTCGCGTAGAAGAAGATCGCTGCCATGATCACCATGATCGCCACCATGATCGAAGCGGCGATCGTTTCCTTGCGGCTGGTCCAGGTGACCTTGCGGGCCTCAGCCCGGACCTGGCCGATAAAGGTGAACGGCCCTGTCCGCTTTTTGGGGGCAGGAGCATTGGCTTCGGAAGTTCCGGTCGGCGTTTTCATGATATTCCGGGGTTTGAAGGCGACCGTCTAAGACAAAGGCAGCCTGTCGTCCATGGGAAAAATTGGCCGTTCCGGCCGAGGGAATAGGCACTAGAGCGTGATCGCTTTAGGTGGAAGCGTATCCTGAGTTGGCGAGGTAGTTGGCGCATTCCTGTTTTGTGAAGCAGGAGAGCAACTGGCCGACGCGAGACCAGCAAGCATCGAAGGATCGCTCCTGGGCGTCTCGCA
>JANOKS010000165.1:0-10171 GCA_031419455.1 Alphaproteobacteria bacterium
GCGTTCGATCCCTCCAGGAACCCCAAATCGAGTCAGATGCTCAGCCCGTTGGTATTACCATCGCACGCGAGGACCGGGAGCGCCTGTCCTGGGTCTCGAGACCCAACCTGCTGGTCCGCACGGGCGTTGGCGTCGCGATCACCCTCGGTGTCGGCGGCGTGATCTGGACGCTGCTCAATCTCGGCCCCCTGCGCGTCACCTCGGATGCATTCGACCTGATCCAAGGCGTCGAGGCTATCCTCAACATTGTGGCGCTCGCGGGCGCCTCGATCTGGTTCCTGCTCAATCTGGAGTCGAACATGCGCCGCGATCGCGTGCTCGCCGATCTGCACGAGCTTCGCTCGATCGCCCATGTCGTGGACATGCATCAGCTTACCAAGGACCCAACCCAGCTCCTCAAGGACTACACATCCACCAAATCGTCGGACGTGCATGACATGTCCGAACTGGAGCTGCTTCGTATCTCGACTATTGCAGCGAGATGCTTTCCCTCACCAGCAAGCTCGCCGCGCTCTACATGCAGGACATGCGCGATCCCGTCATCATCGAGACGGTCACCGAGATCGAAGACCTCACCACCAGCCTCTCGCGCAAGATCTGGCAGAAGATCATGATCCTGCAGCAGCCGGCGAAGACCTGGGCGCAGTAGCTACATCAGCCCCGCGCACCCGGTCCCGCCCTGCCGCGCCTGACTCTAACCTACGCAGGAAGGAATCGCGCCCGGCCCCGCTCCATCATGTTTACGAAGCGTGGTTCATTGCGAATAAGGTCAAAATCATTGTCCTTGTCCATCCACTGCAACAGGCCGTCGCTCATCGTCATGATGATGGGGTCGAGCAGATCGGCTGCCGCGTCGCCTGCGCCCACCGTCGCCATGGCGCAGGCGAGGTTGTAGCGCAGCCGCGCATTGTCGGGATCGAGCATCACGGCGCGGTCCGTCCACTCCTGCGCGCGCTCGATTTCGCCGAGCGATGCCAGCGCCCGCACGCCCATGCCCAACGCTGCACCATGGTCAGGCTCCACCGCGACGATCGCCTCCACGCGCGCCAGCAGCCGCCGTGCAGCCGCCTTCAAATTCTCTGCGTCGCCAAGCGCTTCATAGGCCTGAATCACCATGCCGGCGGGATAGTAGCTGTCCGGATCGATCGCGATCGCCCTTTCGAAATGAGCCACTGCATTCTCGAACTGACGCAGCCCTATGCAGGCGTATCCGGCCTGCACATGCGCGTCGAAACAGTCTGCGTCCAGTTTCAAGGCGGCCTGGCTCGCCTTCAACGCCGCGTTCATGTCTCCCGATCGCGCAAACACGTTGGCGCGCGCGGCGTGAGCTTCGGCCAGGTTCGGGTCAAGCGCCACCGCCCTCTCTGCCGCCTCGCGACCATCATCGGCGCTGGCGCCGCGCTGGTGCATCTCCGCCTGCGCCGCGACCATCAACGCCCACGCTCGCGCAAATTCCGGATCGATCTCCAGGGCCCGGCGACAGATGCGGACAATCAACTCCTTGTGCCGCTCGCTGCCGGTGCGGCTGAACTGGCGCGCCATCAGGTATAGTTTGTAGGCCTCCGGGCTTGCAGTGGATTTCTGTTCGATCGCCTTGCGCTCTTTCGGGGCAAGCTGAAGTTTCAGGGCGCTGACGATGGCTTCGGATATCTCGGCCTGGATCGCGAAGATGTCGTCGAGCGTCCGGTCGAAGCGCTCAGCCCACACCTGCGCGTCAGTAGCGGCGTGCAACAGCTGCGCGGTGATCCGCACCCGGTTGCCCGACTTGCGGACGCTGCCCTCGAGAATATGACTCACGTTCAGGGCTTGCGCGATCTGCGTCACGCCAGCCGTCTTGCCCTTGTAGGCGAAGGCCGTGTTGCGTGAGACAACTGACATCGCCGAAACCTTTCCGAGATCGGTGATGATATCCTCGGTCACGCCGTCGCTGAAGTAGTCCTGCTCCGGATCGCCGCTCATGTTGGTGAAGGGCAGCACCAGGATAGACGGTCTTTCGACCTGCGCAGACCGCGCTTGCGGCCGAACAGGTTCGGGGGCTTCCGGACGTTGCGGCGCCTTGAGCGTCTCCACGAAACGCCGCACGTCAGCCAGGAACGCCACCCACACCTTGTCGGTTGCCGCGCCGCGCCAGTGAGTGAGATCGGCCGACTGCGTCAGTTCAAACATGATCGGCCGCTCGCACGGCTCGATCATCACCGGCACCAGTGTCTTGTTGCGATCGGCAAGCGTCGCCTCCGCACGCACCCAGCGCGACTGAACCGACTTGGCAGACCAGAGCACCACCACGGCCTTGGCCTCACGCAGGGCTTTCTCGGTGACCTGGTCATAGGCTTCGCCTGACTTCAGCGTCGCGTCCCACCACACGTCGAATCCCTGCGCCGTCAGCGCCTCGGCATAGACCCGGGCGGTCACCTGATCGTCGCGGCTGTAGGAGAGAAAGATATCAGGCAAGCAGTATTCCCCACGCAAACAAGATGATGCGTACAACGTGATGCATCGCGGGTCGACTCATCCGGCGCATTTGATGCGGCGCCGGTTGCATTTGCCTTGCGGCATGGCGTGCAGGCGCATGTCTGCGCCTAGAGCACCCGAAACCGCGCATCCGCCCGCGCGATCACTTCCCCGTCCGCGGTGACGAACGCCTGCGCAAAACACAGCCTCCGCCCCGTCTTCACATACTGCGTGTCGAACGCCACCCACTGGCCCAGCTTGGCCGCGCCGATGAAGTCCGTCGCCATCGACACAGTCACCAGCCCGCCCTCTGGCTTGCGTTCCTCTCCCGTGACGTGAACCCGGACAGCGTCAAGCTCCGCGGCCAAAGCTCTCCGCATCGTCATGCTGCGCAACTGGACGCCGCTGTGTCACGCGCCCTACAGTGAGCAACGCATCCGGCGACCAGATCGGAGCATTCAGGGAGAGACCAATGACCACCACAATTCACGGCAGCCGCCGCGCTATCCTCAAGGCATCCGTCGCCCTCATCGCCATCGGCGCCGGCAGCGGCCTCATCGCGGCCTGCAGCAACGAAGCCGCCGCTCCGGCGCCAGCCGCGGCCACCGACCCCGTCGTCACCACGACCTACGGCCAGGTCAAGGGCGCGGTCGAGGATGGCGTCAACGTCTTCAAAGGCGTGCGCTACGGCGCCGACACCGCCACCACCCGCTTCCAGGCCCCGCGTGCGCCCGAACCGTGGACCGATGTGAAGGACGCGCTCGGCTACGCCAACTCGGCGCCCCAGCCCGTCTCGGGCGATGGCGGCGGTCTCTTCACTTCATGGCGACCCAATCCGCCGATAGCCACCAGCGAAGACTGCCTCTTCCTGAACGTCTGGACGCCGGCGGCGGACGGCAAGAAACGCCCCGTCCTCGTCTGGTTCCACGGCGGTGGTTTCGCCACCGGCTCCGGCTCGTCCTATGCCTATGACGGCGTGCGCCTCGCCAAACGCGGCGATGTCGTCGTCGTCACCACCAATCATCGCCTCAACCAGTTCGGCTATCTCAACCTCGCCGGCTATGGCGAACAGTTCGCGGATTCTGGCGCCGTTGGCGCGCTGGACATGATCCAGTCGCTCGAATGGGTACGCGACAACATCGAGGCGTTCGGCGGCGACCCGGCCAACGTCCTCATCTTCGGCGAGTCCGGCGGCGGCTCGAAAGTCTGCACGCTGATGGCGATGGACAAGGCGCAGGGCCTCTTCCACCGCGCCGTCGTGCAGTCCGGCCCACGCATCAATCACGCCCCGAAGGACACGTCTGCCAAGGCGGCTGACGAGCTGGTGAAAAAGCTCGGCCTGACGAAAGACACCATCGCCGAGATCCTCACCAAACCCGTCGCCGACATCCAGGCGGCAGCGCAAGGCCTCCCAGGCGCGGGCTCCGGCCCAGTGCTCGACGGACGCTCCATCGCGCGCGATCCGTTCAACCCCGACGGCCCACCGCAATCGGCCAGCGTCCCGCTCCTCATCGGCTGCAACCGCACCGAGGGCACGTCGCTCACGCCCGCCGACAGCCCGAACCACAGCCTCACATGGGAAACGCTTCCCGCGGCTATCAAGCAGGCCTTCCCGGCCAAGAACGCTAAGACGATCATCGACCTCTACAAGGCCAACCATCCGGACATCGAGGCGCCCGAACTCTTCTTCATGGCCTCGTCCGACAACAGCTTCTTCCGCGGCAGCGTCACCGTCGCCGACCGCAAGGCGCAACAGGGCGGCGCTCCCGTCTTCTTCTACATGCTCGACTGGGAAACCCCCGTCATGGGCGGCAAGCGGTATGTGCCTCACGCGCTCGACATCGGCATGGCGTTCGACAATGTCGCCAAGTCGGAATCGATGTCCGGCACGGGCCCAGAAGCCCAGGCCATCGCCGACCAGATGTCGGAAAGCTGGATCGCCTTCGCGCGCAACGGCGATCCATCGAACCCCAAAGTGCCCGCCTGGCCCGCCTACAAGGCCGATGCGCGCAACATGATGGTGTTCAGGACCACCCCGGGCGTCGAAACCGACATCCGCGCAGCAGAACGCGCGGCAACCGCCGCCTGATCACTTGCCTGACAGCAATTGATTGCCTGACCTAGCGGGAAACCACGGCCAACGCGACTGGCCGTGGTTTTCGCTTTAGAGAGCCTCTGCAGCCTTTCATACGCGCGCGCATTGCTCTCGATACGGATCATGCACTTGTCCGCCGCTGCGTCACTCGTCTGGGCGCGAATTTTGTCGGCGTGCGTAAATAGTGCGACGATTGTCCGCGACCAGACACTTCACGCAAAAATATAATTGCCCCTGCTGCGGATCTGGCTTCTTCCAATACTCCGTATGCGACGCATTTTCACGTTCAGCGCGTAAACCATAAACGCGTCTCAAGGTGGAGGACCCAAGACATGAGAACGAATGCCCGCGACGGCTTCCCAGCCGGTCGCAGATTCACCGCGACCTTCGCGGCCCTTGCCGCAGCAATCGCAATCGCCGCGCCCATGGCGCACGCCGCCAAATCCGACGGATGTGTCGGCGGCGGTTTCGTGATCTCCGGACTGCTCAACGGGATCAACGTCCCCACTGGCAGCAGCGTCACGATTCCCGCGTCGAACCTCGGCGCCACCTTCCAGATTCTCGGCAAGTACATCGATTTCACGGTCGTCTCGCGCACCTTCGCCGTCGAGAACTACACCTTCACCGGCGCTGCCAACGAGGAAGATATCACGGGCGGCCGCCGCATCACCGCCTTTCAGTCCAAGACTCCCGATCACCGCGGTCTTTTCCTCAACAGCGGCGTCACCGTCTCGAACGCCGACGGCGACCTCGTCATCCAGCGCACTGGCTCAGGCCTCAAGATGAAGGTCCAGGCCAAGGACTGCGCCCAGGGCGGCATCTTCCAGATGGAGCCCGAGCGCGGCGACAAGACTGCGACCAAAGTCACTCACACGCTCGGCGCCCAGGTCTTCTATTTCGACAACCCGTCGTTCCGCGCCCGCGAAGGCGATCTCGTCCCCTACAAGGACATCATGATTGCGGTGCCCACGCGCATCAACATCGGCACGGACCTCACCCGCAAGTTTGTCGCGCGCGACTCCAGCCAGGTCTCCGAGCGCATCGATGATCCAAATTGCGTGAACCAGGTTCGCAACCGCGACGGCACGTTCGACGCGATCCTGCATTGCGGCAAGGTTTCCAGCTGGATGGTCGCCTCTGGCGGCCGCATGGGCTTCGTCACAGGCGAAGACTCGATCGAAGTCGCCCCGCCCGCCACCAATTGCATCACGCAGTGTCAGGCTCAGAACCGCGTGCGTGGCCAGTCCGTCAAACTGCCTCCGCCCTTCCCGGTGCCGGATGCCTCGCGCCTGAAGCCAGCCTTCCCGCCGACAACGCCGTAGGCCTCGTAGACCAGACGACGTAACCTCCATCCCCTCCGAGGAAGCGTCGCAGCGCCCGTGGCCGGCCCCACCGCCACGGGCGCAACTGCGTCTGGGCTGGTCATGGCTGCGGTCACGCCCTAGCTTGTTCCGCGACAGGGAACAGCCATGGCCAACCAGAAGCTCGACACCTTCATCTACGACGCCTTCATCTACGACGCCTTCAACAAGGGCCAGACGCGCGAGCGCATCTCTGCCGCTCTTGTCGCGGCCGGATGGACGCAGAAGGAAGTCGACGACGCGCTGGAAGGCTACGCCGACAATGATCTCGGTATGGCAGTCCCGAAGCCCCGGCCTTACGTCTCCGCTCGCGAGGCCTTCCTCTACCTCGTCCTTTTCATCCTGCTGGGCGTCGTTGCGTGGAATCTCGGCTCACTGCTGTTCGCGCTGATCGACACCGCCGTCGGCGATGAACTCGACCAGGAATACAGCTACCTCTTCGCCAGCCGCGAAACGCAGATCCGCCAGGCGATCGCGGGCCTCGTCGTCGGCGGCCCGCTATTCGGCTGGCTCGCCCTCCACATCCGCAAGCAGCGTCGTAGCAATCCAGCCATGCAGCGCAGCCGCGTCCGCAAATGGCTCACCTATGCGACGCTCATCATCGCGTCCTGCACGTTGATCGGAGACGCCATTGGCCTCGTCTACAACTTCCTCGCCGGCGAACTCTCCACCCGCTTCCTCCTGAAGCTGCTGGTCGTCGCCATCCTCGCCGGCGGCGTGTTCTTCTACTTCATCCGCGATGCCGAGGAGGGAGACGCCAATGACCAGACGGCCTAGCCTCGGTCGAGCGCTCGCCCTCGCAGGCGCAGGCATTGCCGCCGCGGCCGTCATCGCTGGCTTCATCGTCATCGGTGGGCCGGGTGATGCGCGCAACACGCGGCTCGACGGGATGACCGAATGGCGCATTAAATCTGTCGTAGATGTCGTCCAGTGCGCGTTCAACACAACGGGCGCCGCCCCTGAATCGTACGAGGCAGCCAAGAAGGTCCCGAATAGCTCCACAAGCGTGGGCAGCGGATTTGTGGTATGCGAAGATTATCCCGACGACCCCGCGTTCGATGTAGGTAGCAGCGATCAGCCTGCGGCGCCGGGCGATATCAGCTATGTGGTAACGGGACCGACGCAGGTGAAGCTGTGCGGCAATTTTCACACCAACGCGGATAAACGCGTTCCAGAATCCTCGGGCCAGTACGGCGGTTCTGCCACCTATCGTCAGCTCATCGAGCCCAGACCGGCAGGCGTGCACTGTTATGTTCTGGATTTGATAAAGATGGGGCTCGTCCAGCGGGATGCCTTCTAGGATCGTTCCTCACCCGCGAGCTTCGTCCTATATGATTACTCATGCAATCCTTCGCCGCGCTTCTTGAACGGCTGGTGCTCACGCCGTCGCGCAACGCGAAGCTCCAGCTGATCTGCGACTATCTCCGCCACACGAGCGATCCCTCGCGCGGCTGGGCCATCGCGGCGATCACGGTCGACCTCGACATCCCGTCCGTCAAGCCCGCCGCCATCCGCGCTCTCGTGGCCGATCGCGTTGACCCGATCCTGTTCAATCTCAGCTACGATTATGTCGGCGACCTCGCCGAAACCATTTCCCTGATCTGGCCGCAACGCCCCGGCGCCAACCGCTCGCCTGACCTCAACGAAGTCGTCGAGACGCTGATGGAATCCACCAAGGCGCAAGGCCTCCTCCTCGTCGAAGGCTGGCTCGATGTCCTCGACTCCACAGGCCGCTGGGCGCTGCTGAAACTCGTCACCGGCGGCCTCCGCATCGGCGTCTCCGCGCGTCTGGCTCGGCAAGCCCTCGCCGATTACGGGAAGGTCAACGTCAGTGAGATCGAGGAACTCTGGCACGGCATGGCGCCGCCTTATCTCGACCTTCTCGCATGGCTCGACCAGCGCGGCCCCAAGCCCGTCTCTGGCGCCCTGTCTCCCTTCCGCCCGCCCATGCTCGCCCACCCGCTCCTCAGCAAGGCGGAGCGCATCGAAGCCGCCGACCTGGACCCAACGCTGATCTCGCCAACCGACTTCGCCGCCGAATGGAAATGGGACGGCGTTCGCGTGCAGCTCGCCGCCGACAAGGGCGTGCGCCGCCTCTACACCCGCAATGGCGACGACATCTCGAAAACCTTCCCCGACCTTCTCGAAGCCGCGAACTTCAATGCCGCCATCGACGGCGAACTCCTGATCCGCTCACCGCAAGGCGGCGTCGCCTCCTTCAACGAGCTTCAGCAACGCCTCAACCGCAAGCTCGTCTCGCCGAAGCAGATGGCCGAACGCCCCGCCATGCTCCGCGCCTACGACCTGCTGCAGGACGGCGACCACGACCTCCGCCCCTTGCCTTTCGCCGAGCGCCGCAAACGCCTCGAACGCTTCATCGTCACGCTCGACGATCCGCGCATCGATCTCTCACCCCTCGTCCCCTTCACCGACGCCGCCGGTCTCGACGAGCTGCGCCGCAACCCGCCCACCAACGAGATCGAAGGCCTGATGCTGAAGCGCTGGGACGCGCCCTATGTCGCCGGCCGCCCCGCCGGCCAGTGGTACAAGTGGAAGCGCGACCCCTGGCTAGTCGACGCCGTGCTGATGTACGCCCAGCGCGGCCACGGCAAGCGCTCCGGCCTCTATTCCGACTTCACCTTCGGCGTCTGGCGCAACACGACGGAGGGCGAAGAACTCACACCGGTGGGAAAAGCCTATTTCGGCTTCACCGACGAGGAACTCTCCACGCTCGACAAATACGTCCGCGACAACACGATCGACCGCTACGGCCCCGTCCGCTCCGTCACCGCCAACAAGGATGTGGGTCTCGTCCTCGAAATCGCCTTTGAAGGCCTCCAGCGCTCCCCCCGCCACCGCTCCGGCCTCGCCATGCGCTTCCCCCGCATCCACCGCATCCGCTGGGACAAACCCTCCCGCGACGCCGACCGCATCGAAACGCTGGAAGCGATGCTGGACTATTGATCCCACCCATCACTGTCATTCCGGGCGCACCCCGGATGCGCGGAGCGCCATCCGGGGAAGACCCGGAACCCAGGGGCCTCGAACACGGTGCTCGCAGCCCCTGGGTTCCGGCTCACGCCTTCGGCGCGTCCGGAATGACAGGATTTGAGCCATCGCTCCACACGCGCGGAAGGGCTAAGCCACAAACTTCTCCCGGTTCTTCCCCACCGCCGTCGCATAGTGCCCGCGGATCACCGCCATATCCGCCTCATAGTCCCCGCTCGGATACAGCACCGCCGCAAGGCTCACCCGCTTCGCTCCATAGTCCAGCACGCTCAGCACGATCGGCACGCGCGCCGCCACCGCAATGTGATAGAATCCGCTCTTCCACTCCCGCACAGCACTCCGCGTCCCCTCCGGCGGAATCGCCAGCACCATCCGCTCTGATGTAGCAAACGCATCCGCCATCACGCGCACCAGATCATTGCTCTGCGACCGGTCGATCGGCACGCACCCCAGCGCCTTGATCAGCCACCCGAACGGCCCGCGCGTCAGGCTCGCCTTGCCCATCCACCGCAGCTTCACGCGGTAATGCCCGGCAGTCGCCAGCATGTTGAGCCCGTCCCAGTTCGAGGTATGCGGCGCCGCCACCAGCACCGCCTTGTCCAGTGCCGGCCAGTCGCCACACACCTTCCATCCCGCCAGCTTCAGGTACGCCCCGCTGACCCAGCGCACCACCTCCGACCCCGCGCCCGCAAAAGTCGCAGGCCGCGCCGTCGCACCGTCAATCAGGACGTGCTTCTCCCCCGACGCGCTCATCAGCCCTTCGCGCGCGGCTTGCGAAGCGACAGGAACAGCACCATCAGCCCCACCACCGCCAGCACCCCGCCGCGATACGACCAGTCGATGTCGCCGGTCATGAAGCTGCCCGGGATCACATTGATCCCCTGGAAAATCCACACCACGCCCATCAGCACACACAGCGCCCCAACGATCGCTCCGGCAATTCTGAGATACTTCATCCATCTCTCCCGTTGCGCGGACCCTAGCAGAACGCGACCACTTTGTACGCAACCTGCAACGTGTTAGTTTTCCGGCGTCCGGCAGAAGCCAAGGGGGACGAACGATGCTGCGTAAGATGCGCAGACTATCCCATGCCGTCGCGCTCGGCGTGATGCTCGCCCTAGCACTACAGTTGCAGTCTTGTCTTGATGTGGGCTTGTCGGGCTGCGGCTTGATGGGCGCGTCGCCAGGCTGACCATGCGATGATGTGGGCAGGTTCGATGCGGCGATGCGCGAGGCGCGTTGCGATGCGACGGAT
>JANOKS010000166.1:0-49310 GCA_031419455.1 Alphaproteobacteria bacterium
CGCTTGCCATCTTGCTTCGGCGGCTGCCCCCTCCGTCATGCGCGAAGAGCGCGCATGCCACCTCCCCCGGCCTTCGGCCGGAGAAGGAAAGCCGCGGTGGTTGTTGTGCTAAGGCCCGGCAGTCCTGAAACACAAACTGGGCGAGGGGCGGGTCGCTGAGGACGGTGGCGCGGCCGCCTGGAAGAGATCCCATTCCGGACGGGGGACGGGACCGGCAGGCCGCACCGGTGCGGCCCGCCCCTCTATCCGCCACGCCCATGCTTAGCCAGAAGTGGGCGCGCGGAATTCCGATGATCAGAAACTCCCTCTCAGCGTGACGCCATAGGTGCGCGGATCGCCGGGCAGGCCCGCATAGTAGCCGGAGCTCGAACCGCCCTGCGAGAGGATCTCGAAATACTCCTCGTCAAGAATGTTGCGGCCCCAGGCAAAGAGATCCCAACCATTGTCGCCCCTGAAACCTGCGCGCAGGTTGAGCAGCGAATAGCTGTCGATATTCAGAAAGTCGGATTCGGTCGGGCTGGACGAGAAGTCCGACCGGTAGCTGACGTCTGCAGCCGCGAAGAATTCACCCTGATGGCCACCGAACGCGCCCGGCTGCGTGTATTCCCCGCCGAAGGATGCCGCCCATTCGGACAGGCCCGGCAGGCGCGTGCCGGAGGCATCCGCCACCTGGATGGCGCCGCCGCTATCTTCGAGAGCGGGAGGCGCGCCGGTGAAGGTCTCGAACTTGCCGTCCGTCCAGGCGACATTGCCATAGAGATTGAAGCTGTCGTTCACGCGCCAGGCGCCGTCGAACTCGACGCCCTGCACGATCACCTGCTCCGCATTGGCGAGATAGCCGCGCAGCACGCCGACCTGCCCGTTCACGACATTGACCTGATAGTCGTCGATCGTGGTGTGGAAGGCGGTGACATTGGCGGTGAGGCCCGGCGCCGGATTGGTCTTGAGGCCGATCTCGATGTGCTTGACGTCTTCCGGCTTCACGGTGGCGAGTTGCACCGCGACATTGCCGGCGGCGTCCAGCGGCACGCCATTGTTGTTGAGGCCGAAGGTCTTGAACGCTGTCGAGTACGTCGCATAGGCGTGCACATTGTCGACGAAATCATAGGCCGCGGTGAGGTTCCAGGAGATGTTGTCCTCCTCGCCTTCCGATTGGTAGTTCTGCGGCGATAGCACGCTGCGCTGGAGCGCGATCAGCGCTGCGTTTGTGGTCTGCAAGCCGCCATAGACGACCGCGTTGTAGAAGCCGCTCTTCTCGTCATGGTTGAAGCGCAGGCCCGGGATGATGCGGAGCTGGTCCGTCACATTCCATTCGAGCTGGCCGAACAGCGCGGCGCTGGTGTGGTCGGAGAGGATGCTGGTCTTCTGGCCATAGCCATCGAGCAGGCCGGGCGTCGCAGCCGCAGCGTTGGGGTTGAGCAGGAAGCGCCACGCGGCCGAGCCCTGCTCCTGTCGTCCGAGTGTCTTGGTGACCTGATTGAACCAGAAAGCGCCAGCGACGAAGCCGAGATCGTCATTGATGTCGCCCGCGTACCGGAATTCCTGCTGCCACTGATATTGCTTAGACGGATTGGCGGAGATCGTGGTGATCGGCAGGCCGAGAAAGTCGCGGTCGTTGGATGGATCCCACAGCCAGTAGCGCCATGCCGAGATCGAGGTCAGCGTGCCGGGGCCGATGTCCCAGTCCGCGGTGAGCGCGATGCCGCCGAAGTCGGAATAGGAGCGGTGGGGAGAATCCAGATCGGTGACGCGGTCGAACGCGTTGGTTGATGGCGGGGCATAGTTGAAGAACGCCGCCTGGGCTGCGTATTGCCGGTTGAGCGGGCGCTGGGTCGGCGCGACGCCGGCGAAGACGGAGGCGTAGCCTTCCGGGCGCTGCACCGTGTTGTCGGCCGTCAGGCGGAAGCTGAGGTCAGGCGCCGGCGTCCACAGCAGTTGCAGGCGGGCGCCGATATTGTTGAGGTCGTTCAGATCGTCGTCGAAAGCTGTGCTGTACAGCGTGCCGTCCCGCTGCGTGCCGGAGAACGACAGGCGATAGGCCAGGGTGTCGCTGATCGGGCCGGTCGTTGTGCCCTTGGCTTGCAGGTAACCGAGATTGCCGAAGGAGAGTTCCACGTCGGTCGATGCGGTGAACTCGGGCAGGCGCGTCGTCACATTGATCGCGCCGGCGGTGGTGTTCTTGCCATAGAGCGTGCCCTGCGGTCCGCGCAGCACTTCGACGCGCTGGACATCCATGAAGTCCATCACGGCGGCGGCGGGGCGGGCGTAGTAGACGCCGTCGACATAGAGTCCGACGCCCTGCTCGATGCCGTCATTGGTGAGACCAAACGGCGAGCCGATGCCGCGGATGTTGATCGCGGAATTGCGCGGGTTGGTGGAATAGAACTGCACCGAAGGCACCAGCGAACTGATCTTGCTGGCGTTGAACGCGCCGGTGTCGGCGAGGAAATCCTCGCTCAGCACGGCGACGGGGATCGGCACATCCTGCACGTCTTCCTCGACGCGCCGGGCGGTGACGACCACGCGGTCGCCGGCCTGGACTGGCTGCGGGCTGGCTTGCCCAGAGGCCGGGGGCTGATCGTCGGCGGCGCTGGGGCCGGGCTGGTCCGCCACGACTTCGGCAGCGGTCTCGCCCTGGGCGAAGGCCGGTGCGGACCAGAGAACGGCGAGGGCCGCGATCGAAATGCGATACCGGATATGGTTACACGACCCGGAAAGCCGAGAAATATCTACCGTTTTCATGTCCCGTCCTTATCGAAAACGCAGATATCTCCGCGTCAGTCACAGGACCGAACCTTAAACACGACTAACTTGGTAGTATAAGTAGAGTTTAGTTTTCCTGAATTCGGCATGCGCCCGCCGCCCTATGGCTCAAACGAGACGGCCCTTCCCTCTCGCGGGTGATGACCCCACGTGATAATCTCGCCCTCAGCCAAGCAACACGAAGGACAAAGCCCTGTCAGCCACCCGCACCACCCGGACCGGCAAGAAGGCCGAGACCGGACCGGCCACCGTTAAAACGAGCCCGGCCAAGTCAGCTCCAGCGAAGCAGACCAAGGCTGCGGCGCAGCCAAAATACCCCGATCCGTTCGAGCTTGCGCTGATGGTTGTGCAACAGCTGGATGACGACAAGGCCGAGAACATCCTCAACATTCCGCTCGCCGGAAAGTCGCCGATGGCGGATGCGATGATCGTTGCGTCTGGCCGTTCCGCGCGTCATGTGTCGGCGCTGGCGGACCATGTCTCGCAGAAGCTGAAGGAAGCCGGCGCTTCCAAAGTGCGCGTCGAGGGCCTGCCGAATGCGGACTGGGTGCTGATCGATGCGGGCGACCTGATCGTCCACATCTTCCGGCCGGAAGTGCGCGAGTTCTACAATCTCGAACGCATCTGGGCCGGCGACACGCCAACGACGGCGCGCGCCGCGACCTGAGCCTGGCTTGCGCATCCGCATCCTCTGCATCGGGCGCATGAAGGACGGGCCAGAGCGCGCAATGGTGGACGACTATCTCGCGCGCGCAGGCAAAACCGGAAAGTCGTTGGGCTACCGTGCGGTCGAGGAAGTCGAGCTCAATTCAAGCGCGAAGGATGACGAAGGCCAGCGCCTGCTCGCGCGGCATGGCGCTGGCGTGCTCGTGCGCCTCGACGAACGCGGTGAAGCGTGGACCTCGCATGACTTGTCGAAACGATTGGCAAAATGGCGGGATGGCGGCGAGGACGCGGTGAGCTTCGTGATCGGCGGCGCGGACGGGACGTCGGCGGATGTCGCGAAAGCTGCGCGGCACTCGGTGTCGTTCGGCGTCCAGACCTGGCCGCACAGGCTGGTGCGGGTGATGATCGCTGAACAGGTCTACCGGGCCCTTTCGATCGAGGCCGGATCACCCTACCACCGCGAATGATGCGGTGGCTCGCGATCATTCTCCTGCTTCTGGCGGCCCCGGCCATGGGACAGTCGCGGCGTACATTCACGCAGGACGACCTGAAAAAGGCGGAGGCCGCGCGCGATGCGGCTCTGGCGCGGGTGAAGGCGCTTGAGCAAGCATCGAACGCCGCCGCGCGGGCTGCGTCCGACATCGATGCCGATCTGATCGCCGCTGCGACCGAGGCCATCGGCGGCGAGGAAGCCGCCTATGCCGCCGAAGAGCAGCTGATGATCCTCGCCGATGAATCGCGGAGCGCCCAGCAGGCCCTCGTCGCCGATCAGGCCGTGATGGAAGACCTGTTTGCAGCGCTGATGACGATGCGAACGCCGCCCGCCCTCGCCGCCAATCCGAAGGATGTGTCAGGCGCCATCCGCGCCGCCATACTGATGTCAGACGCAGCCCCCGCGCTGGCCGGACATGCCGACGACCTGCGCGCGCAGATCGCCAATATTGACGCCCTCGCGGCGGCGACGCGGGCCCAACAGGCGAACCTCCTTGCAGCCACAAGCTCGGCAGGCGCACGGCGCGAAGAGATTGAAGCGCTGGCCGAGGAGAAACGGCGCGCCTCGGCATCGCTCGATGCAGAGACCACTGCGGCGCGGGCGAATGCGCGGAAGCTGGCTGCCGAAGCGGAGACCCTGCGCGACTTGCTTGCCGGCCTCGCGAAGTCGGCGCCGCCCGCGCCTTCGGCAAAGCCGGGACAGAAGCCTGCAACCAAACCCGCCACCACGCCAGCCAAACCGGCGGCGAAGCCTCCCGCGGCGACGGCCTCGAAACCCGCTGCGACGGCGAAGGTGGGAACGCCGCTCTACCCTGTCGTGGGCTCGCCTCTGCGCCGTTTCGGGCGTGTCATCGAAGGCCAGAAGCAGGAGGGCCTGACGCTGGCCGCCCGCGCGGGGGCCACAGTGATCGCGCCCATGGACGCCCACGTGCAGTATTCCGGCCTGTT
This sequence comes from Alphaproteobacteria bacterium, assembly GCA_031419455.1. Classification (GTDB taxonomy): domain Bacteria; phylum Pseudomonadota; class Alphaproteobacteria; order Caulobacterales; family Hyphomonadaceae; genus UBA7672. Next base: position 4,870 of record JANOKS010000166.1, read on the forward strand.
CCGCACCTATGGCCAGATGGCCATCCTCGACGTCGGGAACGACGTCCTGCTGGTCGTTTCAGGCATGGAAACCCTTTATCCCGTGGCGGGACAGTGGGTTCTGGCCGGCGAGCCGATCGGCCGCATGGTGGACCGGAAATCGCCCTCTCCCGAACTTTATCTGGAGGTAAGGAGAAAGGGTCAGCCTGTGGACCCGGAAACCTGGCTGGGTAAACGCAGCTGAGGCGTTCAAGGTGTTTGTGCCGCCCGCCTGAAACCGGAAGTTGATGCTTAAATTGCCCCGCGCGGCATCCAGGCATGTTGAACTTCAGGAATATGGCGTCAAAGTAACGGCGGGACATCGGGTCGATGACAGAGGAGCAGCGCAGCATGCGCAAGTGGTGGTTGGCCCCGGTTATCGGTGCAGGTCTGGTCGTCGCGACGGTCGGCGTTTCGGCTTTCGCCGTGACGACAAACCAGTCCGCGAAAAAGGCGGAGGTGTTCCAGCATCTCGACCTGTTCGCCGATATCCTGGCGAAGGCGCAGGCCAACTACGTCACCGAGTTCGAATCGAGCGAAGCGATCGAGGCCGCGATCAACGGCATGCTTGCCTCGCTTGACCCGCACTCCTCCTATCTCGACCCCGACGATTTCAAGGACATGCAGACGCAGACCTCCGGCGAATACGGAGGCCTCGGTATCGAGGTCACGGCCCAAGACGGCTTCGTGAAAGTCGTGTCCCCGATGGACGGAACGCCGGCCTCGCGCGCCGGCATCAAGTCGGGCGACTTCCTCACCGCCATCGACGGCAAGTCGATCGTCGGCCTGCCGCTGAACGACGCCGTGAAGCAGATGCGCGGCGCGATCGGCTCGGCCATCAACGTCACCGTGGTGCGCGAGAACGTCGAACCGTTCGATGTTTCTCTCACCCGGGAGGTCATTAGGCCCGAAGTCGTCAGGACGAAAGCCATCGGCGATGTCGGCTATCTCCGCATCACCACCTTCAACGAGCAGACGGTGAAGGCGCTCGACCGCGGCCTCGAGCAGGTGCGCAAGGATGTGCGCGGCGGCCTCAAGGGCCTCGTGCTCGATCTGCGCGACAATCCGGGCGGGCTTCTGGAAGCCTCGATCGAAGTCTCATCCCGCTTCCTCAATGGCGGCGAAGTGGTCTCCACCCGCGGCCGTCGCGAGAGCGACCAGCGCCGCTACAACGCGGTTCGCGCAGCCCGCTTCCCGGACGTGCCGGTCGTGGTGCTGGTGAATGGCGGCTCGGCCTCCGCCGCCGAAATCGTCGCCGGCGCGCTGCAGGACCGCAAGCGGGCCGTGATCATGGGCACGACATCGTTCGGCAAGGGCTCGGTGCAGACCGTCCTGCCGCTCGGACCGGGCAAGGGCGCGATGCGCCTCACCACCTCGCGCTACTACACGCCTGCAGGGCGCTCGATCCAGGGCGCCGGCATCGAGCCGGACCTCGAAGTCGCCGCCGCGCGCCTGTCGGACAAGGACATCGCCGAGCTCAAGACCCGCGCTGCACGCTTCAGCGAGTCGGCCCTGCCGAACGCGCTTGAGAATGACCAGGGCGCCGAGCGAAAGCCGCCGCACGTTCCCGCCGACATGCCGCCGGAAGGCTATGCGGGCGAAGACTACCAACTCGACCAGGCCGTGGCGCTGCTTCGCGCCGGCAAGGCCAACCCGGGCGCTGTCGCCCCGGCGGTTGCGGCGGCCCCGACGCCCGCGCCGGCTACGCCGTAAGCTGGGCAATGGATGAGACTGCAAAGGCCCGGTGGAAACGCCGGGCCTTTTGCTTTGCGCTCACGTAAAGCGACAAAAACCAGCAGGCCGGGGTGGAATTCTCTGATTTTACAACGGCTTCACTGGCCAAATCGCCGCAGCAGTGTTTCCGCGATGTTAACGATGCGAGCGCCAAAATCGCCGCTCGTTTTGTTGTGAGGACACCATGGCCGCATCGCGGATTTCCGACGGTTCAGTCGTGCGGGCAGGACTGGGCCATGTTGCGCTCAGCCTCTCGGTTTTCGGCATGCTCGGCGCCGGCGCCGTCGGCGCAGCGTTCGTGTTCGGCGATGAGGCGGCCGGCGCCCCGCGCGTCGAGCTGGCGCTCTATTCCGAACAGAACGGTCCGCCGCCGCTCCTGAAGAACCGCTCGCCCCTCGAAGCGCTCGATGCGCACGCCGAGGGCGAAGAACCAAGCCTAGGCTTAGAGTACGAAGACGCCGTGCTGCTGGAAGACGGCGGCGAGGCGAGCATGACCGTGACGGAGATCGCCTCCAACGCGGGCACGGGACCGAAGGCGCTGGCGCGCGCGCCAATCGCGGGTTTCGTCGAACGCACGTCTGCGGGCGAACTTCCCAAGATCGCCTCCGACGGCCGCACGCCCGCGCAGGTCTATGCCCGCCCCTTCACCGGCGCGTCCGACAAGCCGCGCATCGGCCTCATCGTCGGCGGCCTCGGGATGACCGCCAAACACACGCAGATCGCGATCAGCGAGCTGCCGCCGGAAGTGACCTTGTCCTTCGTGCCGTATGCGCCCAACCTGCAGGACTGGATCAACAAGGCGCGCGCTGCGGGCCATGAAGTGCTGCTCGAACTGCCGATGGAAGCCTATGACTATCCCAACGTCGACACTGGCCCGCTGACGCTGGTGACCAGCGCCAAGCCGGAGGAGAACGTCCGCCGCCTCAGCGTGCTGCTCGGCAAGGCGAGCGGCTATTTCGGCGTCACCAACTATCAGGGCGCGCGCTTCGCGACCGATGCCGCGGCGGCGACGCCGGTGATGAAGGCGCTCAAGGACCGCGGCCTCGTCTTCCTGCATGATGGCGCAGCAGCGCGCTCCGTCCTGCCCCAGGCCGCGAACCAGACCGGGCTCGACTTCACGGTCGCCGACCGCATCGTCGACTCGGAACTGACGGCCGACGCGATCGACCGCGAGTTGCTGGCGCTGGAAGCGCTGGCGATCCAGAACGGCAGCGCGATCGGCGTGGGCTTTGCCTATCCCGTCACGATCGAGCAGTTCCGCCTGTGGGCCGACAGCCTGAAGGCCAAGGGCTACCAGCTTGCGCCGGCCTCGGCTGCCGCTGGCGTCGTGGCGCGATCGTGAGCTTCGAGGCCCGGCCGCAGCAGGGCCAACCTCAACAAGGGGGCCGCGATCCATCGCTCTACCGCCCCAATGTCGGCCTCGCGCTTTTCTCGAAGCAGGGTCATGTCTGGCTTGGCCGGCGCGCGGGCGTTCGCAAGGACGATGTGCGCTATGCCTGGCAGATGCCGCAGGGCGGGATCGACCGCGGCGAGACGCCGGCACAGGCAGCGTTGCGCGAACTGGGAGAAGAAACCGGGCTGGAGCCGGAGCAGGTCGAGCTGCTGGAAGAACTTGAGCCCTGGCTCTTCTATGATTTCCCGCCCGCCCTCAAGGCGAAGCTGACCGGCCCCTATTACGGCCAGCGGCAGAAATGGTTCGCCTATCGCTTCCTCGGTTCCGACACGGATTTCCGGCTCGACAGGCACACCGTCGAATTCGACGCGTGGAAATGGGCGAAGCTGGAAGACGCGCCAGCGCTCGTCATCCCGTTCAAGGCGGCGGTCTACAAGGAAGTCGCCAACGGTTTCGTGCGCTGGACGTCGCCGGTCTGATCAGTTCAGAGCAGCGCGTAGGGCCTCTAGATAGGCCAGGCGTTCAGCCGCCCGCTTGCGGCGGCTTTCGTCACCCGGATCGGAAGCGTCTGAGCGCACCTTGGCAATCTCGGTGTCGAGCGCGCCGGCATCGACGTCGGCCAGGCGGACCGCTTCCTCGGCAAGAATGGTGAGGCCCGCAGGCGTCACGTCGGCAAAGCCGCCGCGCACGAAAACCGGCGTGACGCCGCTGTCCTCGTAGATGCGGACGATGCCGGACTTCAGCACGGTCATGAACGGAGCGTGCTTGGGCAGGACGCCGAATTCGCCCTCGACGCCGGGGGCGTCGACCTGTTTCACATCGCCGGAAAACAGCTCGCGCACGGGCGAAACCAGCGAGAAATGCAGCATGTCAGCCATGGCCAATTCCTGGGCGCGATCCCTGTTTCGCGCGCCGGTCTAGCAGGCCTGAAACCCCTGTAAAGGCGGCAATCTGGCTAGAAGCCCCGTAGCGTCAGCACAGCGATTTCAGGCGGTTGGCCGAAGCGGACAGGCATGATCGACGTACCGACCCCGCCGGTGACGTAAAGCCAGCCGCCCCCGTCCTCATAGAGCCCGCAAGGCCAGCGTTCCGAACCGGGAGAGGCGTGCAGTATCCGTCCGGCAACCGGCAGGTTCACCTGCCCGCAATGAGAGTGCCCCGCGAGCGTCAGCGCGACCCTGGCCGGCGCTGCGGCAAACGGATCGGGCCAGTGGGATAGCACGATGACCGGTTCGTCGGCGGGAACCCCGGCGAGCGTGTTGGTGTAAGACGGTTGAGCGCGGCGGGACTCATAGTCGGCAAGGCCCCCGATCCAGAACGCCCCGCCTTCGCGCGGGATGCGCGCGCGGCTGTTTTCCAGCACCTGCACGCCGGCAGCCACCAGACCGGATTCCACCGCCGCGCCGTCATACCACCAGTCATGATTGCCGAGCACCGACCAGACGCCGAGCGGCGCTTTCAGCTTGCTGAATGCGGCAAGGCCTTCGCCGATCTCGCGCCGCTCATCCGCGCTGCGTTCGGAGGCCTGGCCATGCCCGCCGATGAAATCGCCAAGCAGGACGACGATGTCTGGGCGTTCTGCATTCATGCGCGCGATGATCGATTCCAGTCGCGCGACGCCGACATGCGGGCCATCGGTGTGCGTGTCGGAGATCACGCCGATGCGCAGCGAGGGTCCGCTCCAGCTACGGCTCGTCACCTCGACACGGCGAACCTCCAGCGTCGCGGGCTCCCAAAGAAAGGCGCGGATGCCGAGGGCCCATGCTAGGGTGACAACACCAATGATGCTCCACAGCATCCAGCCCGGACCGCGCCCCGCTTTCAGTCCGCGCCACAGGCCGAAGCCGAGCAGTGCGGGCCACGCAACCGCGCCAAACCAGGCGAGCCAGACGGCGATGTCGGTCATGCGATCGTGCGGGCTCTACTGCAAAAGCGACACGGTCGCGGTGACCACGCTGAACTGCGACTGATGTCCCGGCGCGCCCGGATTGGCCCCGGCCAGTTCCACCGTCACGCGGCGGCCATTGCTGCGCCCGGTCAGCGTCTGTGTGAACCCGTCGGCGGGACCCGCCAACGCCTCGAAGCCGCGCAGCACCAACGCCAAGGTCGCATCCGCCACCGTCGGTCCGGTCGCGGGGCCGTAGACCGAGACAACGCACTGCCCGGCCTTCTCGCGCACTGTCACCACGCCGCGCGCTTCGGCGACGTCCCATACCGTATCGTCAGGCGCCGCACCCGCCTGACGGCGCGTCGCGGCGTCCTGCGTCGGCTGCACCTTCCCCTCTCGCGCCCACGCAAGAGCGCTCACGCCGGCCGCGCCGACGGCGGGCACGCAAATGCCGACAACGGCCTGCTTGAATGCTTCGGCGGCGGCGGCCGGCGAGAGATCGGCGGACACAGCGGAACGCTGGGCGTGGGCAGGCAGGATCGCCATCGCGAGGGCGACAAGCATGCTGGCCATTATTTTCATGAAACGGCTCCCGAACCAGCGACACTAGCGACATCGCCGATCGCGTGCCAGCGCGCGCCCCACTGCCCGGATTTGACACCAATCTTGCTTGGACCAACTAGTTGGACTATGTTGGTCCAATGACGACGCAGATGAACATCGCCGAAGCCAAGGCCAAGCTATCCAGCCTCGTGCAGAAGGCCCTCGACGGCGAGGAAGTGATCATCGCGCGCGATGGCGTTCCGGCGGTGCGGATCGTGCCTGTTGAGGCGGCAAGCCAGCCCCGCCGCCGTCCGGGCTTGTGGCGCGAGATGGGCTGGACCGGCGCGCCAACGCCTTACGAAGTCTTCGAGCCAAATCCAGAAGACGCAATCGAAAGTCCGCTGTTTCCGGATGATCCGAACAGCTGAATCATGGCTCGGCTTCTCCTCGATACGCACGTGCTCATCTGGTGGCTGCAATCAAGCCCTGCCCTGTCGCCGCGGTCGCTCGACGCAATCGCGGACCCCGCAAACACTGTCGCCGTCAGCGCGGCGACGATCTACGAAATCGCGTTCAAGGCGCGGCTGGGCAAACTCAGCGTGTTTTCCCCTCCGCGCGAGTCATTGCCAACGCTCGGCTTCCACGAACTTCCGATCAGCCTCGATCACGCCGAACGCGCGGCACAGCTGCTGCTTACCCATCGTGATCCGTGGGATCGCATATTGGCAGCGCAAGCAATCGTCGAGGGCATGATCGTCGTGACCCGGGACAACGAGATCGCCGCCCTTGGCGCCCGAACGCTGTGGTGAAACGACAACAGGCGCGGATCGCTCCGCGCCTGTCCGTCACTTTCGACTGAAGCCGAAGATCAAGCCGCCTCAGCCGCCATCTTCTGCGCCTTGGCGATCACGTCGTCGATCTTGCCGCACATCAGGAAGGCCTGTTCCGGAATGTCGTCGTGCTTGCCGTCGAGGATTTCGCGGAAGCCCTTCACGGTGTCTTCTACCGCCACGAACTGCCCGTCGAGGTTGGTGAACTGCGAGGCCACGAAGAAGGGCTGGCTCAGGAAGCGCTCGATCTTGCGGGCGCGCGCCACCACCAGCTTGTCCTCTTCAGAAAGCTCGTCCATGCCGAGAATGGCGATGATGTCCTGCAGCGACTTGTACTTCTGCAGCATCTCCTGCACGCCGCGCGCGACGTCATAGTGCTCCTGGCCGACGACGTTCGGATCGAGGATGCGTGAGGACGAGTCGAGCGGATCGACGGCCGGGTAGATACCTTTTTCGGAGATCGCGCGGTTGAGAACGGTCTGCGCATCAAGGTGGGCGAACGATGCGGCCGGGGCCGGGTCGGTCAGGTCGTCGGCGGGCACGTAGATAGCCTGCACCGAGGTGATCGAGCCCTTGGTGGTCGAGGTGATGCGCTCCTGCAGTGCGCCCATGTCTGTCGCAAGCGTCGGCTGGTAACCCACCGCCGAAGGAATACGGCCGAGCAGCGCCGACATTTCCGAACCCGCTTGCGTGAAGCGGAAGATGTTGTCGACAAAGAAGAGAATGTCCTTGCCCTGGTCGCGGAAGTTCTCGGCGATGGTGAGGCCGGTGAGCGCCACACGTGCGCGCGCGCCCGGCGGCTCGTTCATCTGGCCGAACACCAGCGAGCAACGCGAATTGCCGCCGCCGCCCGCCTGGTTGACGCCCGACTCGACCATCTCGTGATAGAGGTCGTTGCCTTCGCGCGTGCGCTCGCCGACGCCGGCGAACACGGAATAGCCGCCGTAAGCCTTCGCGATGTTGTTGATCAGCTCCTGGATCAGCACGGTCTTGCCGACGCCCGCGCCGCCGAACAGGCCGATCTTGCCGCCCTTCGCATAGGGGCACAACAGATCAACAACCTTGATGCCGGTGGGCAGGATTTCCGGCACCGGTTTCTGGTCGACGAAGGCCGGCGCGAGCTGGTGAATGCCGCGCAGGACCGAACGGTCAACCGGGCCGGCTTCATCGATCGGCTCGCCGATGACGTTGAGAATGCGGCCCAGCGTGGCCTCGCCGACGGGAACGGAAATGGCGTCGCCCGTGTCGCGGACTTCGTGGCCGCGTGTGAGACCCTCGGTCGAGTCCATCGCGATGGTGCGCACCGTGTTCTCGCCGAGGTGCTGCGCGACTTCGAGAACGAGGCGCGTTGTCCCGTTCATCGTCTCCAGCGCATTGAGGATCGCCGGCAGGTGGCCGTCGAACTCGACGTCGACGACGGCGCCGATGACCTGGCTTACGCGGCCCTTCACGTTGGTGGCTGTTTTCGTGCTCATGTCTGGCCTCTTGGAATTCTAAGTCTACGAATCTTGTTGGATGAACCGATCACCGGATCTGCTCCACGGCGACTGGAAGCTTGAGCTGGCTCCACATGCGATCCGACGTGACGACCGGCGCCTTCAGTCTCGCTGCGAGCGCAATGCATAGCCGGTCGCCAAGCGAGAGACCGCTGTTCGCTGGAAGGCGCGCGGCTTCAACGGCGTCATCTAGCGTCACCGGCGCAACCACAAGCCCGCACCGTTCGACACGCGCCAGAGAGTCGGTAGGATCAACGCCGTCGCGCGCGAGGCGGATCAGCACTTCGGCGACATTGACGACGGAAATCGCGCCACCACCGAACGCATCAAGCACCTTGTCGCCGCCCGGCTCGCCAAAAAAGAACGCGAGCATGGCCGAAGTATCAAGTACCTTCACTTGATGCCCCATTCACGATGGCGGGCGACCATTTCAGCGTACTCGACCTCTTCGTTCGCGACTTCCACGCGCTTGTCAGCGAGAAATGCATCGACAGAATCGCGCGGCATGCGGCCGCCATTGGCAATCCGCATCAACTCGCGCAACTCGGCCGCAGCGCGCAACGCATCGTCGCGATCAAAGGATGGGGCAGAGCCGCCGCGCGTTTGCTGTGCGATCATTACGCGAACCTCTTCCTCCATGCTGCGCCCTGCCTGCGCCGCACGGACGCGGAGCGCGCTGTGTACCTCTTCGGGCAAGTTACGGATGGTAAGCGTGGCCATGGTCAGAAGTTATGATTTGCTGGCGTTGCTGTCAATATTTGCTGTCATTGCCGTCACAACGCTTCAGCGCCCGAGATGATCTCGATGAGTTCCTTTGTGATCTGCGCCTGCCGCGCGCGGTTGTAGCGGAGCTGCAGGGATTTGATCATGTCGCCGGCGTTGCGCGTGGCGTTGTCCATGGCGGTCATCTGCGCGCCCTGGAAGCCGGCTTCGGTTTCCAGCAGGGCCGAGAGAATCTGGGTGGACAGATAGCGCGGCAGCAGCGCTTCGAGGATCGCTCCCTCGTTCGGCTCGTAGATGTAGCGCGCGCCCTGAAGGTCCACGCTCGGCGCGTCGGCCGGCGGGCGTGCCGGGATCAGCTGCATCGCGGTCGGGATCTGCGTCAGCAGGTTCTTGAAGCGCGCGAATACCAGCGTCGCAACGTCGAACTCGGCGGCGTCGAAACGGTCGGTGATCTGGCGGGCGATGCTGGCGGCGCTCTCCGCCGTCACCGTGCGCTCACCGCGGCGATCGATATGGCCGATGATCATCGAGCCATAGACGCGCTTCAGCGCATCCGCGCCCTTCTTGCCGATGGTGAGGATTTTCACCGTCTTGCCGGCCGCCTGCAGGCGACGGATTTCCGTCCGCGCCAGCTTGACGATGTTGGCGTTGAAGCCCCCCGCGAGACCGCGCTCTGCGGTCATCACGACCAGCAGATGCACGTCGTCATTGCCCGTGCCGGCGATCAGCTTCGGCCCGCCGCCCGCCGAAGCCCCCACGGCGAGGTTGGCGATGACGGACGCCATGCGAGTCGCATACGGACGCGCCGATTGCGCCGCTTCCTGCGCGCGCTTCAGCTTGGCCGTCGCGACCAGCTGCAACGCCCTGGTGATCTTCTGCGTGGATTTCACGCTGGCGATCCGGAGGCGGAATTCCTTCAAGCTGGGCATGGGCTATGCCTTGTCCTCAAGCTTTCCGGGTTACGCGAACGTCTTCGAGAACGATTCGAGCGTCGCCTTGATCGCGTCTTCGATCTTGGCCCCGTCCTTGCCGTTCTTGCCGATGTCCTTCTGGTCGCGGATGTCGGCCAGCAGGGCCTGCTTGTCGGCGCGGATGTGGCGCAGCAGTTCGGCCTCGTAGCGCACGACCGCATCGGTCGGGATCTTGTCGAGATAGCCGCGCGTGCCGGCGTAGATCACCACGACCTGCTCTTCCATCTGCAGCGGCGAGTATTGCGGCTGTTTCAGGAGCTGCGTCAGGCGCGCGCCACGGTTGAGCTGGCGCTGCGTCGTTGCATCGAGGTCAGAACCGAACTTCGCGAAGGCGGCCATCTCACGGTACTGCGAGAGTTCCGACTTCATCGTGCCGGCGACCTGCTTGGTCGATTTCACCTGGGCTGAACCGCCCACGCGCGACACCGACAGGCCGACGTTCACGGCCGGGCGGATGCCCGAGTTGAACAGGTCGGTTTCAAGGAAGATCTGGCCGTCGGTGATCGAGATCACGTTGGTCGGGATGTAGGCCGACACGTCGTTGGCCTGCGTCTCGATGATCGGCAGCGCCGTCAGCGAGCCCGAGCCATGGTCGGCGTTCAGCTTGGCCGCGCGCTCAAGAAGCCGCGAGTGGAGATAGAACACGTCGCCCGGATAGGCTTCGCGGCCCGGCGGACGACGCAGCAGCAGCGACATCTGGCGGTAGGCGACGGCCTGCTTCGAGAGATCGTCATAGATGATCAGCGCGTGCATGCCATTGTCGCGGAACCATTCGCCCATCGTGCAGCCGGTGAACGGCGCGAGGTATTGCAGCGGGGCCGGCTCCGACGCGGTCGCGGCGACGACGATGGTGTATTCCAGCGCGCCGCGCTCTTCGAGCGACTTCACGACCTGCGCCACGGTCGAGCGCTTCTGACCGATGACGACGTAGATGCAGTAGAGCTTCTCGCTCTCATTGCCGCGCGCGTTGATGGCTTTCTGGTTGAGGATGGTGTCGATCGCGACGGCGGTCTTGCCGGTTTGCCGGTCGCCGATGATCAGCTCTCGCTGGCCGCGGCCGATCGGGATCAGCGTGTCGATGGCCTTGATGCCGGTCGACATCGGCTCGTGCACCGACTTGCGCGGCAGGATGCCGGGGGCCTTCACGTCCACGCGGCGGCGCTCGGCCACATTCACCAGCGGGCCCTTGCCATCGATCGGATTGCCCAGCGCATCGACCACGCGGCCCAGCAGCGCCTTGCCCACCGGCGCCGACACGATCTCCTGCGTGCGCTTGACGTTGTCGCCTTCCTTGATGCCGCGGTCGTCGCCGAAGATCACGACGCCGACATTGTCGCGCTCGAGGTTCAGCGCCATGCCGCGCACGCCGGATGCGGTGAACTCCACCATCTCGCCGGCCTGCACGCTGTCGAGCCCGTGCACGCGGGCGATGCCGTCGCCCACCGACAGGACCTGGCCGACGTCCGAGACTTCGGCTTCGGCGCCGAAGTTCGTAATCTGCTTCTTCAGGATCTCGGAGATTTCTGCCGCACGGATGTCCATGGGATTAGGCGCCCTTCATCAGGTTCGTCAGGTTGTTCAGTTTTGTACGGATCGAGGCGTCGACCAGGCGCGAGCCCATCTTGAGCTGCAGGCCGCCGATCAGGGCGGGGTCAACCTCGACATCGACCGTCACGCTGCGGCCCAGCGCCTTGGAGACGGCGCTTTCGAGATCGAGCGTCTGGTCTTTGGAAATGGGTTTCGCAACGCGCGCCACAACTCGGCTCGCGCCACGATGCTTGGCAGCTTTCTCGGCAAACGATTTTGCGATCGAAGGCAACTCGCCCGCACGGCGGTTGAGGGCCACGACGCCAACGAACTTGCGCGCCAGTTCCGGCATGCCGAGCTTCTCGCCCAACGTCGCCAGCACGGCGGATTTCTCTTCAGATTTGTAGAGCGGCGATTTCAGAACGCGCGCAAGCGCCGCGTCGCCATCGATCAGCTTGCCGAGCGCGGTCAGCCCGTTGTCCACCGCATCCACCTCGCCGGAGGTGATTGCCATGTCGAACACGGCCGCGGCGTAGCGCTGGGCTGCTTCGCTTACCGAAGTGGTCGTTGAACCGGCCAAATCCCTAGCCCCAGAATCAAGTACATGGACCTCGAATCCCCGCACAGGTTCGAGACAAAAATTGATGTGAAATCAACCGCGTGAATACGGGTGGCGACTAGGTCATGTGCCGCGCGGGCTGACTAGCACGCAGCACGCCGTCGTGACAACTCAAGGAAATCCGCTTTTCCCGCTGCAAACAAGGGCGTTTCGTCGCGGCGCACGCGGCTCGTAATGCCGACTCTGCGTGTCTCGCCAACCATCCCCAACCTTGTCATTCCCGCCGCAGCGCGAAGCGCGAAGCGCGGGAACCCAAGGGCGACGTGATCTTGACTCTCGATCACGAATGTTCCTTTTATGTTCCTCTGGTTTGGGCGGGCAAATGAAGCGCTACTTCGTCTACCAGCTGGCCTCCCGCCGTAATGGGACGCTGTATTGCGGCGTCACCAACAACCTCATCCATCGCGCCTGGCAACATCGGACCAAACAAGTCCCCGGCTTCACGTCCAAGTACAATGTGACGATGCTGGTTTGGTATGAAGAGCACGGTGACATCAGCGACGCGATCCATCGCGAAACGCAGATCAAATGGTGGAAGCGGGCTTGGAAGATAAAGCTGATCGAAGACTTCAATCCAGACTGGCGCGATCTCTACGCGAGTCTTCTACCCGGCCCCGTCCGCACATACGAAAAGCCTCCGCAAGTCGATCCAACCCGCGCCAATCGCGAACGGATCGCCTCCGACGATCCACTCCTTCGCTCCTTCGACTTCTCAGAACGCCTCCCTCTCTAACTGTCATTCCAGCCGAAGCGGCGCAGCCGCGTAATGCTGGAACCCAGGGGCGACACCCACCGCCCTCGCCACCCCTGGGTTCCGGGTCTTCGCTTCGCTCCGCCCGGAATGACACTTGAGCCGGGCTAACTTGCATTGGCCCGACGCTGCTCTTAGCTCGCAGTGCAGATCGGAGCCTCCCATGACCTCTCTCTTCTCTCCCCTCACCCTCGCGCGCGGTCCGGCGTGGAAGAACCGGTTCATGCTGGCGCCGCTGACCAACACGCAGAGCCACGCCGACGGCGTTCTCTCGGATGTCGAATACAACTGGCTCACGCTCAGGGCCAAAGGCGGCTTTGGCCTCACCATGACTTGCGCTGCGCATGTCCAGGCGGTGGGGCAAGGCTTCCCGGGCCAGCTTGGCGCATTCGACGACAAGCACCTCGAAGGCCTCACGCGGCTTGCCGCGGGCATCAAGGCGCACGGCTCGGTCGCGTCGCTGCAGATCCACCACGCCGGCAACCGTTCGCCCAAGGAACTGGTCGGCACACCCGTCTGCCCGTCCGAGGATTCGAAAACCGGCGCACGCGGGCTCGAACTCGCCGAGGTCGAGGCTCTGCGCGACGCCTATATCGCCGCCGCCGTGCGCGCCGAAAAGGCCGGCTTCGACGGCGTCGAGATCCACGGCGCGCATGGCTACATCCTGGCGCAATTCCTTTCCGCCGAGATCAATCACCGCGACGACCACTATGGCGGCTCTCTGGAAAACCGCGCGCGCATCATCATGGAAATCATCGACGGCATCCGTGCGGCCACGAACGCGAACTTCCAGCTCGGCCTGCGTCTCTCGCCCGAGCGCTTCGGCTTGAAGCTCGCCGAGATCCGCGATGTCACCGCCGAAATCCTGCGCGATGGCAAGATCGACTTCCTCGACATGTCGCTCTGGGATGTCGTGAAGGAGCCCAATGAAGACGAGCACAAGGGCCGCACGCTGATGAGTTACTTCACCGACCTGCCGCGCGGCGATGTCCGCCTCGGCGCTGCAGGCAAGGTGATGACGGGAAAGGACGCCGCAGGCGTCATCGACGCGGGCTGCGACTATGTCGTCGTCGGCCGCGGCGCCATCCTGCGCCACGACTTCCCGGAACGCGTGAAGGCCGACGCCGCCTACCAGTCGCCGCCAACCCCGGTCACCATCCAGCACCTCCTCGACGAAGGCCTCTCTCCCGCCTTCGTGCAGTACATGCGGCAATGGCCGAACTTCGTTGAGGCGGAAGCGACGGCGGCTTGATTGCTGACGCTCAGCCTTGCTACGCGAAAAACGGAAGTTGAGTGGAAGGCGCCGCCACACGCGCGCTCCTCCCCCTTGTGGGGAGGAGGTAGGAGGTGGGGGGCCTCTCAGCGTTTCGAGACCCTGGCCACTCCTCACCAGCACGACCGCGGAACCGCCCCCCTCACCCTACCCCCTCCCCACAAGGGGGAGAGGGGCGAGCATCAGCGCGCGCATCGCCTCGATGAGAGACTCAAAAGCAACCGGCCGGACTCTTGCGAGCCCGGCCGGGTTAGTCCGTAGTCAGAGTATCGCAACCCGGCCGCGCTAGCGGCCGCGCCCGCCCTGCTGTTGCATCTGCTCCATCGCCGCGCCGAGCTCCTGCATCGACAGGCCGCCATCCTTATCGGCGTCGATCTGCGCGAAGCTCGCCTTGAACTGCTGGTGCAGCGGAGCAAGGCTGTCGCTGGTCACGTTCGCCGCGCCCTCTTCGGACTCGATCCGCAACTCGGACTCCTGAAGTTTGCCGTCGCGATTGTCGTCCGCCATGGTCAGCAGCTGGGTTTGCTGCAGCGCCGCCTGCAGATCGTCGCGCGGATTGGCGGCGGTCTCGTCTTTCCAGCGGAACTGCACGGCGGTGAACAGCATCTCCTGGAATGACTGGTCGCCCCAGAAAATTTTCTTCTCGGGATTCGTGAACGGCTTGGTGTTTTCGTAGGCCAGCGCCTTGTTGTTCTTCGAATTGTCGTACCAGTAGTCGGCGACAAGCTTCGTGCCGGCAGGCAGGTCGATCAGATCCTTGAAGATATAGTCGCGCTGCCAGTTGAAGTCGTAGTGCGGCATGTTGAGGAGGATCTCCTCCTTGCCGTCCGGATAGATGGCCGTGAGCTTCGAGGCATAGCCGCGATAGTGCGCGTGCACCTGCGCTGCATAGATCTGCACGTCGGCCGGGAACAGCACATAGGCCGTCTCGTGATGGCGCGCCGTGTTAGCTGCGATCTCGATCGACGGGTCAGCGATCACCAGCTGACGCTTCATCATCTCAGGCGCTTCGTCCTGGAAATAGAACGCGATCTTCGAGTCGTCCGTGAACGCCTTGCCGATCGGGGTGTAGTGCATCTGGAACGAGATCGCTCCGCCCGCCGGCACCCAGGTCGCCCAGTTGGACGGCGCAAGGTTCGATTCATTCCCCACGGCATAGCCGCCCATCGAGATCTGCCAGTCGAACCCGCGGCCCGACGCCGGCATCTTCGGCATCCAGCCCGCAAGAATGTGGTGCACGCCCTGACGGTTGCCGGGCTTGAACGTCGTCGCCTTCAGCCACTTGCCCTTGGTCAGCGGGCTCTTCACGGCGGGGATCTGGTAGTCAACCACGCCGGCGGCAGGAACGTCATAGGCCGGGATATCGACAACCAGATCAGGCTCGCCCAGCGGCCAGTCCGGACGCCCCTGAGCGCCCTTCACCAGCGGGTCTTCGCCGCCTTCAGCGATGTCGCTCGGCGCGCCCGCCTCGATCCAGTGGACCAGCGTCTTGGTTTCCTCCGCCGACAGGTTCTCGTTCTTCGCGAAGGCGCGATAGTGATTGTCGGCATCGAACGGAGGCATCCGGTCACGACGGATCGCCTCGCGGATCATCGGCGCGAAGGTCTTCACCTGCTGGTAGTTCGTCATGTGCCACGGCGCGATGCCGTTCGGCTGGTGGCAGTCGACGCACTTGGCCATCAGGATCGGCACGACGTCGTTGCTGTAGGAGATCTTGGCGAACTCCGCTTCCTTGCCGCGATCGGCGAAGGCGAGCTTGACGCCCTTCACCTCCATCACTTCCGCCGTGGCCGGCGCCTTGCCGGCGACGACATCAGCCAGCGCCGTTTCGATGGTCGCGGCGGGGCCGTGATAGACGATCTCGAAATTCTTCTTCGGGTCGACGATCACCGCCTCGCCCGCATAGGTGAAGCCCAGCGAGTTGCCGATCAGCTGGTGCTCATCGTCGAGGATCGGAACCGTGAGCCCGTTGGCCGTCGCCTCGGCCGCGATGCTCGTGCGGTCGTCGGCTTCGGCCGAGTTGATCAGGTGGAAGACCACGTTCGGGTTCTTCGCCGCCAGCTCCTGCATCGTCTTGGCCGCGGCCAGCGCGCCTGCATCGCCATTGACGTGGCTCACCAGAACCACCGCCGGGGTGTGCGTGTCATACTTCAGGATGTGGCCCATGCCGGTCTGGTCGACCAGCATGTAATCGTCGACCTTGGCGCCGACGAGCTTGGCGGATGTCTCGCCCGCGCAGGCGGAGAGGATAATGGCGGATGCGCTCGCCAGAAGTGCGAACGCTCCGATCTTCTTGTTATTCAGCATGACGGCGCAGTCTCCCTAAGACCCGATTCCGGGGGGAACCTACTCCTGATTGACAGTGTCAACAATCGCCTGACGCTACGGCGCCGACAATAAATTGCGCGCAATGGGCGACCGGCCACACCCTCAGCGCGGCGGCAACGCAATCGCCTTCCCCTCCTCGCGCGGGTCGGCCCCGCCCACCAGGCCCTGCGGCGTCACCAGGATGGCGTGCGTGCCGCTGAAATGCCTGTCCAGCGACACCCGCCAGCCAAGCCCGGAAAGCGCATCCGACATCGCCTTCGGCATGTAATCCGCCTCCACCGAAATCTCCGGCGTCCGCGCGAACACCATCGCCGTGCCCACCGCCTCCTGCGGCGTCTGCTTCCAGTCCAGCACGCCGATGATCGTGCGCGACACCGACGCGATGATCGTGCTGCCGCCCATCGAGCCCGCCACCATCACCAGTTCGCCATCTTGATCGGTAATGATCGCCGGCGACATCGACGAGCGCAGCGCCTTGCGCGGCGCCACTGCGTTCGCAACCGGCTTGCCGTCGATCACCGGCTCCAGGGAGAAATCCGTCAGCTCATTGTTGAGCCAGAACCCGCCCGCCATCCGATGCGCGCCATACTCGGACTCGATCGTCGCCGTCAGCGACACGGCGTTCCCGTCATGATCGACAATCGACAGATGCGTCGTGCCATGCTCCTGCATCGCCGCACTGCCCCACTTGTCTTTCAGCGCCTCCCCGGCGGGCGCCCCGACCGGCATCGCCGGCGGCGCCTTCGCCAGATCGATCAGCCCCGCGCGCGCGTCCAGATACGCAGGCGCGACCAGCTCCCGCGTCGGCGCCCGCACAAAGCGATCGTCCGCCATGTAGTGGTCGCGGTCGACATACGACAGCCGGCTCGCCCAGACATACGCCGCCCAGTCTTGAACATTGTCCGGACCAACGGGTTGCGCCCGCGCCCGCTCGTAAAGGCCAAGGATCGACAGCATCGCATTCGCCGAACTCGGGCTGGGCATCGTGCAGACACGATAGGCGCGAAACGCCCCGCACAGCGGATCAAGCCGCCGCGGCGCATAAGCCTGCAGGTCTGCAACCGCCAGTGTCCCCGCGCGCGGCTCACGCTGTGCCGCCGCCACGATGGCGTTGGCGATAGAGCCCTGCGTCAGCGCCTTCGGACCCTCCGCCGCAATCGCCCGCAGCGACTGTGCATAGAGCGGGTTCTTCAGCACATGGCCCTGCGGCCACGGCTGGCCCGCCGCATCGAGATAGATTGCGCGCGCCTGTGCATCCGCCTCGAAGATCGCTCTGTTGTTCGCAAGACTGCGGCTCAACCGCGGCCCGACAACAAACCCCTCCTCCGCCAGCCTGATCGCCGGATCGAACAAGGTCGCCCATGGCAGCTTGCCGTGTTGCGCATGCGCCATCTTCAGCATCGGGATCAACGCAGGCGTACCGATCGACTTGCCGCTCGCCTGCGCCAGCTCGAACGACAGCGGCTTGCCATCAACGAGGAACATGTCCGGCGTCGCCCCCGCCGGCGCCCATTCGCGGCCATCGTAAGCGTCAATGACTTCGTCACTGGCGCGGTAATGAATGAGAAATCCGCCGCCGCCCACGCCGGATGATTCAGGCTCCGCCAGCCCAAGCGTCATCTCCACGGCAATCGCCGCATCGATGGCGCTGCCGCCCCGCCGCAGCATTTCCAGCCCCGCCTCGACCGCCAGCGGATCAGCCGCCGCAACCATCGCTTCACGCTTTGGCGCTTCACCTTGTGGCGCACCACTGGTGCAGGCCGCGACAAGCGACAACGCGACGACGCCGGCAGCGATTGATTTCATCCGACGATACAAGCAGCTCTCCCCGAAATCGAACGGGGCCAGCTTTCACTTCTGGCCCCGCTTATCAAGCTGCTGTCCGCTCACACCGCCATCAGCGGCGCCGCTCCGCCCGAGAGCCGCGACGCCCTCACCTGCCGCCACACCTCAAGGCCCAGCATGATCGCCCACACCAGCGCCGTGATCCCAAGCGAGATCAGCAGCACGCCATCCACCAGCCGCAGCGCGCGCTCCAGCTCTTCCGGGCTTGTGCCCGGCCGCGGCTGCACGTCCACGAACGGCCGCCCCCGGAACAGCACCCCGAGCACGGCAAGCCCGCCCGCATAGCCGACAATACTCATGGCTGAGCGCAGGCGGTTCCACGCCGGCCGCACCATGTCGTGCAGGTGCCCCGCCGCCGCCAGCAGCGCCAGCGCAAGGATCGGCCAGTAGACCACACTCCACGCCGGCGACAGCACGATCGACACCGACGCCCCATCGCGCAGCGGCAGCTCGTTCGGGAACGGCACGAATTTCAGCCAGACGAGAATGAACAGCACGTCGAAGAACAGCGACACGCCCGATTCAAACAGCGAGCGCGGCTTGCGGATATTGTCGCGCGGCAGCGATTTCGGGTCCCAGCGCTTCTCGAACAGTTTTACCGGGTCGCCCCAGCGTTCCACGGCAATGAACACCAGCGTCACTGCGGCGAACGCCATGAGACCAATGCCGATCACATTGTCGATCCGCTGGATCATCGCCTGTATCGGATTGTCCGCCGCCAGCGAGCGGAGCGCCGCCATCACAAGATAGACTGCCAGCGTGATGCCAAGCGCCGTGCGCTGTGTCGGCCAGAACCAGGGATACAGCACCGGCCCGATCAGCTGCATGCGCCCCTCATAGCGCGCAGCGACAACAGGCGGGGCGCCGAACGTCTTCAGCACCGCCGCGACCTCGTCCGTCGTCGCCGCACGGCCCAGCTTGTCCTCGCTCGCCTCGATCTTCGCACGCAGCGCCTCGCGCAACTCCGCCATCACGTCGAGCACGCCCTCGCGCGGCAGGTGCCGCTCGACGGATGCGAGATAACGCGACACCAGTTCAGGCTCGCCCGGCGCACCGGAAAGCCGTGCGGCCACAGAAGCGGGATCACCCTCCGCGGCCAGCATGTCGGCGATCTCGGCGTCGCTCGCCTTCGCGCCCTTCGCCTTCTCCATCGCCTCGCGGCGCGCTTTGAGGCTCGCATACAGCGCGCCCGCAACTTCCATCCGCCGCGCAGACGGCAGGTGGCGCTCGACCTTTTTCACATAGTCCCAGATCAGGTTCATGACCCGCTTCCCTTCAGCCGTTTGGCCCGTTCAAGATTTTGGACAGCGACGCATTCATCGCGCGCCATTCCCCCGCCAGCTGCTCCAGCGCCGCCGCGCCATCATCGGAGAGCCGATAGAACCGCTTCTGGCGCTTTGCGTCTTCGCGCCATTCCGAGGTCAGCAGCCCCTGCGTCTCGAGCCGGCGGAGCATCGGATAAAGCGCCCCCTCATCGATCTCGACCCCCCGCTCCCCCAGCTCGGTCTTGAGCGTGTACCCGTACTTCTCCGAGCGCAGCGTCCCCAGCACCGCCAGGATCAACGTCCCCCGCCGCAACTCCAGCCGAAGCGCCTCAATGATATCCGCCGAAACCGGCATCCCATGTCCCATACAGTGTGTGTCACACAGTATGTAGCGCATAGGGAGACAGAGCGCAAGGGTTTTTGGAAGCCCGGAACGCTGCGACCCGAGAATTCTGGTTGAACGGCCGAATGGGACCGAACTAATTCCCCAGCGGCAACAGCCCCGTCCGTCCGCTTCCCCCGGATCAAGTCCGGGGCCACCTCCCCCGCACTGCGTGCGAGGGAGGACATCGGGCCACACTGGGAAGTCCTCCCTCGCCTGCGAAGCAGGCGGGGGAGGTGGATCGCGACCTCTTGGGAGCGAGACGGAGGGGGCTGTCAGCCACGCACAATGATGCCGAGATTGGGGGAAAGTCGTTGTCACGATTTGGGGGAAACTCAAAAATCTTCGCCCGTGATTTCAGTGACTTCGCCCAAAGATTTGGCATTAAAGTAGTACACTCAGTTGACAAAGGTCACTGAGTATCTTACCTTACTTACATGACCGCTGAACCTCGCACCCTCGCCGAAGCAATCACGATCTTCTCCGATGAAGACGTGGCGTTCGAAACCATGCGCGACCTGCGCTGGCCGGAGGGTGTTCACTGCCCTCAGTGCGGATCGCTCAATGTCGGCTTCATCAAGACCCGCAAGATGTGGGAGTGCAAAGAGAAGAAGGACGGCAAACCCCTTCACGCCAAGAGACAGTTCTCGGTGAAGGTGGGAACGATCTTCGAAGACAGCGCTCTGAAGCTCGGAAAATGGCTCCCGGCAATCTGGCTCATCGCCAACTGCAAGAACGGCATCAGCTCCTATGAACTCGCGCGAGCCATTGGCGTCCAGCAGAAGTCGGCGTGGCATATGCTCCATCGCATTCGCGTCGCCATGAAGGTTGGCTCGTTCGAAAAGATCGACGGCACGACCGAGATTGACGAGACCTACGTAGGCGGCAAGGTGAAGAACAAGCACAAGAGCAAGCGTTCGAAGGTGAGCACCAAGGGCGGTGCGGGCAAGGCCATCGTGGCAGGCGTCCTGAAGCGCGGCGACGAGAAGTCCGCTAGCCGCGTGCGCGCAATGCTGATTGCAGACACCTCCGGGCCGACCCTGAAAGCCCTCGTGCGCGACAACGTCGAAGCGGGCGCTGCCGTGATGACCGATTCGCACACCGGCTACCTCGGCCTGTCCAAAGAGTACCAACACGCCTTCGTCAATCACAGCGTCGAATACGTTCGCGGTCAGGTGCACACTAACGGGATCGAAAATTTCTGGGCGCTTCTGAAGCGTTCGATTCGGGGGACCTACGTGTCGGTTGATCCGGCCCACCTGCTTGCCTATTGTGACGAACAGGCGTTCCGGTTCAATGAGCGCAAACTCACCGATGGCGAGCGCTTCCGCTCGGTCGCCAAATCGGTCACCGGCAAGCGGCTGACCTACGCGGAGCTAACTGGACATGCCGAAGCGAACCTCCCCGCTTAGCTCAAAGCCAAGCGGCGGCAGGGCCGAGGAAAGCGAACCAACAACAACGTCATCGCCTTTCCGCGACCTTACGAAAAAGCTGCTGACCGTTCCGCTGGACAAGGTGAAGGCGGAAGAAGCACGCGAGAAGAAGGCTCGGAAGGCGGCGCGTAAGAAGCGAAAGGCCAAGGCATGACCAGCTGCCCGCTCGTGTTGATCGAATGGGAGGACAGCGTTCAGCCCGTCTGTGCTTGGACGCACCTGGCGGGCTACACGCCCGCGCCCACTATGCGTATCGCGTCGGTTGGCTGGCTCGTCCATGACGGGGAGGACTCCAAGGCGCTGGCGCCCAACATCGGCGGCCTAGAAGACGAACGCAGCGCGCAGATGACCGGTGTTATCCAGATCCCTACGCGCTGCGTCGTCTCAGTTCAGAAGCTCAAAGAGCCCGTTAGGACTTCTTCGGCTTCGGCTTCTCGTCCTGCCCGAGGGCAGAAGCGTAGACGGACTTCTGTTGTGCGGGCGTGAGCTTGCCGCCTGCGAGCCCTTTGGCTGCAAGCGACGAGACAGGCTGCCGCGTTTGTTTCTTAGTCATGGAAATTAGCTCCGTATCCGGTGCGGCTCTGCCGCACCGGGGGTTTGAAACGAATCAACGATGTGCTATTTCCAACCTGCACTTGCAGACGGGAGGGCACCTGACACGGCTCAACGCTATGTCATGTACCACCCACCCTTCGGACCGCTCCTAACGGTCTTCAACAAGTTGCTAGGATGTGGAGCCGGGTCTTTGTGGCCCGGCTTTTCCTTGTCAGGAAACTGAAAGACGGTGGCGCGTCGCGTGGCGTGCATCAGTGGCGAACTCCGATGCGCACGGTCGTATAGTCTGGGTCGGTGGCTTCTTCGTCACCGAACTTGACGAGGTCGGTGGCGTCGTCCTCCGGTTCAGTGATGCTGGCATGACGGGGCGCGAAAAGAAGTTCGCGCGCTTCGACGTCGTTGTTTGGTTCAAGCTGCGGTCTCGCGATGAACCAGCGCTTGCCACGTAGTTCAATCACGTTGTCGGCCTTCAGTCTCGATAGCTGCGGCGACAGGCTGGTGCGCTTCACGTCGGCACGAAACCGCGTGTTGATGAGGTCGAGAATTTCGAGCGCAGTAAGGCCGCTTTCAGCCTCAGCAATCAACTCAACGGCCATATCTTGAATGGTGCGCTTGCCGTCTGATGGCGGGATTGGAGCATCAAGACTGGGCGCTGCCGAAGTGACGACAGTACCCTTCAGCACTCCGATAAGAAGCTCTAGTTCCCGCGCATCGGCAGTGAGCTCACCCACCCGACGTTCGGCCGTCGTTTGGATCAGCTCAATCTCGGACAGGACCGAGGCGAGGCGCGTCAGCAGGTGGTCTAGGTTCCGACTCATGATGGAACTTTGGCGCCGAGTTGCTCGCTCCGCAAGAGAAACTCTCTGTAATGTGCAACCGCGACAACTCTATCGGAGTTATTCACAGGCTCGGCGACTCAAGCTGTGTATAGCCTCGACTGAGTGTAATACTTTAATGCCAAAGATTTGGGGGAAACAGAGGCACAGGATCGGAGGGGTAAAATGCTGCCGTATAATCGCGGCCATGACCGTCGAGAAAAACCACGACGCATCGACACAAGGCGAGACCCCAAGCTGGGCCTGGCCTGTCTATGCTTTTGTCGCGTGGCTCGCGAGCATCCTCGGCTACATCGCCCGCTTCAAGCGCGCCCGCCGCTTCATGCCCGACTGGCGCGACAGCTGGGAAGACCTCCGCCAGTCCGAATGGCTCCGCGATCAGCTGATCGCGCACGGCGTCGCGCAACTCCTCAACAACCAGCCCCTTCACCTCGACGACTCAAATATCCAGCTCACGCCGCCCACCACCTATGGCGGCCCATGCCCGCGCACGCCGTTCGACATGAACCGCCGCTTCCTCGCAATCGCCCGCTGGGTCGCCGATCCCGAAGCGATCATCCGCGAGCGCTTCCGCCGCATCAGCGGCTGCCCCCTCCGTCGCGCTGCGCGCGCCACCTCCCCCACGCTTCGCGTGGAGGAGGAAAACCACCGGCGCCTTTCCTCCTCCGGCGATAGCCGGGGGAGGTGGCGAGCGACCTCTTCGTCGCGCGACGGAGGGGGCAGCCGCCGGACTGCGTTCAACGCGCAAGCCCGCGGCCCGCCCGCAATCACCCGATTGTCTATTGCCCACTGCCTATTGCCCCGAAAGCGCCAGCTTTCGGGAACGCGCCCTCACGCATCCTTCGCGAGATAGCCCTCGACCGTCGCATCCACCGCGGGCCGGCCGATGCGCTTGATCTCCCAGCGCAGCTCGACGCCCGATTTGGTCTTCACCGCCGCGCGCACGTCCTCGCCCAATCCCTCGATGTCAGCCGCGGTCGCGTCCCCGGTGTTCAGCAGGAAATTGCAATGCAGCTCGCTCACCTGCGCCCCGCCGCGGCGCGCGCCGCGCATACCGGCCTCATCGACCAGCTTCCAAGACGACCGCTGGTTCGGCGTCCCCGGCGGATCGGGATTCGCAAACGTCGACCCACCCGTCTTCTCGCGGATCGGCTGCGTGGTTTCCCGCCGCGCCTTCAGCGCCTCGATGCGTTCGAGAATCGCCGCCGGTTCATCCTTCGCGCCCTCGAACACCGCCTCGACAAAGGTCAGCTCCTCGGCCGCCTCGGTATGCCGATAGCTGAACTGGAAATCCGCATTCGAAAGCTGCACACGCTCTCCCGACCGCGTCAGCGCGCGCGCCTCCACCAGCACGTCCCTGGTCTCGCGGCCGTAGCAGCCCGCATTCATCCGCAGCGCCCCGCCGATTGTGCCGGGCACGCCGGAGAAAAACTCGAGTCCCCCAATCCCCGCATTCGCCGCCGCCACCGAAACCCGCGCATCCAGCGCGGCGGCTCCGGCCGTCACCCGAAGCCCCTCCGCCGCGACCTTCCCGAACGCAGGCCCCAGCCGAACCACCACACCCGCAATCCCGCCATCGCGCACGATGACATTGGAGGCTGCCCCCAGCACAATCACCGGAATGATCGGATCGAGCCTCGCGAGAAAGTCGCTGAGATCATCCTCGTCCTTCGGCAGGAACAGCGCATCTGCCGCCCCGCCGACGCGGAACCAGGTGAACGGCGCAAGTCGCTCATCCGCGAGCATCTTGCCGCGAACCGGAGGAAGACGATCGAGAAATGCGCTCATGCAGACGGCTTAGCGCGCGTTCAACTTGCGCAGCAAGTCTGCCACCTTGATCGATATGTGCGGGAAGGCGCGCGGGCTGATCGCTTCGTCCGCGCCGACATGACTGTGAGACCGGTACGCACGCCCTTCCGGATCGCGATAGACATGAGCCCGTCCGGCGTCGAGATCGAGGATCCACAACTCACCTACGCCGCCCTCGGCATAAAGCGGAAGCTTGAGCTCGAAGTCGCGTCGATGGGAGCTCGATGCAATCTCGACCGCGAGCAAAACGTCCTTGCCCCGCACCTGGTCGCTTGCCATCGCGGACGGAAAAATGTGCAGGTCGGGTTTCACTTCAGTATTGTCGAACAGGAAAAGGCTCAGTTCGGTAGCGACCAGAAACTCGTCGCCAAGGCTCCGCACAAACGGCCGCAGAAAAACCCCGCGTGCGTAGCCGTGCTTATCCATCTCCGGCGCCCTCGGTACGATTTCCCCCCCAAGCAGCTCGAACGACTCCTCCTCACCGATCACGCCAGCAGCGATCATGCGAACAACATCCACATTCGTGAAGGGGCGGCGGGCCGGAAAATCGGCTGTCTCTCTGGCGCGAGCGTCCATCTGAAAATCGTAGCACAGAACCGTGCGCCGGGCGAGACCCGTACAGCGTCAGCGGCAGGCGCGCTCGCCGCCGACGTCGAGATGAAAATGATTGGCGTGGTCCTCGTTGTAGTCGGGACCCAGCGTTACATCGAACAGGTCGCAGGCGCGCTGCCGGATTTCGCGCAGGAAGTCGCCCTTGGCGCCCTTGCCGTAATAGTCCTCCAGCACGCTGACCTCGCGCCCGTCGGCCAGGACGAAGCTGGCGATGTCGGCGGCCTTTGCGAAGGAATGCTCCGACAACCGGTCCAGCCCGGCCACGGTGCGGCACTGGAACGTGCCGAAGGCCTTGATGTCGACCACGGGCGACCCAAGATATTTCTCAGCCGCCGGGATCACGATATGGCGCTCCCACATGTGCAAGCGCGCGGCGAGGTCACACGTCATCGGCAGGTCTTCCGGCGCGCCCGGGTTCGGCGTGAACGCGGCGAGCGAGGCCTTCACCTCGAGCGCTTCGCCATAGCCGCACGCGCCCTGGCTCCGCGCGGGCACAAGGTTGAACGATACGCCAGCCGCCTTCAGCGCCGCGCGGCAGGCGGAAAGGTCGGTAGAAATCCTGGCCCGCGTCTTGTCGTCGCCGAGCACGCCATAGCGCGTGAGATCGTCGGCGGCCGGCCTCGCGTAACTCAAGGAATTCGGCCGCGCGAAATGCGGTTCAGCCGATGTCGCCTCGGCCGTGCGCCAGTTGGCGGCCACGAGCCCGCCGGTCAGCGCGAGGAACAGACCCGCGCAGGCAGCGATGATGGAATGCGTCTTCTTCATCAATCCTGTCCGCAGATAAGGCGCCAGACGCCAAGAGCCAGTTCAAGGTTACTGACTGGCTAACCACCGCAGCACGACCGCCGCAACGCGGGCAACATCTCGTTAACCACGGGCAGTCTTTTACCGCACGATGCTGTGGTAGCAATACTTCATCATGCCCAGAACTGCGTAGCGGACCTTGTCGCGGGCCGAGAATTTCCAGTCAGGCAAGTATGTATTGCGGCCCCTGAAAAGCTCTTTCAGGGCGTTGCGGATATCCCAGTAGAGACCGCGGCAAACGGACGGCGCGCGGAACAGGTATTTGGCATAGAGCGCGCCATTTGCGGTGCTGTAGTTGCGCACCAGCCGGTTTGCCTGCTGCGGACTTTTCCGTCCATGCCAGTGGTCGATGACCATGTCGGGCACATACACGATCGGAACGCCGGCGAGATAGGCGCGGAGAAAGTAGTCGGTGTCCTCGCCGCCGGGAATCCTGGCCCCTGCCCCCAGCTTCTCGTCGAACGGCCCCAGCTTGTCGATCACCGCGCGCGGCATCGCCATGTTGCAGCCAGCAATACATTCACCGCCCATCAGCGCATGCCGGGCCGCGGGCGCGCTCCTGTCCCAGCGCATCGGCTCGAGATCGGTCTTGATGGTGAGCGGAAGATCCGTGGGATCGCCAAGCTCGATCCGCCCGCCGCGCATCACGGCTTCCTGGTCCATCGCGTAGTGGCGCAACAGGTCGCTCACATAGGCGGGACGCATGCGGCAGTCATCGTCGGTGAAGGCGATGATGTCGCCTCTCGCGGCGCGAATGCCGCAGTTGCGGGCGGCGGCAAGGCCCTTCTTCGCCTCGAAGATCAGTTGCACCGGAATGGCACACGCGCCGGCCCATTGCTCCAGCACCGCCTTGGTGTCGTCAGTGGAGTTGTTGTTTACCACGACGATTTCTGCGTCCGACCCGGGCGCTGCTGCAATCGCCGCAGCGATGGAGTCGAGACAGGGCTGCAAGGCATAGGCGCGGTTGAAGGTGCAGACGATGATCGAGAGTCTCATTCGCGCCCCACCGCACAAGGGTTGATGACCCAATGCGAGGTCTGACCAAAGGCAATGCCTGATCAAGGGCAATAACTGTGCCGGGCGTGGAATCAGCCGCGCTTGAGGTCGTCCGCCAGCGCATTCGCATGCGTGGTGATGTCGCCGGCGCCGAGGCACACCACCATCTCGTCATTCGTCTTCACGGCGTTGCGGATGACAGCGGGAAGTTCCGCCAGCGATCCGATCGCCTTCGCCGAACGGTGGCCATGATTGATGAGGCCCTTGACCAGGCTCTCATGGCTGATGCCGTCGATCGCCTGCTCGCCCGCGGCATAGACCGGCGCCACATAAACTTCGTCGGCGTCGTTGAAGCAGGTCGAGAACTGCTCGAACAAATCGCGCAGGCGGGTGTAGCGATGCGGCTGCACCACAGCGATCACGCGCTTGTCGCGCCCCTGCACATCGCGCGCAGCCCGCAGCACGGCGGCGATTTCCACCGGATGGTGGCCGTAGTCGTCGATGATCCGCACGCCATTCCAGTCGCCCACCGGGGTAAAGCGGCGCTTGACCCCGCCGAACTTCTGCAACGCCGCGCGGATCTGCTCTTCGGTCCCGCCGAGCTCGCGCGCCACCGCAATCGCCGCCAGCGAATTCTGCACATTGTGCCGCCCCGCCATCGGCAGCTTGAGGCCAACCCAGCGCGTCTGATCCACCTCGCCGCGCGAGCGCAGCACAAGATCGAACGTCGATCCATCCGCATCCGAGCGGACATTCACGGCCCAGAGGTCGGACTGCGGATTGAAGCCATAGGTGATGCGACGACGATCCGGAATGCGCGAGGCCAGCGCCTGCACTTCGGGATGATCGGCGCACAGCACGGCAAAGCCATAGAAGGGAAGGTTCTCGACGAAGGTGTCGAACCCCTTCCGCAGCGCTTCCATCGAGCCGTAGTGATCCATGTGCTCGGGATCGATATTTGTGACGATGCACACAGTCGGTCGAAGCTTGGTGAAGGTGCCGTCGCTCTCGTCGGCTTCCACCACCATCCACTCGCCCTGCCCCAGCTTGGCGTTCGACGCGTAGGCGTTGATGACGCCGCCATTGATCACGGTCGGGTCGAGCCCGACGCCATCCAGCAACGCCGCCACCATCGACGTCGTCGTCGTCTTGCCGTGCGTGCCGGCAATCGCGACCGTCCATTTCAGCCGGATCAGTTCGGCCAGCATGTCGGCCCGCCGCACAACCGGAATGGCACGCGCCCGCGCCGCATCCACTTCCGGATTGCCGCCCTTGATCGCGGTCGAGATCACCAGCGCGCCAACGCCCTCGATGTTCTCGGCCTTGTGCCCGATCATGATCTTCGCGCCGCGTGTTGCCAGCCGCTCTGTATTGGCGCCCGCCTTCATGTCCGAGCCGGAGACCTGATAGCCAAGGTTCAGCATCACCTCGGCAATACCCGACATGCCGATGCCGCCTATGCCGACGAAGTGCACGGCGCCGACATCGAAGGGGATTGTTCTACGCATCGCGAACCTGTCAGGAGTTGTGGCTTAGCAGCCGGTGTAGGAGTCCTCGACTACATAGTCGCCCTGCCGACGTCCGTCGACAAAGTTTCCGCTTGCGTTGATGGCGCTGAAAATCTCGGCGCAAGGCACAAACGACGTCCACGACAGCTTGTCCGGCTCATGCCACCAGCAGTTGGCCTCTGTGTCGGTCGAGTGCTCGCAATCGAGGCGCCTGCTTCCGCGATACTGATGAAATCCTTGAGCGTGTCGGCACGGTTAGGGACCGTCCGGAGTTCGTCCGCCTTGGCCTTGGCGTCGATTTCCGGCTCGCACCCAGCGCAGGCGAGAGCAAGCGGCACGAGCATCAGGCTGGCGCGAGGCTTAAGCATCCAGCCTTGCTGACACACCCGCCGCCTGTTCCGCAAGATCGGCCAGCTCCTTCGCCGCGTTCGGCTTGCCGAGCTGCCACGCCGCCCGCGCGCGCGCTTTCAGCACGCCGGCATTGGTGAGGCGTTCGAGCAGCAGCGGCGTGAACGTTTCGACATTGAACTTCGGCTCGGGAACGACGTCGGCCGCAGCGCCCGTGACCATGCTTTCGGCATTGGCAGTCTGGTGGTCGTCCATCGCGATGCCGAGCGGAATGAGAATCGACGGCCGGCCGGCGACAGCGAGTTCCGTCACGGTCGATGCGCCGGCCCGCGCAATCACGAGGTGCGCGGCGGCCAGCCGGTCCTGCATGTCGGAGAAGAAGGCCTCGACCGTCGCCTTCACCCCAGCCTCCTTGTAAACCGCGCGCACACTCTCCAGCTGTTCCTCACGCGCCTGCTGCACCACATGCAGCCGCGCTTTCTGCTCTGCGGGCAGCGACACGATCGCCTTCGGGATCACCTCGCCGAACAGCCGCGCCCCCTGGCTGCCGCCGGTGATCAGCAGGTTGAGCGGCCCGGCATCGTCGAGCTCCGGATAGGGCTTCTCGCGCACAGCCTTGATCGGATTGCGGACGGGATTGCCAACAACACGCTTTGTCCCTTCCGCGCCTGGCGGAAGCCGATCGAGACGATCAAAGCCGCAGGCAACGAATTTCGCGCTCTTGGCGAACAGCCGGTTGACGCGGCCAAGCACCGAGTTCTGTTCATGAATGACGATCGGCACGCCCATCGCGCGCGCCGCCGACAGCGACGGATAGGACGGATAGCCGCCAAAGCCCGCGACGAGCTTCGGCTTGGTCTTCTCGAAATTCCGCCGCGCCTCGGCCGTTCCCTTGCGCAGCTTCAGCGCGCTCGCCAGCAGCTTGTGCGGCATCTTCGATCCGAACGTCGCCGCGTCCACCTGGAGCCGCCAGTCGGCCGGAAAATGGGTCGCGTACTTCGCGCCGCGCTCGTCCGTCACCAGCGCCACGGTCCAGCCGCGCGCATGCATCTCGTCGGCGAAGGCCTGGGCGGGGAACATGTGTCCGCCCGTGCCGCCGGCGGCGATCACGACCAGCGGCTTGATGGAAGACGTCATGCGTGCCTCAGATGCGAGAGCGAAGTTTCCGGCTGCCTGCGCGTGAGCGCCAGCGCAAGGCCAAGCGTCAGCGCCGACCCCAGAAGCGATGATCCGCCCGACGACACAAGCGGCAGCGTCATCCCCTTCGGCGGAATGAGCGACAGGTTCACCGCCATGTTCACCGCCGCCTGCAAGCCAAAGATTGCGTAGAGCCCGACGCCTGCTGCGCGCTGATAGATATCGACCTGCTTCGAGGCCTCCATGATGCCCTTGATCGCGATCACCGCGAAGATCACGGTAAGACCGACCAGCACGATGAGCCCGAACTCCTCGCCCGCCACGGCGTAGACAAAGTCGGTATGCGCATCCGGCAGCGCGCGCTTCACGGTGCCCTCGCCCGGCCCGACGCCGAACAGCCCGCCCCGCTCAATCGCCTGCCGCGCCTTGTCGATCTGGTAGGTGTCGTAGTCGGTGGGGCTGAGAAACGAATTCACGCGAAACCGCACGTGCGGAATGAAGTTGTAGAGCAGGAACGCGACCAGCGTCCCGACAACCGCAAACCCCGCCGCCCAGCGCAGCGGCAGTCCCGCGATGAAGAACACGATGACGAACGCCGCCGTCACCAGCGCCGCCTGCCCGACATCCGGTTGCAGCAGCAGAAGCCCCACCGTCACGATGTAGAAGGCGAATGCAATCGGCGCCCATGGCCCCGCAGGAAATTTCTCGCGCTGCGCCAGCAGCCACGCCGTCAGCACGACCAGCGCCGGCTTGATGATCTCCGATGGCTGGAAGGTCGTGCCCCAAACGCGGATCCAGCGCGTCGCGCCCTTCGCCTCATGTCCGAACAGCAGGAGCCCGGCCATCAGGAAGAAGCACAGCACGAACAGCACGAGACAGACCCGCCGCGCCCACACCGGATCAAGCAGCGAGGATCCCAGAAGTATTCCGATGGCGCCCAGCGCGAACCCCGCCTGCCGGTAGACGAAATGGAACGGGTCCTCGATGTCGAGTTTCGCCGCCGCCGCCGGTCCCGCCGCCAGCGACAACACGATGCCCGCGCCGAGCAGGATCAGCGCCGCGGCGATCAGGCCCTTGTCGACCGTGCGCCACCATTCAGCGAGCGGCGATCTGTCTGATCTCCTGAAGATCTGCATCGTGGGCTCACGCTGGCTCGGTTGGCGTGCGGCGCTTCACCAGCTTCGCGGCTTCCTGCCGGAAGGCGAGGCCACGCTGCTCGAAATCGCGGAACTGGTCGAAGCTGGCGCAGGCCGGCGAGAACAGGATGACAGCCCCTGCAACGCCGGATGCGCGCGCATCCTCGAACGCCTGGGTCACGGCGACATCCATCGTGCGGCACTTCGCATGGTCCAGCTTGCCCTCAAGCGCGCGGGCGAAAGCGTCGGTCGACTCGCCGATCAGGTAGGCCTTGCGGATCATGCCGAACAGCGGGGCGAGTTCATCGATCCCCTCTTCCTTGGGCCGGCCGCCGACGATCCACCACGCATTGGGGAAAGCGCGGATCGCCTGCTCGGCCGCCTGAGCGTTGGTCGCCTTCGAGTCGTTGATGAAGCGCACGCCGTCGATGGCGCCAATATTCTCCAGCCGGTGCGGCAGTCCGGGGAAAGTCTGGATCGCAGCGAGGATATCCGCCGGCTCAAGCCCCAGCGCATGGCAGGCCGCGTAGGCCGCCGCGATGTTCTGGTGGTTGTGTCGGCCGGGCAGCGCCTTCGCGCCGGCGACACTCACCGGCTGTTCGGCGCGGCCGGCGATCGAATCCTGCAGCATGCCATCGAGCACGGCGACGCCGCGGCCAAGGCCGTACTCGGCGGAGATCGGGATCACGCGGCGCAGGCCCTCGCACGTCAGCTGCGTCGACATGACCCCTGCGCGCATGTCGTCCACGCCTATGATGGCGACATCGTCCGGCCCCTGATTGCGAAAGATGCGGCGCTTGGCGCTGACATAGCCGTCCATGCCGCCATGGCGCGTGAGATGGTCAGGGGAGATATTGAGCATCACCGCGATGTCGCAGCGCAGGCTTTCGGCGAGGTCGAGCTGGTAGCTCGACAGTTCGAGCACGTAGATCGCCTCGGCATGCAGCTTCTCGAGGTCGAGCACGCCAACGCCGATATTGCCTCCGACGCGCACGTCCTTGCCGCACGTCTTCAGGATGTGCCCGATCAGCGCCGTCGTGGTTGATTTCCCATTCGTGCCCGTCACACCGACGATGCGCGGACGTTCGACCGAGCGGAACTCGTTCACGGCGCGAGCGAACAGCTCCATGTCGCCGATCACAGGCACGCCCACCATCTGCGCCATGCGCACGAAGCGGTGAGGTTCCGGGAAGCGGAACGGGATGCCCGGAGACAGCACCAGCGCCGCAAAGGTCTGCCAGTCCCGGCGGTTGAGATCGACCATCGGTACGCCGGCCGCCTCGGCCGCCTTGCGCGCGCTCTCATTGTCGTCCCACGCACACACGCGGGCGCCGCCAGCCATCAGGGCCTTGGCTGTGGCGATGCCCGACCTGCCAAGGCCGAACACTGCCACGTCCTTTCCCTCGAATGTGCGGACCGGGATCACCTGTGCCTCACCTCAGACGCAGGGTGGCGAGGCCGATGAGGGCCAGCAGGAAGGCGATGATCCAGAAGCGGATGACGACGGTCGGCTCCGACCAGCCGAGCTTCTCGAAATGGTGGTGGATGGGCGCCATCCTGAAGAAGCGCTTTCCAGTCGCCTTGAAGTAGAACACCTGGATGATGACCGAGAGCGCCTCGAACAGGAACAGGCCGCCGACGATCGCCAGCACGATCTCGTGCTTCACGCACACCGCCATCGCGCCGAGGCATCCGCCCAGCGCCAGCGAGCCGGTGTCGCCCATGAAGATCTTCGCCGGCGGCGCGTTGTACCACAGGAAGCCGAGCCCTCCGCCCATCAGCGAGCCCATCACGACAGACAGTTCGGCGGTGCCCGGCGTCGGCGACAGCAGCAGGTAGTCGGCAAAGCGCGGCGTGCCGGTGGCGTAGGCGATGAAGCCGAACGTGGCGCCGGCGATCATCACCGGCCCGATGGCGAGGCCGTCGAGACCATCGGTGAAGTTCACGGCGTTGCCTGCGCCCACCATCACGAACGCCCCGAAAGCGATGAAGCCATAGATCGTGAGGTCGAACATGAAGTCCTTGAGGAAGGGCAGCGCGAGGCCTGTCGCGAACCCAGGCTGCGGCGCCACCGCAAGCGTGCCGGCCGCCAGCGCTGCATCGGTCGTCGCCTGCGCGTAGACGGAGATCCACCACACGGCGACGCCGGCGATGACGAACTCCATCAGCAGCCTGACTTTTCCTGACAGTCCGGCCGTGCCCTTCCTGGTGACCTTCTGGTAGTCGTCGATGAAGCCGACGAAACAGAATCCGACGGTCACAAAAAGCACGATCCAGATATACTGGTTGGTGAGGTCGGCCCACAGCAGGGTGCCCGAGAGAATCCCGAACAGGATGAGAAAGCCGCCCATGGTGGGCGTGCCCTTCTTGGCCTGATGGCTTTCCGGGCCGTCGGAGCGGATGGGCTGACCCTTGCCCTGCTTCTTCCGCAGCCAGAGGATCATCGGATAGCCGAACAGCATGGTCAGCACGAGGCCGGTCGTCAGGCCAAGCGCCACGCGGAACGTCACGAAGCTGAACAGGTTCAGCTCGCCCGTGTAGGGCGAGAGGAGATGGTACAGCATGTTACGCCCCTGACGCTTTCTGCGATTTGGCGGCGGCGCTTTCGCTCATCTGTCTGAGCGCCGTTCCAACTCGCGCCATGCCGGACGCATTCGAGCCTTTGATCAAGACAGCGTCCCCCGGTTCCAACCAGCTTTTCACCTGCGCAGCCGCTTCGGCCGGACCTGTGACATGTTCGACTCGCATGCTTGGCGCACGCTGCTTCAACGCATCGGCAAGGTGTATCATTTCGCCTCCCGACAGCACCGCGTGCGAAACGTTCGCTGCGACGATTGCGTCGGCCAGTCCTGCATGCAGCGAAGCAGACCCCTCGCCGAGTTCGCGCATTTCGCCAAGCGCAACGATGCGGCGCCCAGGCCTGCGCCCGAAGCCCTCGATCGCGGCACGCATCGATTCCGGATTGGCGTTGTAGGCGTCGTCGACCAGCGTCACATCGCCACCCTGCGGCAATCTGATCGCCTCCGCGACGCCCCGCCCCGCCGGCGGCGCATAGCCCGACAGCGCCTCGGCGGCATCGCTTGCACTCACCCCGGAGAGAACAGCCGCGAGCAACGCAAGCGCCGCATTGCCCGCCCAGTGTTCGCCAACTGCGTCGAGGCTGACACCGACAACTTGGCCCATCACATCGATCTCGATGCGCGAGGTGAAGCCGTCGGTCTCATAGCGCACAGGCGTCGCCGCGCGCGGCCCCGCAGCGCCGCCATAGCTGTAGAGCTGCGCCGAAGGCTGCAGCTGCACAGCCGCCGCGCGCAGGCGGTCGTGAAACTTGTCTTCGGCGGGAAGGATCGCCGCGCCACCATCCTGCAAGCCGGCAAAAATCTGCGCCTTCTCGTCCGCCACGCCCTCGACCGAGCCCATGCCCTGCAGGTGGGCCGGCGCGATGCGGGTGATCATCGCCACATGCGGCTTCACCATCAGAGAACGCGGCGCGATCTCGCCCGGCGTATTCATGCCGATCTCGAAGATCGCGCGCTCCGCTTCCCGTGGCATGCGCGCCAAGGTCAGCGGCACGCCCCAGTGATTGTTGAACGACTTGTCCGACCAGTGCGCCCTGCCCGCCGCGCGATAGATGCGCGCCAGCATCTCCTTGACGCTGGTCTTGCCCACCGATCCCGTAACCGCCGCGCAGACCGCGCCCGTGCGAGCGCGCGCTGCAAGCCCCATGCGCTCCAGCGCCGGCAGCACGTCGTCCACCAGCAGGCCCGGATGGCCTCCAAGCACGTCGCGCGACACGAACGCCGCCTCGGCGCCAGCCGCGAAAGCGTTGGCGACGAAATCATGCCCGTCGCGCACATCCGACAGAGCCACGAACAGATTGCCGGGCTGCAGCGAGCGTGTGTCGATCGACACGCCATTCACCGCCCACGTCCCAAGCGCCTTGCCGCCCGTCGCGGCGGCGGCTTCGTCGGATGTCCAGAGTGGCGAAAGCGCGGGATCAGACATGCGAGCCTCCTCCCGCAAACCTATCCCCGCTCGTCCCGACGAACGTCGGGACCCAGGAACGGTGCACCGACTTGCACA
Source organism: Alphaproteobacteria bacterium (assembly GCA_031419455.1). GTDB lineage: Bacteria > Pseudomonadota > Alphaproteobacteria > Caulobacterales > Hyphomonadaceae > UBA7672. The sequence continues at coordinate 39,713 of JANOKS010000166.1, forward strand.
GGCCTGAGGTCCCAAGCCTCGACAAGCCGCGCGGCCAGCCCTGGATCCCGACATTCGTCGGGAAGAGCGGCGGTGTATGTTGCGATGTCAGTAGATGACTCACGCCCCGCCTCCCAGGTCCCGCAACGCCGCACGCGCGACATCGAAATCGGAGAACGGGATCGTGACGCCCTTCACGATCTGTCCTGTCTCATGCCCCTTGCCCGCGATCAGCAGCGCATCGCCCGGCTTCAGCCGGCGCACGCCCTCCTGGATCGCGGCGGCCCGGTCGCCGATCTCGCTGGCGTCCGGCGCGCCCTTGCGGATCGCGGCACGGATCGCAGCGGGCTCTTCCGAGCGCGGATTGTCATCGGTGACGATAACTTCGTCGGCCAGCCGTCGCGCGACATCGCCCATGATCGGCCGCTTGGTCGCATCGCGATCGCCCCCGCAGCCGAACACCACGATCAGCTTACCCCTCACATGCGGGCGCGCGGCGCGGAGAAGAACGTTGAGCCCGTCGGGCGTGTGCGCATAGTCGACGAACACCGGCGCCTTGCCCGCCGTCTGGCCGACCAGCTCAAGCCGCCCATGCACGCCCTTGAGCTGCGTCAGGCCGTCGAGCACGGCATGCACATCATCGCCCAGCGCCATCGCGATGCCAGCGGCACACAGCGCGTTCAGCGCCTGGAATTCGCCGATCAGCGGCAGGTGCACGGTCCGCTCATTCTCCGCGCCGCCGCCCCACTGGATCACCAGGTCCTGTCCCGTTCCGCGCGGCAGCGCTTCAGAAATGCGCAGGTCCCGCCCGCGCCAGCCGACCGTGAATGTCCGGAGCCCCGCCTCCTGCGCCACGGCCTCGAAGTTTTCGAGTTCCGGGCTGTCGGCATTGATCACGGCAGGCGCACCCGTCGGCAGAAGTTCCGAAAACAGTTTCATCTTGGCGCGGCGGTAGTCGTCGAAATCGACATGATAGTCGAGATGGTCCTGCGTGAGATTGGTGAACGCTCCCGCCGCCAGCTTCACGCCATGCAGGCGATACTGCGAGAGGCCGTGGCTCGAGGCCTCCATCGCCGCGTGCGTCACGCCCTCCTTCGCCATCGTCGAAAGCGTGTCGTGGATCGCGACCGGGTCCGGCGTCGTGTGACCGAGGTCGACAACACCCGACGGCCCAATGGCGCCCAGCGTGCCCATCGACGCCGCCTTGCGGCCCATGCTCGCCCAGATCTGGCGCAGGAAATCGACCGTCGAACTCTTGCCGTTCGTGCCCGTCACCGCCGCGACGATGCCAGGCTGCGCTGGGTGGAACGCCGCTGCCGCTTTCGCCAGCGTGAGCCGCGGCTCTGCGATCTTCACCGCCGGCACGCTCCACTCACCGGCGCGATCGTCCGTCAGGATCGCAACCGCGCCGGCGTTGATCGCAGCGTCGATATACTCGCGCCCATCCTTCGCCACGCCCTGCAGCGCCGCGAACAGGAACCCCGGCTTCACCTTGCGGCTGTCCGCCGTGATGCCGGTTACGTCTAGCGCAGGCGCGCCGGGGATCAGCGTGTCCAGTCTCATTGCGCGTCCCCCTCAGCACTCGTCCGCACCGGCGGAGCCGAGCCGCGCGTCGCGGTCGCCTCAAGCACGGGCTGCACATCCAGCAGCGGGGCCGCGCGCGCGATCACCTTTCCGGCGATCAATGCCGCCGTATAGGCGGCCGTGCGTTGCTCGCCCGTTCTGGGCTGCGCTTCATCGAGCACGACTAGCACGACAAATTGAGGGCGGGATGCGGGGAAGACCGCGGCAAAAGACGTTATGTTCCTGTCGGGATCGTAACCGTCGGGCGTCGGCTTTTCCGCCGTTCCCGTCTTGCCGGCGACTTCGTAGCCGTTCGCTTCCGCAAGCTTGCCGGAGCCTTGCGTGACCGTCGTGCGCATCATGCCCAGCACAGCGTCCGCCGTCCGCGCCGACATAACGCGCGTCTGCCTGATGTTTGCGGGATCGATCGGCTCGATGAAGCTGGGCGAGACATACTCCCCGCCATTCGCAAACGGCGCATACGTCATCGCGAAGGCCAGCGGGCTCACCGAGATGCCATGACCATAGGCGACCGTCGCCATCGCGGTCTGGTCCCATGTCTGCGGGATCAGTGGCGAGGCCCATTGCGGTCCCTCCCCGCCATGCCCGGCCAGCAGGCCAAGCTTGCCGAGGAATGCCTTCTGCTGGTCCGCGCCGATCCGCTGCGCGATCAGGGCTGCGCCGATGTTGGAGCTCTCGGCGAGAATGTCCTCCGCCGTCGCCGCCTTGCCCGACACACGCGTCAGCGGATGCAGGTCACGCACCATCACCGCGCCGATCTTCACCGGCATCGAGACATCGAATGTATCCGCCGGCTGCAGCGCTCCCGCTTCCATCGCGGCGGCCACCGTCAGCGGCTTGTAGATCGAGCCCAACTCCATGCGCGCATTGAGGGCGCGATTGGTCCTGGCGTCATCGCCCTCTTCGCCGCGCCTGCGTGGATCGATCTCGGGCCAGGAGGCAATCGCACGAACCGCGCCGCTATGTGCGTCGATCACGATGCCCACGGCGCCCTTCATGTCGAAATCTGCAAAGGCGCGCGTGAGCTCTTCCTCAACGACGAACTGCACGCTGGCGTCCAGCGTCAACTGCAGCGCCACGCCGCCCTGTTTCAGCCGCTCATCGTAAACGTTCTCGATGCCTTCGAGGCCATCGCCGTCGATGCTGGTGTAGCCGAGGAAATGACCCGCGAGGCTCCCACCCGGATAGCGGCGCTGCGGCTCGCTGACGAACATCAGGCCCTCGACGCCCAGCTCCTTCAGCGCCTTGATCTGCTCGTCGTCCAGCCCGCGCTTCACCCAGGCGAACTGGCGCTTCTTGTCCGCCATGATGGCGGTCAGCGCATCCTCGCGCAGGTCAGGGAAGACTGTCCTAATGCCAGCCACGACATCCCGCGAATCCCAGATCGCGCTCGGATCGACCGCAAGCGACATCCCCTCGACCGTCGTGGCCAGAAGCTCGCCACGGCGATCCATGATGTCGGCGCGGCGCGCGGCTTCCACCGCCGCGACGGGCACTGCGCTGCGGTCGGGACCGTTGAAGGCCACATAGGCCGACCGGCCCACGATCACCGTGAAGACCAGCGCGAGACCCACCGCAATAATGCGGGCGCGGCGCGGACCCCAGAGGTCCCTGGAATATGGCGCGGCGAATGCTCTCATTGCTGCTGCGGCTTGGCTCCCTCGGCAGGCGTGGGCAGGCGCAGCTTCTCTTCGCCCAGCCGCTGCTTCAGCGCCTCGGGCGCGACGTACTGGCTGGGGTTGGCGGGTTCGAGACCCAGCTGCTGCTGCGCGATGCCGCCGATACGTTCCGGCCGCGTGAGCACTGCCTCATCGGCGCGCAGGCTCGCGATTGCCGCCCCCTCCGCCTGCGCCTCGACTTTCAGTTCATCGATGCGGACCTGCGTCTCCTCCGCGCTCAGCTTGGCGCGATAGACCGCGACCGCGAGCACCGCGACGACCAGTCCGCCGATGATGACCAGGCGTTTCATCAGGCAACTCCCTCAAGCTGTTTGAGCCCCGGCAGGCGGAACCCGTCGTCAGCGTCCACATCCCACGAAGGCGCTTCGGTGCGCAGCGCCCAGCGCAGCCGCGCCGAACGTGCGCGCGGATTGCTCGCTGTCTCCGCTTCGCCCGCCTCGATGGCCTTGCGCTGGAGCACCTCGAACGTCGGCGCCTTTCCCTTTTTCGCGAGCGGCAAGTGGCGCGAGCTGCCAGGATCATTGCCGGAACGCGACCGCAGGAAGAGTTTGACGATGCGGTCCTCGATTGAATGGAAGGTTACGATCACCAGCCTTCCGCCCGGTTTCAGCACACGTTCTGCTGCGGCGAGCGCGCGCACCAGCTCGCCAGATTCATCGTTCACCCACATGCGCAGCGCCTGGAAGGTGCGTGTTGCGGGATGGGTGGGTTTGCCGCGCCGCCCGCCCAGCGCCTTCTCGACGACGTCGGCAAAGTCGAGCGTCGTGGTGAAAGGCTGAGACCGGCGGCGATGCACGATCTCACGCGCGATGCGCCGCGCCGCATGTTCCTCGCCGAGGATATGGATGATGTCGGCCAGCTCGCCCTCTGTAAGGTGATTGACGGCGTCGGCGGCGCTCGGGCCCCGCTTTTCCATCCGCATGTCGAGCGGCCCATCGCGCATGAAGGAAAAACCGCGTTCGGCCTCGTCGATCTGGAAGGACGACACGCCAAGATCCAGCATGATGCCATCGACATGATCGCGGTTCATCGCGTGCAGGATCTGCTCGATTTCGCCGAACCGTCCCGCCGCCGGAATAACACGCTTGTCCTTGCCCGCATGCGCCCACGCTCGCTCCATCGCCTCCGGATCGCGGTCGATTGCTATGAGCGTGAAGTTGGCGACCGCCAGCGCCGCGCGCGCATACCCACCACCACCATAAGTGCCATCCACCATCACGGCGCCTTCAACTGGCGCCAGCGCGTGGATCACTTCCTCGGCCAGGACCGGAACGTGCGTCCCGGCATGGGGTGATACGGGACCATCGCTCATTCGGCCGGCGCCTCTTCCGGACGGCGCGGCTTGGCCTTGAGCAGGCCGAGATTCTCTTTCGCGAGCGCACGCATCCTGGCCTTCTCGCCCTCGTAGGCGGCCGGCTCCCAGATCTGGAAACGGTCGCCCAATCCCACGAACTTCGCCTTCTCGCTAACGCCAGCTATCGCTAGCAGCTCCGCGTCCAGCACCACGCGTCCGCCCTCGTCCAGCTTGGCCTGCCGCGCCTCGCCCATGATGTAGTTCGCCAGCGCGATGCGGCGCGGATCCATCAGGTCCAGCTCGCTCAACGAGGCGTCGAACTCTTCCATCAGGCGCTGACCCGCTCCCTCGATGCATGGCTTGTCCAGCGACGGCCACAGGAACACGCTGTCTGCGCGCCCGATCGCCTTGCGAAAGGCGGCCGGGATCGAGACCCGTTTCTTTGCGTCAACGCTGCTCTCGAAAGAGGAGAGAAACATGCTCCCGAATGCCCGCTTTGCGCCGTTCCCGGATGGGATTGCGCCCCAGTTTGTCCCGCCACGGCAGCCCTTCCGTGGAGGTACACGGGATACCATGGGGTAGTATGGGAAACAACGGGACGTTAGCCCGCCGTTAACCTTTGAGACGTCCGCGCACGGAACAAATCCGGTAGATCGGTGAGCTATATCGTCGGGGGTGTGGATAAGTGGTTTACGACCTGTGAATAGCGCCTCCCTAACTCCCTTAGAGTCAGGCGCTTGGCGGATGCTCAAGGCGCCGCAAATCTGTCCACAGCAAATGGATAAAACTCGATCGGACGGCCTGTAAGCCGGGTTCTGTCCAGGGCCAGTTCTCACGAAAGAGAGCCAACCCCTGGGCGACCATTCCTCTGGGACGGCCCTTGCGGACCGCCTCACGCGACCAACCCGGACGGAGCGCGGAGGCGCGCCTGCAGACTTTCCCGAAGGATTGGCTGCGTCCGTCCCTATTCGGTCTTGCTCCAGGCGGGGCTTGCCTTGCCATCCCTGTCGCCAGGGACGCGGTGCGCTCTTACCGCACCCTTTCACCCTTACCTCCCTACGCCAAAGGCTTCGGGAGGCGGTTTGCTTTCTGTGGCGCTATCCCTCGGCCCGGCGCCTTGTGAGCACCGCTCCGGGCGGACGTTATCCGCCGCCTTGCCTTCGTGGAGCCCGGACTTTCCTCCAGCACTTGCGTACCAGCGGTCGCCCGGCCGCCCGATCGAGCGGCGTGTATAGCATCTGGACAGGAAAAGGGCGATTCCGCCCCCGGATGAGGCCAAAACGCCGCAGATCAGCAATTACTGCGCTTGGTCATGGCCTGTTCAGGTCGGGCCGACTAAAAGCGCCACACGTTACCTGGAGGGCTTCCATGAAACTTGTTGCTGCTGTTCTCGGTTTTGCGGTCCTCGCCGCGCCTGCGTTCGCCGAGCCCGGCCCGGCCGAAGGCGCCGCGCTCTACGAGGCCAAGTGCAAGATGTGCCACGAGCCGGGCATGATGAACGCCCCCAAGCTCGACAAGCTTGCAACCCTCGACAACGACAAGATCATCCAGTCGCTAACCACCCCCGTGCCGATGATGGCCGGCGTGGTCGGCGGCCTCACCGACGAAGACAAGCGCAACATCGCGGTCTTCCTCACGAAGAAATCCATGCCGGCCGCCGGCAGCCTGCCGGAAGTGAAGGCCGAGTAGGCATCTCCCCAAGGAAGCAGCTTACAAAAGCGAGGCGGGTAACTGTCTCGCTTTTTTGTGCTTGCCCTGCCGCAAACGTCAGCGATGACGCCCCCTCCGCAACCGCGTAAGATCGCCCTCACCGTTGGAGGGAAACACATGAAGAGGGTTACGCTTTCCGCTCTGTTCGCCGCCGCCGCAACGCTCGCTGGCGCCGCCAGCGCGCAAGACGCGCCACCTGCGTCTTCCTACCTGACCATCCACACCGCGCCGGCCGAGCCGGCCTGGAGCGGAGACCACACGGGCGACCCCGGCATGGCGGCCAGCCCTCGCATCGAGTCCGCTTTCAACGCGCTTGAGGCCAAGGACTTCGCGCGTGCCGAAGAAGTCTTCGCCAAGGCCGTGAAGCGCAATCCGCGCGATCCCGCTGTGAACTTCTATCTCGGCGCGACGCGGATGGATCTCGGCAAGTGGGAAGATGCGAAGAAGCATCTCGAGATCGCAGCGAGTAAAATGCCGCGTCACCCCGATCCAAAGAGCCGTCTCGGCGTCACCTACGCGAAGCTCGGCGACACCACAGCCGCGCACGGCCAACGCGCTGCGCTTCTGAAACTGGCTGATGTCTGCAATGGCAAGTGCAGGCTGGCGCCGTTCATCGCGAATGGCATAGAGATGATCGACGAAGCGCTGGCCCCGCCTCCGGGTCAGGGCTGAATCAGCTTTTCAACGAACCGGACACGAAGGGCGAGGCGGATCACCACCTCGCCCTTTGCTTTTGTGCGTTGCCCGCTCCGCAAGCCGCCGCCATTGTCTGCACAGCCGGAAGGAGGACGGGCAATGCGGATGCATGCGCACGACGATCGCTTTGCACTGACACGGCGCGCGCTTGCGCTCGGCGCGCTGACTTCGGTCGTGACGCCAGCCCTCGCGCAGGAGCCGCCGGCGGAACAGCGCGTGCTCTTCATTGGCAACAGCCTCACCTACACCAACAACCTGCCCGCACTCGTCGAGGCGGTGTTCACAGGCGCGGGGCTTGGCGCGGTCGCCGAGATGGTGGCGAAGCCTGCCTTCAGCCTGGGCGATCACTGGCACGCCCCGGCTCGCGAAGCGCACAAGGCGATCGCTCGCGGCGGCTGGAGCACTGTGGTGATGCAGCAGGGATCATCCGCGCAGCCCGAAAGCCGCCGCGACCTGCGCCGCGATGCAAAACGCTTCGCTGAATCCATCGCCGCCGTTGGCGCACGACCAGCGCTCTATTGCGTGTGGCCGCGCGACGGGAGCTGGAGCGATTTCGACCGCGTCATCGAATCCTACCGGCTCGCGGCCGACGACATAGGCGCGCTGTTCTTTCCCGTGGGCGCAGCCTGGCGCGCGGCCCCGCGCGACATCCGGCTCTATTCGCCGGACGGGCTGCATCCTTCTGTCTATGGCTCGTATCTCGCAGCGCTGGTGATCTTCGCCGTTCTGTCGGGCGAGTCGCCGGTTGGCCTGCCGAACGTGCTGACGTTCAAAGATGGCGCACGAGGGCGCCTGCCGGAGGATGTTGTGAAGACGCTGCAGGACGCAGCAGCCGCCGTGGTCTGAAACCGCCCCCGGGCTACCCCCTCACCGCCCCCGCCAGCCGCTTCGTGATGATCTCGTCCGCCTCGCGCATGATGCGGTCGATCAGCTCCTTCACGGTCGGCACGTCGTGGATCAGGCCCGCGACCATGCCGCAGCTCCAGGCGCCGGCGTCCATGTCGCCATCCTTCATGATCCGCGGATAGACGCCTGCCACTTCCTCGATGATGTCCTCGAACTTGATGCCGGCGCCGAGCTGCTTCTCCTTCTCGAGGATCTTGGTGACGCCCGCATTGTTCAACACGCGCTCCGTATTGCGCAGCGGACGCATGACGAGTCGCGTGTCGAGTTCGCTTGCCGCAACCAGCGCGTCTTTCACATTCTGGTGGATCGGCGCGTCCTTCGTCGCCATGAAGCGCGTGCCCATGTTCATGCCTTCGGCGCCCAGCGCCATCGCCGCCACGAGCGATCGGCCGTCCGCCATGCCGCCTGAGGCAACAAACGGTATCTTCAGTTCCTCCGCCGCGCGCGGCAGCAGGATGAAGTTCGGTACGTCGTCCTCGCCCGGGTGGCCGCCGCACTCGAAGCCATCGACGCTCACCGCGTCGCAGCCGATCTTCTCCGCCTTCAGCGAGTGACGCACGGACGTGCACTTGTGGATCACCTTGACGCCCGCCTCCTTGAAGAACGGCAATACCTGCGCCGGGTTGTTGCCGGCGGTCTCCACGATCTTGATGCCTTCCTCGATGATGGTGCGCACGAAGCCCGGATAGTCAGGCGGCGTCACCGACGGCAGGAATGTGAGGTTCACGCCGAACGGCTTTTTCGTCATTTCCCGACAGCGACGAATCTCGGCGCGCAGGCCCTCCGGCGTCCGCTGGGTCAGCCCAGTGATGATCCCCAGCCCGCCCGCTTCGGATACGGCTGCCGCCATCTCCGCGAAGCCCACATAGTGCATGCCACCCTGGATGATCGGATGCTCGATGCCGAACAGTTCCGTGATGCGCGTTTTCATGGGCGTGTGTCCCTCGATGTTTTGCCCAACAGGAAACCGCGAACCAGACGCCGTCAAGCCATGTTGAACTATCGCGTTCGATCAGCCAGAGGCCGCGTCGGCTCGAACCACACCTTCCGTGCGGGCACGCTGACCAGCTCGCGCTCGGGCCAGCGCAACGCCGTGAGCTTGCCGCCAAAGCAGCATCCCGTATCGATGCACCACGTGTTGTTCACCGCCTGCACTTCGGGCGCAGCCACGTGCCCATAAACCACCGCCGTCTCGCCCGTGTGTTGCAGCGCCCAGTTCAGCCGCACGGGCGAGCCAAATCCATCCGTCTCGCCCGTCGTGTCGCCATAGAGCGCAAAGGCTTTCACCTTGCCGCCATCCTTGCCGATCATCTCCTGCCTGATCCCTGCATGCGCGACGACCAGCTTGCCGCCATCAAGCCACAGATAGATCGGCAACGACCCGACATACTTCCGCACCCGTGCGCGAAACGCCGGATCCTCCTCCGCCATCTGGTCGATCGACGCCTGCAGGCCATGCGCCGCCTTCACGCTCGCGCCATTGATCCACCGCGAAAACTTGTTGTCGTGATTGCCATCCACGCAGAGCCCGGTCCCGGCGTCCTGCATCGCCATCGCAATCCGCAACACATCCGGCGACCGCGGCCCGCGATCCACCAGGTCTCCGACAAACACCAGCGTCCGCCCGACAGGCGGCGTCACCGTAACGGATCGATCCGCGCCCCGCGCCACGTCATAGCCGAGCAGCTCAAGCAACTCCTCAAGCTCGTCACAACACCCATGCACGTCGCCGACAATGTCGAACGGCCCA
>JANOKS010000167.1:0-11790 GCA_031419455.1 Alphaproteobacteria bacterium
GGAAATCCGTCGCATCGCAACGCGCCTCGCGCATCGCCGCATCGAACCTGCCCACATCATCGCATGGTCAGCCTGGCGACGCGCCCATCAAGCCGCAGCCCGACAAGCCCACATCAAGACAAGACTGCAACTGTAGTGCTAACCCCGCGGCGCATAGAGCCGCACCGTCACGTCATCCACCACCACATCCTCCCGCACGCGCGCACCTCCGCCGCGCGCCACTGCCGCGAGGCAGCGCGGATAAAGCAGGTGCTCGGCTTTCAGGACACGCGCAGCCAGACTCTCGGGCGTATCCCCGGCAACGACATCCACCTCGGCTGAACCGATCACCGGGCCTTCGTCCACGCCTGCCGTCACCTGATGCACCGTGCAGCCATGCACCTTGTCGCCCGCATCGAGGCAGCGCTGGTGCGTGTCCACGCCGGGATAGAGCGGCAGCAGGGAGGGGTGGATGTTGATCAGGCGCCCGGCCCAGGCATTCACGAACCACGGCGTCAGCACGCGCATGAACCCGGCGAGCGCGACCAGTTCGACGCCGGCATTGCGCAGTTCGGCGTCAACCGCGCGCTCGAAGGCTTCGCGATCCTTGCCGTAGGTCTTGTGGTCGATGGCGGCGGTGGGCACGCCATAGCTGCGCGCCTTGTCGAGCCCGCCCGCATCAGGGCGATTGGACAGCACGAGCACGGGTTCGCACGGCCAGGCCGGGTCAAGCGCGGCCTTGAGCAGCGCCTCCATGTTCGAGCCGCGGCCGGAAATCAGAATGCCGAGCCGCTTGCGGCTCACGCTGCGCCAAGCTCGCCGATCACGAACGGCTCTTCGCCCTCGTTGATCAGGCGCTCCATCAGCGGCTGCGCCACCGCGGGATCGACCGCCAGCACGATGCCGACGCCGCAGTTGAACGTGCGGCGCATTTCCTCGTCCGAAACTGAACCGGCGCGTTGCAGCCAGTCGAACACGGGCGGGAGGGTCCACGCCTTGTAGTCGATCTTCGCAATGAGACGATCCGGCAGCATGCGCGGCGTGTTCTCGGTGATGCCGCCGCCGGTGATGTGGGCGAGGCCCTTGATGCGCTTGTTGCGGATCAGGGGCAGCAGCGATTTCACATAGATCTTCGTGGGCGCGAGCAACGCTTCGCCGAGCTTCTTCTTTTCATCGAACGGCGCGCAGTCTTCCCACGCCAGCCCTGTGCGCTCGACGATGCGGCGGATCAGGGAATAGCCGTTCGAGTGCGGCCCGGAGGAGGCGAGCGCGACAAGCACGTCGCCAGCCTTCATGTCGTCCGTCTTCGGAAGGATGTCCGGCCGCTCAACCGCGCCGACAACGAAGCCGGCGAGGTCGTAGTGGCCCGGCGCATACATGCCCGGCATTTCTGCGGTCTCGCCGCCCACCAGGGTGCAGCCTGCCTGCCGGCAGCCCTCCGCGATGCCCGTGATCACCTTCGCGCCCGTGCTGGCGTCGAGCTTTCCGGTGGCGAAATAATCGAGGAAGAAGAGCGGCTCCGCGCCCTGGGCCAGCACGTCGTTGGCGCACATGGCGACGAGGTCGATGCCGATCGTTTCGTGCCGGTTGGTGGCGAAGGCGAGCATCAGCTTCGTGCCGACGCCGTCGGTGCCCGAAACCAGCACCGGGTCCTTGAAACCAGCGGCCTTGAGGTCGAACAGACCGCCGAAACCGCCCAGCGCGCCGTCCGCGCCAGGGCGCTTCGTCGAAGCCGCCAGCGGCTTGATGGCGTCAACCAGTGCGTCGCCCGCGTCGATGTCGACGCCTGCGTCGCGATAGGTCAGGGGCTTGCTGGAATCTTCACCGCTCATGCGCGGCCACTAACACGATCCGTCCAGTTATCGCCAGCATGACAAGACGATCATGCACAACCTGCCTTTAAGTTGCCGGAAGCCGCTGATACGACTGCCCGCCATGAGGAAAATCGCCAGATTCGTTGCAATTCTTGCCGTGTCCTTCGCCGCCGCGGGGGCCGCTTTCGCCCAGAGTCCCGTCTACCGGGTGAAGGACCTGGTGGCCGATGCCGTGGCGCCTTCCGCCGCCGAAGCTGCACTTCAGGGCAGGAACGAAGCCCGGCTCGTCGGCGCGCAACGGCTCATCGAACGCCTCACCCTTCCGGAGGACCGCGCTCGCGCCACGTCTCCGATCGAAGCATCGGCGGTCGCCCGCCTTTACAGCGGCTACCAGACGCAGGGCGACGTGAAGAGCTCGTCCGCCACGGGCGGAATCCGTTCCTCGGGCGTCGTCACCTGGGTATTTCGCGACACGGATGTCCGCGCCTATTTCGAGCAGCGGGGCGTTCCGTATATCGACAACCAGGCGGCGAAGGCGCTTGTCGTGCCTGTAGCCGCAGTGGGCGTGAATGCTGCCGACTGGGCTGCCCAGTGGGTCACGCGGTCCGGCGCCAACGTCGTCGGCAAGTCCGATGAGACGCTTCTGACCCCCTATGTCGCATCGACGCGCGGCTGGCCGCAGCGGCCGACGACGCCAGACATCCAGGGGGAGCTGACCTCGACGGGCGCCGACCATGGCGTCGCCGCAGAGGCCTATATGCAAGGCCCCGGATACTATGTGCGCCTCACAGACATGCGCGCTGTCCAGAATCCGCAGATTGGCGTTGTCGGCCCGTTCAACAGCCTCGCTTCGGCGCAGACGGGCGCAGTGGCCGAGATGGAACGTGCGTGGAAAGCGGCCTCTGTCGTGCGTTCCACGGGCTCGACCAGCGTTTCGCTCGTCGCGAATTTCGCGGACCTCCAGCAATGGACACGCATCCGCAAGGGCCTTGAATCCTCGCGTCTGGTGCAGGATCTCAATGTCGAATCGATCTCGGTCGCGGGTGCGGACATCACCTTCTCCTTCGCCGGCAGCCCGGAGCAGTTGCAGTCCGATCTCCGCTCGCGCGGCGTCGATCTGCGCAGCGCCGATGGCGGCTGGGTGCTCCAGGCGACGGGAGCGCCATGACAGGCGGCCAGTCAGGCAGCGGCCGGAATGCCGGCCAGCTGTTCCTCGACTTTCCAAAGGCAGACCCCGGCAGCCGGCCACTGATCGAGTCAGGCTCCTACGCCACCGCCGTCACCTCGATACGCCGCTGGCGGCTGTGGCCTGGCGGACAGATGGCGCTGGTCGGCGAGCCTCAGTCCGGCCGCACGCGCCTGTTGCGCATGTGGGCGGAAGACGCGGGTGCAGCTTTCGTCACCGGCGCGGCGCTGGCCGACGCCGAAATCGACGAAATCGCCCGGCTCTCGGTGTCGGCTCTCGCGATCGACGACGCTGACCATCCGGCTTCCGCAATGGGCCTCTTCGCCGCTCTTAACCTTTGCCGGGACCGCGGGGCCTCCGTTCTGCTGTCCGGCCGGACCGAACCCGCAGGCTGGTTCACCACCCCGCCGGATTTACGGTCTCGCCTAGCAGCTATGCCGGTGGCGCATATCCAGCCCCCTGACGATGAAACACTTGCCGCCCGCCTGCGCGAGGAAAGCGCCCTTCGCCACCTGATAATTCCAGAAAAATCAGTGACTTATCTCGCAAACCGGATGGAGCGATCATGGGAGGCGGTCGGCCGGGTGGCTGACCAGATCGCCCGCACCCCGGGCCGGGCGGAAGGGCGCCATTCCGCCCGCGCCGTGCTGCTGGCGCTGGGCATGGATCCGGGTTGACCTGACATTCCCGCAAACGATCCGTAATCTATTGATGGTATTCGCGTTCTTCATGGCTGGCGTCAGACCGGCCGAAGACACTGGGCGATGATGGCAGACCGAGCTGATAAGGCGATCCGTGGACGCGTGCGCGAAATTGCGCCGGCGGGCCGCAATGCGCCCGGCATTACCTCGCCGCTGGTGAACGCCCCCGAACGCTTCTTCAATCGCGAGCTTTCCTGGCTGCAGTTCAACAGCCGCGTGCTGGAGGAGGCGGAGAACCGCCGCCACCCGCTGCTCGAACGCCTGCGCTTCCTGTCGATCTCGGCCTCGAACCTTGACGAGTTCTACTCCGTCCGCGTCGCCGGCCTTCGCCAGCAGGCGCGGACCGGCATCACGCGCGTCTCGTCCGACGGCCTGACCCCGCAGCAGCAGCTCCAGCGCATCGGCGCCGAGGCCGGCCAGCTGATGGCCGAGCAGCAGCGCATCTGGACCGACATCCGCACGGAGATGAAGCGGGCAGGGCTCGCCGTCCTAGATGCAGACGAGCTTTCCGAGACCGACATCGAATGGCTGCGCGTGCGCTTCATGGAGCGCGTCTTCCCGGTACTGACCCCGCTCGCCATCGACCCGTCGCACCCGTTTCCATTTCTGCCGAACCAGGGCTTCGCCGTTGGCTTCTCGCTCGACCGGAGCAGCGACAAGGCGAAGATGAATGCGCTGGTGCCGATCCCGACGCATGTCGAGCGCTTCATCGAGCTGCCGCAGACGCCGAAGGCGCGCCGCTTCATCGCGCTTGAAGACGTCATCACCCTGTTCCTCGACATGCTGTTCCCGGACTGCGTGTCGAAAGGCCGCTGCATCCTGCGCGTCATCCGCGACAGCGACGTCGAGATCGAGGAAGAGGCCGAAGACCTTGTCCGCGAGTTCGAGATTCTGTTGAAACAGCGCCGCCGCGGCCGCATCGTGCGCCTCAAGATCGACCGCGGCGCGCCGGAGGACCTGAAAGCCTTCTTCCTCGAGGAAATTGGCGCCGAGCCGATGGATGTCGTCGAAGTCGTTGGCATCATCGGCATGAACCAGCTGAAAGAGCTGATCGTCGATGGCCGCCCCGACCTCGTCTTTCCGCCGTTTGAACCCCGCTTCCCTGAGCGCGTTCGCGAGCACAACGGAGACATCTTCGCATCGATCCGGGTTAAGGACATCCTCGTCCACCACCCCTATGAATCGTTTGACGTCGTCGCCCAGTTCCTTCGCCAGGCCGCGGCCGATCCCGAAGTCGTCGCCATCAAGCAGACGCTCTACCGAACTTCGAAGAACTCACCGATCGTCGCCGCCCTCATCGAGGCGGCCGAAGCCGGCAAGAACGTCACCGCACTGGTCGAGCTGAAAGCGCGCTTCGACGAAGAGGCCAATCTCCGCCTCGCGCGCGACCTTGAACGCGCGGGCGTGCAGGTCGTCTACGGCTTCATCGATCTGAAAACGCACGCCAAGGTCTCGCTGGTGATCCGCCGCGAGCAGGGCAGCTTGCGCGCCTACACCCATGTCGGCACCGGCAACTACCACCCGATCACCGCGCGCATCTATGACGACCTCTCGCTGTTCACCGCAGACGAGGTTATCGGCCGTGATGCGGGCCGCCTGTTCAACTTCGTCACCGGCTACTCCAAGCCGAAAGTGATGGAGTCGATGGCCATCTCCCCGGTGAACCTCAAGGCGACCCTGATCAAGCTCATCGAGGACGAGATCGCCCACGCAAAGGCAGGCCGCCCTGCGCAGATATGGGCCAAGCTCAACTCGCTGGTCGATGAGACGATCATCGATGCACTCTACAAGGCGAGCCAGGCTGGCGTGTCGATCCAGCTCGTCATCCGCGGAATCTGCTGCCTGCGGCCGGGTGTCGCGGGACTGTCTGACAATATCGAGGTCCGCTCGATTGTTGGCCGCTTCCTCGAGCACGCGCGCATCGTCTGCTTCGGTAACGGACACGGCCTGCCGTCCGACGATGCAAAGGTGTTCATAACTTCTGCCGACTGGATGCAGCGCAATCTGGACAGGCGCGTGGAAACGCTCACGCCGATCAAGAATCCCACTGTGCACAACCAGGTTCTCGACCAGATCATGCTGGCGAATCTCAACGACCGCGCGCAAAGCTGGACGCTGCGTCCCGATGGACGCTATGTGCGTAACGCGACGGGCAAGGGCCGCCAGCCTTTCTCGGCGCACGACTACTTCCTTGAAAACCCCAGCCTGTCTGGCAGGGGTAACGCACTGCGGCTCACCACGCCGCCGCAGTTGAAGCCCAGGGCCTGACGCCGGCGAATTCCGGCCTATGTCCCTGTCTGCACGAACTGCATGCACAGGATCAGGCCAGATGGTCAGGTTAGGCGAATGACGGCGACTGCAACAGCCAAATCGAAGACTGCGGCCAAGCCCATCCGCTGGCGCCGCGTCGGCGTGATGGATGTGGGCTCCAATTCGGTCCGTCTCGTCGTCTACGATGTACGTGGTCGCGCCATGCAACCGCGCTTCAACGAGAAGGTGCTCGCCGGCCTCGGCCGCGGACTCCACGCCACGGGCCAGCTCAACGCCGAAGGCGTGGAGATCGCCATCGCCGCGCTCTCGCGCTTCGTCTCGATCACCCGTGCGCAGAAAGTGGAGGCGCTGTTCCCCTTCGCCACCGCCGCGGTGCGCGACGCGTCCAACGGCAAGGAATTCGTCGACCGCGTGAAGAAGGAAACCGGCGTCACGCTGCGCGTCCTGTCGGGCAATGATGAAGCGCG
Organism: Alphaproteobacteria bacterium; assembly: GCA_031419455.1. Lineage (GTDB taxonomy): Bacteria > Pseudomonadota > Alphaproteobacteria > Caulobacterales > Hyphomonadaceae > UBA7672. Next base: position 6,419 of record JANOKS010000167.1, read on the forward strand.
CTTCGCAGCGGAAGGCGTGCTCGCGGGTACGCCCGGCGTCGATGGGGTCGCGGGCGATCTCGGCGGCTCCAGCCTCGAACTCGCGCGTCTGGTTGCGGGCCGCTATGAAACCGGCTCGACCTATCCGCTTGGGCCCCTCGCGCTCGACAGCGGCGGCGCATTCAACGAGGACAAGGTCACCGCCCGCATCAAAGACATCCTGTCCGGCGCATCCGAGCTGAAGAAATCCGGCGACGTGTTCTTCGCCGTCGGCGGCGCGTGGCGCGCCATCGGCACAATGCACATGGAGCTGACGCGCGCGCCGCTGCACATGCTGCAGAACTACGAGATGGACGCTGCAGATCTCACCAAGCTTCTCGGCGACATACTGGCCGGCAAGAAGCACGCGGAGCTTCTGCAGGAAGTCGCCCGCAAGCGCGCCGTGACCATCCCCTACGCCGCCGCCGTGCTGAAAAGCGTTATCGAGATCGGCAAGTTCAAGTCCGTGATGATCTCGTCCTATGGCGTGCGCGAGGGCATCATTTTCGACAGCCTAGACCCCGCCGAGCGCGCAGAAGACCCGCTGGATGCAGGCCTGGACGCACTGATTGCTGATGAGCACGCCTCCGAATTCGGCCGCGCCCTGGCCGACTGGGCGAGTGAGGCCGCACCCTACACGCTGAATGCGCGGCTGTCCGCCGCCGCCTGCCGCCTCGTCGACATCGGCGCGCTGCTGCACCCCGATCACCGCGCAGACCTCGCCTTCGATCTCGTCGCCCGTGCGCCGCTGCCCGGTCTCAACCATCGCGATCGCGCCGCCCTCGCGCTGGCGGTCGCCTCACGGTTCAAGCGCGGCCTCCGCAACGATGTCAGCGAAAAACTTCTGGACGAAAACATGGCAGGCAAGGCGCGCGCTCTCGGCGCCCTGATGCGCCTCGCCGCCGATTTCTCCGGCCGCTCCGCCGACCTTCTCAAGCACGCCCGCCTCACCTGCGACGGCGACACGCTGACCCTGAAAGTGACGCCCGCCTACCGCGCGCTGGTCTCAGAGTCGGTCGAGCGCCGCCTCGAACAGGCCGCCGACGAACTCGACATGGACTACGCGCTGATCACCTGATCAGGCGTTCGGTGCGCCTGTCGACGCGCCATCCGCGTCCCGCTACACAACCACAAACCGGAGCCGAACCATGAAGCACGCCATCCTCGCCCTCGGCATATCCCTGCTGGCGGCCTGTGCTTCCGCGCCGCAACCCGCAAATGCCCAGCCCGCGTTCAAGGCGGAGGGCAAGACGCTTCGCCAGCTCTACGAACACCTGCACGCCCATCCCGAACTGTCCTTCCAGGAGAAGAACACCTCCGCCATCCTTGCCGCCGAGATGAAGCGCCTCGGCTTCAAGGTCACCACTGGTCTCGGCGATGCGTGGACGAAGGGGCGAGCGCAAAAGGACTACGGCACGGTGCAGGACGGCGTCGGCGGCTACGGCTTTGTCGCCGTGCTCGAGAACGGACCCGGCCCCACGCTGATGATCCGCGCCGACATGGATGCGCTGCCGCTCGTCGAGAAGACCGGGCTGCCCTACGCATCGAAAGCGCGCGACACGGCATGGAGCGGGGAAGAGTCCGGCGTGATGCATGCGTGCGGCCACGACATCCACATGACCGTCTGGATCGGAACCGCGCGCGATCTTGTCGCCAACAAGTCCAGCTGGAAAGGCACGCTGGTGATGATCGCCCAGCCCGCCGAAGAGATCGGGCTCGGTGCGCTCAGCATGATCGAGGACGGCCTGTTCACGCGCTTCCCGAAGCCCGACCATGTCATCGGCCTGCACGACAATGCGGCGCTCCCCGCGGGCGCACTCGGTGTCGGCTCGGGCTATGTGATGGCGAATGTCGACAGCGTCGACATCAAGGTCACCGGCGTCGGCGGCCACGGCGCCTATCCGCAGGACACGAAGGACCCGATCGTCACGGCCGCCCGCATCGTCACCACGCTGCAGACCTTGGTCTCGCGCGAACTGGCGCCGGACGATGCAGGCGTCGTCACCGTCGGCGCGCTGAACGGCGGCTTCAAGCACAACATCATTCCCGACGAAGTCGAGATGCAGCTGACCGTCCGCTCATTCGCAGATGCGACGCGCGACAAGCTGCTGAAAGGCATCGAACGCATCGCGCGTGCCGAGGCGATGGCTGCAGGTCTCGACCCCGACACTGCGATCGACATGCGCGTGAAGACCGATGCGACGCCCTCGCTCTACAACAATCCGGATCTCGTCACGCGCGTCACCGGCGCGCTTCGGAAAGAGTTCGACGCCAAGGCGATCCACGCCGCAACGCCCAGCATGGGCGGCGAGGATTTCGCCCGCTATGGCCGCACGCCCGAGAAAATCCCGGTGATGCTGCTCTGGCTCGGCGCCGTCGCGCAGGACAAGTTCGACGCAGCTCAAAAGCCCGGCGGCAAACCGCTCCCCGGCCTCCACTCATCGGAGTTCGCGCCTGATCCAGACCCGACGATTGCCGCCGGCGTGAAAGCGATGACAGCGGCGGCGCGGGAGTTGCTGAAGTAGCTCGGCCTATGCTTCGGGCTTCTTGCCCGCCGCCTTCGTCTGCTTCTTCTCTTCCCTGAACCGCAGGAAAGCGAAAACCGCAGACCCGATACCGGCCAGCGCCGCCAGAACGGCAAACAGAGGCTGCACACCGCGCGCCCATGTCACAAGCTGGTCGATCTGCTCGACCTCCACCGTGATCACGTCGCGATAGGCATCCAGCGGTTCGGCATCGAGCGAGCCGGTGGCGTAGCCGAAGATTTCGAGGATCAGCGTGTGCTGCCCCGGCTCGGTCGGCGTCACCCGCCACTGCCAGCGGTTCACGGTGCGGCCGGAAAGACGCTGGCGTTCCACCGTCTGCGAGGTGATGTCGAAACCGACGCCGGTCAGCTGAGCCGACACTGTGTCCGACAGTTCGACATCGCGTTCGACGATCTCGCCCTTGAAGCCCTCCAGCGCTTCCCTACCTGCAGCCTCATCGTCCGTCGCGTTGACGACGAGCGACACATCCACCGGCTTGTTGAGCGCCAGCTTCTCCGGCGGCCGGTTGTACGTCACGCGCCGCGCCTGGAATTGCGTTTCCAGTCCGCTCGGCGCAGCAGCCTGGGATGCGCCGGCCTGTTGTGGTGCAACGCGCAGTTCGTCCTGCTCAGGCGTCGAGGGTGGCGGCGTCACATCGCTGGATGGTTCAGGCGCGGGTTCACTCGCAGGCGGGTCGCCTTGCTCGGACAGCGTCGACCGAAAGCTGACCGGCGGCGGGTTGGCCTGCTGCTGGGCGCCCGGCTCCGCGGCTGGTTCACTCGGCGCAGCCGGCGCCGGTCCCGGCGCCGGCAATGCGCGCGCTTGTGGCGTGACCGGAGCATTCGCAACGACGACCTGCGGTTCGCGCACGACCGGTTCGCGCGGAACGCTGACAACCGTCGAGGTCGAGCCAAACTGGCCGATCCCCCAGACGGCGCCGGCCCCGATCGCGATCAGGGCAAGCACGATGACGATTGCAATGCGCATGATCCGCGTCTCCTTACATCGGCGCCAAGTCTAGTCGGCTTCGCCGTCGAATCCACCATCATCCTCAGGCAGGCGAGCAGCAGACGGCGGCGGAACGACGCCTTTGCGTTTCATCGCCTCGTAGAACGCGATCGCGGCGGCGTTGGAAACGTTCAGGCTTTCCATGCCCGGCTGCATCGGAATCCGCGCCAGCCGGGTGCACGCTTTCGCAACGCCATGGCGAATGCCGGCGCTCTCGGCGCCCAGCACGATGGCCACCGGCTCAGGCCCGGCAATCGCCTGATCGAGCGTCAGCTCGGCAGACCCATCAAGGCCGACCACATTCCATCCGGCATCGGTCAGCGCATCAATCGCGCGCGAGATGTTGACCGCACGCACCTCGTCCACCACTTCAATCGCTCCAGCCGCCGCCTTCGCCAGCGCGCCTCCGGCCACCGGTGCATTGCGCGTCTGCATCACGACGGCGCCGACACCGAAGGCAGCAGCTGACCGGAAGATGGCGCCGACATTCTGCGGGTCCGTCACCTGGTCGAGAATGGCCAGCGTCTGTTCCGGCCGCATGGCGGCGTCGGCAATGTCGAGGCCATCAAGCTGGCGACAACGGACGGCAAGCCCTTGGTGCACGGCGCCTGGGGGCAGCTTCATGTCGATGTCGCGCGGCTCCATGATGTGCGCGAAGCGGGGCAGGACGTTGACATCAAGTCCCACGCGCAGGGCAGCGCCCGGGCTGACAAAGGCGACGCTGATCTTGCGCAGCGGATTGTTCAGGGCGGCGTTTGCGGCGTGCAGGCCCCATATCCAGACCTCGCCATTCTCCTCGAACGCCGCCTCGCGGCGCTCAAAGGCTGGCTTGTGCTGGCGGCTGTCCTTGTGACGCTGACGCGGTCCGCGCTGGTCGCCTGGCGGCGCCTGATCGCGCCTTTGCTCGGGCCGGCCGCGCGTCCACGGCTTGTCCTCGCCGGGTTTGGCGGCCGGCTCTTCGTTGCGGCGCGGTTGGCGCTCCGGCGGCTTGCCGCCTTCGCGCGATCCACGAAAATCACCTGATTTTCCTGCGTTTCCGCCCCGGTTGCGTGGTCGATCCTTCGTCACTATAAGACGCGCTCCGCTGTGAGGCCGGGGTTCGTTTCGGCTTCATCTGCGGCGGCGTCAAGCCGTCGCACTCGGCCCTGGAGGGGTGGGAGAGTGGTTAATTCCAGCAGACTGTAAATCTGCCCGCTTCACTGCGTACACTGGTTCGAATCCAGTCCCCTCCACCAGCCTTTCCTCCGGCCGGAGACCGTCCACTTTGGATTCGCGAAAGCGCGCGAGTTGCGGCGCATTTTGCGACTTCGAGAGTCTCTCTTCCCTCCCCAATTCCGTATTCGCCATGGAATTTCAGCCGAAGTCTCTGATGGCCGAATTGGCCGTCCACTTTCCCTGCCAGCAGGGAATTTACAGGGAAAGAAACGCCTTTCGGGCTGTCGCGCGCCTTGGAAGTCGGAAAATCTCGCGCTCTCTCCGGGCCATAGCTGCGAATTCCCTGTGCATCAGAGCAGGGAATATTCGCGAGGTCAGCAGGGAAAGTGCGTCACTGAGCAGGGACTGCTCTGCCGACTTTCTCGATTGGGTTTGCGATGCCGAACACGGCGCGCTGATCATCCCAAAGGGCCGGGATCACCTGCGTGCGAAGAGCTTGAGCGGTGAGTGTCCCGGGCTGACGTCCGTCCGCGATCAGCTGGAGAATGTCCGGCGCCAGGAAGGCCGCGGGCAAATGGAGACTGATTAGCCGTTTCGTAACGCCCTCGCGTTTAGCAAGCGCCCCCAGCGTTGACCCGCCTCGTATCTGTTCCCACCAGACATGGG
>JANOKS010000168.1:0-8985 GCA_031419455.1 Alphaproteobacteria bacterium
CAGCATCAACGGCTCGTCGCCAACCTCGCCAAAGGTGTGCCGCGTCGGATCAACGCGGTGGGCGCCCTCAAGCGATCCCTTGTAGCCGCGCGAGAGACTGGCCGCGCGGATGCCCCTGCGCGTGTAATGCGCGCGAACGGCTTCGGTGACCGGCGTCTTGCCCGCGCCGCCGAGGGTGAGATTGCCGATGCACACCACGGGCAGGCCGACATCTTCCGGCGTCGTGGTGCGGATACGGCGCTCGCCCGCGATGCGATAGGCCATGGCCAGCGGGCTCAGCAACAGCTTCGTCATCGGCGCGGATGCACGCGCGCGCTTGTCGGTGACGCTCCAGAAGTAGGGCTCACGCATCGCTTGCGGCTTTCGGCGGCAGCATTGCGAGGATCGCCTCGATGGTACGATCGAACGGCGCGCGGAACGCGTCGAATAGCGTGCACGGAAGGCGTTGCGCGCCTGGTCCGTTGAGTTCGGCAAACCAGAAGTCTGCGAGTTGCCCCGGCATGTCGCCGGTCATCAGCGCGTTGTTCTGCGCGAGCATCTCGAACGTCTCGCGGAAATTGTAGCCGTGCGGACCGGTGAACACGCGCTTTCCAAGCTGCGCCGGCTCAATGGCGTTGTGGCCGCCGACGTCCGGCATCGTGGCGCCGCCGAGATAGACGGCGCCGGCAGCGGCATACCAGAACAGCAGTTCGCCGATGGTGTCGGCGACCAACACATTGATGCCCGGCACTGGCGTCGTGCGGTTCTTGGACCATTGTTGAACCGCGAAGCCGCGTTCGCCCGCTTCATCGACAAGCGCCGACCCTCGGTCAGGATGACGCGGCACGATGACCAGCAGAGCGTCCGGCGTAGACACGCGCATCGCGGCAAACGCGTCGAGCGCGAATGCATCTTCGCCGGGGTGCGTGGAGGCGGCGAGAAGGATCGGCCTGCCGACGGCCTTAACGAACGCTGCAACCTTGTCCTGCGGAGGCGGCGTGATGCGCGCGGCCATCTTCAGGTTGCCAACCGATGCAATCTCGCGACCGGTCGCGGCGCGGAGGCCGTCAGCGGTTTGTCCGTCTGCGGCGCCGATGAACTGGAAGGCCGCGAAGATCGCGCGCGCGGAGGATTTGCGGCTGTTCCAGCTGTCGAGCGACTTCGTGGTCATGCGTGCGTTGGCGAGCGCGGCGGGAATGCGTCCGCGCTTCAGGCCCAGCAGCATGTTCGGCCATATCTCGCCCTCTGCAAACACCGCAGCATCCGGGCGCCAGTGCCGCAGGAAGTTTCCAACTGCGCGCGGACCATCGACAGGCGCCATCTGGTGAATGACGTTCGGGGGCGCGCTGGCCGCAATCATGTCTGCTGAGGTCGTCGTCTGCGTGGTGACGAGCGCATGCGCGTCCGGGCGCTGTTCGCGGATCGCCTCGAAGATGTCGAGCAGCAGCCGGGATTCGCCAACGCTCGCGCCATGCATCCAGATCAGCGGACTCTTGGGTCGCGCCACGCCAGTTCGGCCGAAGCGTTCTTCAACGCGGGCTTGTCGTTCCTTGCCGCTCTTCACGCGGTTGCGGACAAGGATCGGCGCAAACGGCTCCAGCAGCGTCGCGCCGATGCGATAGAGCGTGAGCGTTGCGGTCACGTGCCGCGATGCTCCATGGCGGGTTCGGCTGCGGTGACGGAGGCGGGCGCAGGTTCAGGCGCGGGAATCGGCGCGGGCTGAGGTGCAGGCACGTTATCCGGCGCAAGCCCGGCAAGTTCATCGGCCCGCGCTGTCGCTGCCCTGAGAGCAGTCTCCACGCGCAGGCGGAGCTCCTCCGAGTCCATGCTCTTCGATGTCGGGATCGGCTCGGGGATCACGACGGCGCCGCGGGCGAAGGGTCTGGGCCACAGCAGTCGATCCCAGGTATCGAGCCGCTTGGCGTTGGCGGAAAGGCCGTAGATCAGGATGGGCACGCCCATCTGCTGCGCCAGCTTGATCGTGCCGATGCCGACGACCTCGCGCGGACCTTTCGGTCCGTCGATCGTCATGACGATGCAACCGCCTTTCTTCATCACCTCCATCGACTCGCGCGCCGCCGAGACGCCGCGCTTGCTCTTGTCGGAGCGCCCGGACGAGGAGCCGCGGATGATATGCAGACCGAGCCATGTGCCGGCGCGCTTGGTGAACTCGCCGTCCTTCGAGGGCGACACCATCAGCGTGGCGGGGTGGGGCGGTTTGGGCCATTTCGGGCGCATCCTGATCTGCGCAAAGGGCATCAGCAGGATGCGCGAATGCCAGGTGGCCGCGACCCAGCCCTGCGGGCTGTCCCACAGCTTGCGCATGTGATCGATGCCCTCCACCCGCCACCGCATGGTGTGGGCGAGGATCGACATGTAGGACCAGATGAGGGTCCCCCCGATCCAGGGAATCACGGGCGACTGGCTGCGTGGCTTGGACATTCCCGCCTATATACGCCTTGCCGCCAGAGCCGCCAGACGCTGCGCGTGCGGCCAGATCAGCGAGGACCGGGGGCCTGCGACTCTCAGGAGCGCGCTGCCGCCTTGCAATCCCGGCCAGAAACGGCATTTAGCGCGCATGAGCGGCAGTGCGGCCATGGCCCAATCCATCGACCTCGCGACACCGGCCGGCCGCCGCAGGGCGCGCCGCGAACTGGTCTGGGGCGACCACGGTTTCCTGCGGGTCAGGTTCCGCAACCTTCATCGCATCTCGGACGAGATGTTCCGGGCCAACCAGCCCTCGCCGGAACAGATCGCCCGCTATGCAAAGGAGCTCGGCCTCAAGACGATCCTCAACCTGCGCGGGAAAAGCCCCAAGGGCTATTACCTGCTCGAGAAGGAAGCGTGCGAACGGCACGGAATCCAGCTGGTCGATTTCCAGGTCTTCTCGCGTGAAATACCCACGCCCACCGCCATTCTGGAGGCAAAACGGCTGTTCGATTCAATCGCCTATCCGGCCCTGATGCATTGCAAGTCGGGTGCGGACCGGGCCGGAGTAATGGCGGTGCTCTACCAGCATTTCCGCCGGGGTCAGCCAATCGAGACCGCGCTGGAACAGCTTTCCGGCAAGTATCTGCACATCCGCCACGGGAAAACCGGTGTGCTGGATTTCTTCTTCGAGACATATCTGCGCGAGGGAAAGCCGGCCGGGCTCAGCTTCACTGATTGGGCCGTGAAGGGGTACGATCCGGCCCAGCTGAAGCAACGTTTCCTTGGCGGCAGGAAGTCGAAAGTGGACTTCGACCAGTTGCTGCGCCGCGAATAGTGCCATTGGCGGGCTGCCGCCAGACGTCCGAAAAACCCCTCGCGTGTGGTTTTGCCCCGGGCTAGACAGTTAGGCAGTTCGCGTGGAGGGGTCATCTATGAAGTTCTTCATCATCAACAGCTTTCGCTTTCTGGTCTACAACGCTTACTTCGGAATCATCGCGCTCTACACGTTCGGTGTCTTCCTGGAGCGGCAGCAGATCCAGGGCGTGATTTCGCAGTTCACCACCAGCGGCAAGGTTCTGGTGGAACGCGGCATGATCGATCCGCAGTCCGGCCTGGTCGCCGTGGAACCGATGATGGATCGCGGTGTCGTTCTGGCCGATGGCGCGCTTTCGGCCCTGTCCATCATCATCGGGCTGATCGTCGGCTGGATCGCCGCGACGCTGATCTGCGGCGTGCTGGTCACGCTTCTGGACATCCGCGACGACATCAACGACCGCCTGCCGCGCTCCAAATAGGCCCGGACGTCACGAATTCTACGGGCGCCGGCCCTACCGGCTGGCGCCTTTTGGCCCTCAGGCCGGGCGGCCCTTGGCGATTCCGTTCAGCGACGTCACATAGGGCGCATGACCTCTTCCTCCGCCGAGCTGCTTGAGTCGCTGATCGAAGCCACGCTGAAGGCTGGCGCCGATGGCCTCGATGCAAGGATCTCCGAAAGCGCCAGCCTGTCGGTCGAGGTCCGCAATGGCGACCTCGAAACCGTCGAGCGCGAGGAATCGCGCGGGCTTGCACTGCGGGCGCTGGTCGGCCGGCGACAGGCGACCGTTTCAGCCACGGACCTTTCGCCAGATGCTTTGAAGGCGCTCAGCGAACGTGTGGTCGCGATGGCCCGGCTCGCGCCAGAGGACAAATTCTGCGGCATCGCCGACGCCAACGAAATCACCCGTGACCATCCCGATCTCAAGCTCGAAACTGACGACATACCCGAAGCCGATGAGCTGGAACGCCGTGGTCGCGAAATGGAAGCCGCCGCGATGGCCATTCCGGGCGTGAAGCAGATGTCCCATTGCGGCGCTTCCTGGAACACGGGGCAGACCTGGCTTGCGGCCTCGAACGGTTTCCGCGCGCACAAATCCGCCGGCATGTCGTCGATGGCGGCGGTCGCGATCGCCGAACGCGACGGCGCCATGGAGCGCGACTATGAGTCGTCCTCCGAACGCCGCCGTGCGCGGCACAAATCGCCGGACTGGATCGGCCGGGAGGCCGGAACGCGCGCTGTCTCTCGTCTCGGCGCGCGCAAGGTCGACAGCCAGACAGCCGCCGTGATCTTCGACCACAAGCTGTCCAGCCGCCTGATCGGCGCGTTTCTCGGCGCCATCTCGGGACCGGCTGTTGCGCGTGGCGTCTCGTTCCTGAAAGACAAGCTTGGCAGCCAGGTATTCGCGCCGGGCGTCAACCTGATCGACGACCCGCTGCGCGAAGGCGGCTTCGGCTCACGCGGCTTCGACGGTGAGGGCCGGCCAGTGAAACGCACCGCGCTGGTGGATGATGGCGTGCTGACGCAATGGTTGCTCAACGGACCTTCCGCGCGGCAACTCGGCCTGACGCCGAACGGATTTGCGAGCACTGCGTTTGGCGATCCGCCCGGCGTGACGACATCCAACCTCGATCTCCAGCCCGGAACGCGCACGCTCGACCAGTTGATGGCCGATGCCGGCAGGGGCCTGCTCGTCACTGACATGTTCGGTCCCTCGCTCAATCCCAACACGGGCGACTATTCCGTGGGCGTCTCGGGCTTCTGGTTCGAGAACGGCGCACGGGCCTTTCCGGTCTCCGAAGTGACTGTCGCGGGCGACATCCCCGCCATGCTGCTCCGCGCAGTGCCGGGGTCCGACCTCGAAATCCGCGGATCGACCAATGCGCCCAGCCTGCTGATCGATGGGATGAGCCTTGCCGGACGCTAGCGATCTCGACGCCGATCTTGCGCTCATCTCTGAGGCGGCGCGCGAAGCTGGCCATCTCGCGCTGAAGTGGCTGGAGAAGGGCGCCAAACGCTGGGACAAGTCGCCGAACAATCCGGTGACCGAAGCCGACATCGCCTGCAACGACCTGCTCTCGAAAAAACTTCGCACCGCGCGGCCCGACTATGGCTGGCTGTCGGAAGAAACCAAGGACAGTGCAGCCGACCGTTCCCAGAAACGCATCTTCGTCGTCGATCCAATCGACGGAACGATGGCGTTCATCCGCGGCGAGAGCGGCTTCTGCGTGTCGATCGCCATCGTGGAGGACGGCCAGCCGATCGCGGGTGCCGTCTACAACCCCAATTTCGACGAGCTGCTGAGCGCCCGCAAGAGCGGCGGCGCGAAGCTCAACAGCGAAGCCGCAAGCGTCACCGACTGCGCCAGCCTCGCTTGCAGCATGATCGGCCAGCCGGACGTTTTCGCCCGCGCCAACGCGCAATACTGGCCCGACATCAGGCTGATCGACGCCGTGCCGAACGCCATGGCCTGGCGCATGTCTCTGGTCGCCGCCGGGCATTGGGATGCGACCGTGGCCCTCAACGACAAGAGCGACTGGGACCTGGCCGCCGCCGCTCTGATCATCGCGGAAGCTGGCGGCGTCGCGACCGACCGGCATGGCAAGCCCTTCGTGTTCAACCGGGAATCGGTCATCCAGAAGGGGGCCGTGGCTGCTGGCGCCCAACTCCACCCGCTGATAATGGAGCGGCTCCGGCACTGGGCCAGTCAGCAGAACCGACCCGCGACTACGTGACGGCAGGAGCCCGAGATGACGTCCAGCACGCCCGACAAACAGCTTCTGCACATCGTGATCGGCGGCGAGCTGAAGCATCCGGGCACGGTCGAGTTCGCCAGTCTCAAGGACGTCGATTTCGTCGGCGCCTTCCCGAACTATCGCGCCGCCTACGACGCCTGGAGAGCGGCGGCCCAGCGCACGGTCGATAATGCGCACGTTCGCTATTTCATCCTGCATGCGCATCGCCTGCTCGACCCCGAGACCGGCAAGCAACACGATGCCTGACTCTGTCGGGCCTGACTCTGTCGGCGCGTCCCGGACGAAGCGCCTCTCCTCCCGCTTCGTGCGCGACTGGCTGAAGCCGCAGCTTGGCTGGTTCGCGCTTGGCACGTTGTTCGCGGCCCTGATGGCGGCATGCGCGTTCGGATATTCGTACATCATCAGCTTCGCCACCGACTGGCTGAAGGATGGCGACCAGCGCGTGATGACGCTTGCGCCGCTCGTCATCATCGCGCTCGTGCTGGTGCGGGCGCCGGCAATGTATGGGCAAACGCAGGCCAACAATCACGGCGTGCAGAAAGCCGTGGTCAAGCTGCAGGAGGCGCTGTTCGCCCGGCTGATCGGCGGCGACTTTGCGCGGCTGCAGGCCAAGGCGTCGGGCGAGTATGTCTCGCAATTCGCCAACGACATGGTGCTGATCCGCGAGGCCTCGCTGCGCGTCGCCACCAACCTCGCGAAATCCACCCTGACGATCCTCGCCGCCGTCATCTTCATGCTGATCACCGACTGGCTGCTGACCGTCGTGTTGCTGGTCGTCTATCCGATCGCTTTCGTGCCGGTGATCCAGATCGGCAATCGCGTGCGCAAATCCTCGCGTCGCTCGCAGGAACAGGCTGGCGAACTCACCGCCGTTCTCAACGAGGCGTTCCAGGGGGCGCGGACGGTGAAGGCCTTCGGCCTCGAAGACTATCAGAAACGCCGCACCAGCGCTGGCTTCGTCGAACGGGCGCGGCTCTACATGAAAGTGCTGCGCGCAAAAGCGATGGTCGATCCCTTCCTTGAAATCGTCGGCGGCATCGCGCTGGCGGGCCTGTTCGCATTCGCCGGATGGCGCGCGCTGTCGGGCGACATCACGGTCGGCGAACTGGTTGGCATCATCGCCGCGATCGGAATTGCATCGCCGGAGGTGCGTGCGCTGGGCACGCTCAACGCCGTGGTCAATGAAGGTCTCGCCGCCGCCACGCGGATTTATGCGGTGCTCGACGAGCCGCAAGGCGTTGCGGACAAGCCGGGCGCAACAGCGATCGGCCGCGCGACGGGGCATGTGCGGTTCGACGACGTCCGGTTCAGCTATCCGGGCGCCGCGCCCGCGCTCAACGGCCTCTCGCTGGAAGCGCTTCCCGGCCAGACAGTTGCCGTCGTCGGTCCTTCGGGCGCAGGCAAGTCGACCTTGTTCAGCGTGCTGATGCGGCTTTACGAAGCGAGCAACGGGGCTGTCCGGATCGACGGTCATGACATTCGTGATGTGACGCTGGCGTCGCTGCGGGCGAACCTCGCGTTTGTCTCGCAGGATGCTTTCCTGTTCGACACGACGATCCGGGAGAACATTGCCCTTGGGCGACCGGGCGCCAGCGAAGAGCAGATCCGGCAAGCGGCTGATGCCGCTGCTTGCGATTTCATTCCGGCGCTCCCGGGTGGATGGAATGCGCAGGCGGGCGAGGGCGGCCGCAATCTCTCCGGCGGCCAGCGCCAACGGATCGCGCTGGCAAGAGCGCTGGTGTCGGATGCGCCCGTGTTGCTGCTTGATGAAGCGACCAGTGCGCTCGATTCCGAAAGCGAGGCGCGCATCCAGCAGGCGTTGGCGGGTCTCGCGGGAAAACGGTCCGTCATCGTCATTGCGCACCGGCTGGCCACCGTGCGGCGAGCGGACCGCATTTTCGTGATGGAGGTTGGTGCGGTCACGGAAGCTGGCAGCCATGACGAACTGATGGCGCGCGGCGGGGCGTATGCGCGGATGGTGCAACACCAGCTGACCTGAGCGGAAGCTTTGGCTCGCCGTATTCCGGGCAACTGCGGCCGGGCTGACAAATGCCGGAGGCGCCGGGCGTAGCGTCTGGTAGCGTAAGCTTTCGATGTGGGAGTCGGTCATGCGGAATTTTCTGATCGTGGGCATGCTGGGGGCGGCGATTGCAGGCTGTTCGCCGCAAACGCAGACGCCTGCGCCGGAGCAGCAGGCCGGGGCGCCGCCAGCTGTCGAGCCGCAGCAGGGCGCCACGCCGCCCGAAGATCTCGATCCGTTCGTCGTGATGATCGGCGCCGAGCGCTGGACGGTCATTCTCGAACGGGCAATCGACGGCGCGATCCAGGCGACGGATGCAAACGCGATCGAACGAACCGACCTGTATCGCGCCGATGCTGCGCTGAAGCGTGGCGCGGCGATGGTCATCGAATTGCGCAATTGGGTGTGCGGCAAGGGCCTGGTGACGGGCGCTGACTGCAATCTTCCCGAATGGCCGGCCTGGACCCGCGAACTGCCGACAGGCGACACGCCGATCGGCGAGATCGACCGCCGCAGCGGCTGGCTCGACGAGGTGATGGCGCCGTTTACCAGCGCCGCCTGCGAGGCGGGGCGGAAAGCGACCGCTGACGATATGTTCTGCTCGGTGGAATAGTCCGCCGTCGCGCAGCGCGGGCCACCCGCGACATCCGCCTGCGAAGCAGGCGGATGGTTCAACGCGCCCCGCCCCCGCCAGAACCGGCCGATTCCGGACGCACGCTTTTCGGGCGATAGTGGACTTGACAAACCAGCGTCTAGATGTGGATATGCCCTCGCCAACCTAGGAGGGGACCATGGCTTCGGAGTTCGACAGAATCATGAGCCGCGCTGGCTCGGTCTCCGGCGCCAAAGGGCGCACCTACTACAGCGACTACGACCAGCCCCCGAGCGAGCCTGCGGTCGCCAAAGCAATCAATGGCATTCAGGGAGAGGTGTCGGTCCTGTTGGCATGGACAATGGTGAACACGCGGCTTCTAATTTCGATCTAG
>JANOKS010000169.1:0-19616 GCA_031419455.1 Alphaproteobacteria bacterium
CACGCCGGCGGCTTCTGCCACGTGGGCCAGGACGGGTGAAAAACCCCGCTGCACGCCCGGGCCGCTGCATCGATGCCTGCCGGGGACGCGGGATCCGCGAACCTCTTCTTCTACCGGTAGCGCCTCACGGCGTCGCCAAACCACGCGGGGCATCCCGCGTCCCCGGGCCCTCCACTGACTTGGAGACCCAGGACGACAGCATCACAGGCGGCTCACACCGGCCTGAATGCGGATGTGTATCTGGCGTCTGTAAGCCCGTGCTCGTGCTTCGACGGACGCTCCCTGCGGTCGCTGCTCAGCATGAGCGCTCAGAGCGCTCCAGTGGCGAAGGGCTCATCCTGAGCAGCCGCGAAGCGGCGTCCGTCGAAGGACGAGGCCGTGCTTACCAACGCCGCAACGCGCGAAAGCGCCCCTACCGCTCCACCACCGGCGGCAACCACACCTTCGCGCCCGGCGTCTGGCCCATCGCGCGCAGTTGCGAGACCAGCGCTTCCGCGCGCTGGCGGCCGATCACGCCTGCGAGCGCGCCAAGCACCTGGCCCTCCGACGCGCCGGCCTGCGCGCGCGTCAGCGTGCTGGCGATCAGGTCGAACGGCGTCGCCGTGTGAATTTGCATGCGCAGATCGACGCCATCCTGCTCCGTGAAGCCTGCAAGACTGCGCGCCTCCTCGATCGCCACAATCAGGTCGCCCGTCTTGTTGACGAGGCCCTGCGCGAGCGCATCCTCGCCCGACCACACGCGACCGCGCGCGATCTCCTGCACCTTCTGCAGTGGCAGCTTGCGCCCCTCCGCCACCAGCCCGGTGAAGCGGTCATACGTGCCCTGCAGCGATGCCTGCAGCTTCGCCTTCTGCCCAGGCGTGAAATCCTCGGTCGAATACGCCCCGGCGAATTCACCGCCGACGCCGACCGACTCCGGGTTGATTCCGAATTCGCGCAACCCATCTGCAATGGCGAACTTGCCGCCGAACACGCCGATCGAGCCGGTGATGGTCGAGCGGGTGGAGATGATGCTGTCGGCGCTCGCCGCCACATAGTATCCGCCTGACGCGGCCATCGAGCCCATCGAGACGACGACCTTCTTGCCCGACGCCTGCACCTTTTTCACGGCGTTCCAGATCTGATCAGACGCCGTCGCAGATCCGCCGCCCGAGTCGACGCGGAACACGACAGCATGGATGTCTTCGGCCTCGGCGATTTCCATCAGCTCGGCCGCAACGCGATCCGACGCAAACATCGGCGTGCCGATCGAGAACACGTCACCCGCGCCGCCGCCGCCGGTAACGATGTCGCCTTCGCCGCCGACGATTGCGATCACCGCCTTGCCGTCGCGCGACCGCCCGGCATAGTTCGCGATCTCGACGAGTTCGCCCTCGGCCCGCTCCTGCGCCGCCGCGGCGGCTTCCTCGGGATAGCCCAGCCTGTCGACAAGCTTCAGCTCGACGGCGCGCTCGGAAGAGTAGGGGCTCGCCTCCATCAGCGCGCGCAACGCCGCCGGCTGCATCTTGCGGTCGGCCGCGATGTCCGCGATCGAATGGCCCCAGACGCTTTCCGCCAGCGCCGTCATCGCCAGCGCGTGGGATTCCGAATAGCTCTGGCGCTTGTAGACATCAGCTGCATTCTTGAACTCGTAGAACTGCTCGATCTCCGCATCGACCTTCAGTTTCTCGAACGCCCCGCCAAGGAACAGGGTCTCGAACGTGATGCCCGGCGTCTCGAACGATGTGCCCGGCTGCATCCAGATTTCGTTTGCGGCAGAGATCGCGCGATAGGACGAAGGCCCGGTCGCGAGGAATCCCTGCGTGTGCGCGATGATAAACTTGTCCGCCGCGCGCAGGCGCAGGAAGGCGGCGCGCAGCTCCTCGGCGCGCGACGAGCCGAGATCGATCTCGGGCGCGCGCACGAACACGCCCTTCACATTGGGATCGCTCGCCGCGGAATTGAGACGCAGCAGGATTTCGACGAACGACACGTCGCTGAAGGCGGCGCTGAGCGCATCGGCCGCCGGCTGGTCCGGCCATGACCGGCGCAGGTCTACCTCGATGACGGCGTTGGGAACCCGCTGCGGCTCGCCCGATGGCAGGAACGACATCAGCAGCATCAGCGGGATCAGGACAAAGAACACCACCAGCGCCGCAAGGCCGCCAAGGAAGGTGAGAAGGAAAGTACGCATGCAGGTCTCCGGGCCGTCGCCCTGCCTTACCCGCAAACACACGCCCGCGTCACCGCCGGAATACCAGCGAGATCAACGATTTTGGCTGGGCGGGAGCTGTCCTGGTCGGAGTAGCTGGATTCGAACCAACGACCTCTTGCTCCCGAAGCAAGCGCTCTACCAGGCTGAGCTATACTCCGACGGAGCGGGGCCTATAGCGGCTTTCCGAAGGCCACGCAACGCCCGAAAAAGCATGTCAAATCCGGTCGATCCGGGTCGCCGAACCGGGCGAAACTGCGTCAAAACAGGGCCAGTCCGGGCAGTTGCTTTCCGCGCGCGAATTGCATAACTCTCCGCCCTCTCCCTGCACTGGGGCGTCGCCAAGTGGTAAGGCAGCGGTTTTTGGTACCGCCATTCCGGGGTTCGAATCCCTGCGCCCCAGCCAGGGAGTTTCAGTCTCCGGCCCCGTCGCCGTCGAGACTCTGAATTGAGCCCAGCTGTCCGGGACTTGGCTGCGGAGAATCCTCCCAGAGACTCGGTTGCCGTTCGCATTCGGCGCGCCGTCGGCCCGTTTGCGTGCGCGAGTCTCCGAGACCTCGCGAAAAGTGGAAAGTCCCTGTCGTCGCCGAAATAGCAGGGCCGGACGCGTTGCAGGCAACACGCCCAGTATGCAACTTGGGAAGAAAAGCGGCGGTCAATCCGCGGTCTCATTATAGAGACAATGCAGCCATTCAATGCGTGGCCGTCAGGGTCTGATGCTGGCCCATTTCAGTTCTTTGCCGGAGCGGTCGGCGCGTGATCGCTAGAAGCCAAGCCTGCCCAGCATTCCCGTGATGCGCATTCTCGTCGCCAGGTCACGAAATGGGAAAGCGCGAAGGAAATCGGCCTTGCCCAGATGCGCTGCACGGGCGCGAGCCGATTGGGCCCAGGCCTTCGAGCGAACATCGTTGCCGTTGAGGCCGTGGGCGACAGCCGCGATCATTTCGATGAGTGCATGGGCGCCCGGTGCATTTGCTGCTCGCTCGGCCCAGTCAGCTGCCTGCGCCGCGTCTTCGAGCGCGAGGTGAGACAGGGCCCTGACCCCCAGCATGCCATAGACGAACGGATCAAGCGGGCTTAGGGCAAGAGCGGCGGCGATGTTGGCCTGGCTGGCGTCTGCGCTTCCAAGCAGGGCTTCCGCCCACCCTCTGGAATACTTCGCCTGCGCATAGTTCGGATTGAGCGTGTTGGCGCGCTCAAGCCAGGGAAGACTGGCTTCCAGATCACCGCGCAACCAATACGCCCGCCCCATCGTGAAATGTCCGAACGGATCGAGAGCGTCTCGCTCCAGACATTGCGATGCATAGCGTTGTGCAAGCTTCGTCGCCTCGGCGTTTTCCGCATAGCCCAGGAAAGCATTCTGAAAATGCGTGAATGAAAGACCGGCATAGGCGCGTGCAAAACCAGGCTCCATGGTGATGGCGCGTTCAAACCAACCCGTCGCAGTGTCGTTGTCCGCCTTGTTGAAGCGATACATGTGATGCAGGCCAAGATGATAGGCTGACCAGGCATCAAGGTTCTCAGGCGATTGCAGCAAGGCCCTCCGCGCTTCGTTGAACGGAATTCGGACTTCAACCGCGCTCATCACTGCGTTGACGATCTGGTCGCGTATCTCGTGGACGGCGCTGACGTCGGCGCGAAACCTTTCACTCCAGACGATGCCCCGGTCCTGGGTGTCGCTGAGCTCGACTGAAACAGACATCGTTTTGCCCGACATCTCGACAATGCCGGTGAGGCAATACTGGACATTGAGCTTGCTCCGCACCTCGTCGAGCTTCGCGTCGGCGCCGCGAAAAAGGAATGAAGAGCCCCGCGCAATCACAAACAACCAGTGTAGCCGCGACAACTCTGTAATGAGATCGTGTGGCAGCGCTTCAGCGATTGGAAACCCCGACTCGACTGCTCCAACCAGTCGAAACGGCAGCACGGCTATGCTCGGCCGCGAATGGCGACGTGGCTCGCCGCCGGACGTCTCGCGCAACTCCGCGTAGGAAACGGCTGCACGCGTCGCCACATCGGCCACGAAAGAAAAGCCCAGGCCGTGAACGGTTCGAATGACAGCCTGCGCTCGGCCATCGTCGCCGATCGCCTGTCGGGCTGACTTGATCCTGCTGGCGATAGCCGAATCCGACACAATCCGGCCGTTCCAGACTGCAGCAACGATCTCGTCCTTGGTGACCATCCTGTCTCGGTTTTCGATCAGGAACCGGAGCAGAGCAAAGACCTGCGGCTCCACGGCGACGGCAACGCCATCCTCCCGCAATTCGACACGCTCGGTATCAAGCTCGAAATTCCGGAAAACATGGATCATCGGCTGAAACCATAGCCCATGCGACGGTAATCTCCAGAAAATCTCCAGACCATCTGCAAGTATCGCCTGCGGGACGTCGATAATCCTTGGGCAAACATACCGGCTGTTGACGCCGGGTGAAAACCGGGAGGAGGATCAAGTGAACGACGCCAAAACTCCAGGACGTGGCATCACGACTGCGCTCTTTGCATGCGCGATCATGCCCGCATGTGCGACCAGCAGCGCTCAGGTAAGTCCGGAGGCCGCCATCACGCGGACCGTAGCTGCTGGGCTGCAGTGGGGCCCATGTCCGCCGATCTTTCCGGCAGGATGTCAGATCGCCGTGCTGCATGGCGACCCCTCACGGCCCAACGCCGACGTCTTCCTGCGCGTACCTGGCGGCTATCAGATCCCGGCTCATTCCCACACCTCGCCGGAGCGCATGATTCTGGTCGAAGGCCAGCTGAACGTGCGCTACAAAGGCACGGCTGCGGAACTGCTAACACCCGGCGAGTACGCCTATGGTCCGGCGAAGATGGCGCATCAAGCGGTATGCCTCGGCGACAAGCCGTGCACGCTCTTCATCGCCTTTGAAGGTCCGGTTGACGCTGAAGCATTTGCCGGCTCGCTTGAATGACCTGCAGCGCTTCAAGAACCCGCGTCTGACTTCTGTGCCGCTGGATCAACCGACCGGATTTTTATCGAGCCCTTTACGCACGCGAGCAATCGGACAGCAGGAGTTCTACAATGAACCCGAACAAGGCCCTTTGGGAAAAAGGCGACTTCACCCGTATCGCTCAATGCATGCGCGCAAGCGGCGAAGCGCTGGTCGGCGATCTTGGCATCACGAGAGGCCTCAAGGTTCTCGACCTCGGCTGCGGCGATGGGACGACGGCGTTACCTGAAGCGAGGCTTGGCGCGGATGTTCTGGGCGTGGACATCGCCGCAAATCTGATCGCAGCGGGCAACAAGCGAGCCGCCGAACAGGGCCTTGCGAACTGCAGGTTCCAACTCGGCGATGCGTCCAGCCTTGACGACCTCGCAGACCATTCGTTCGACCTCGTCGTCAGCATCTTCGGCGCCATGTTCGCGCCGAAACCGTTCGACGTAGCGAAGGAAATGGTCCGTGTGACCCGACCGGGCGGGCGGGTGGTGATGGGAAACTGGATTCCCAACGATCCAACCCTGGTTGCGCAGATCCTGAAGGTCAGCTCCGCCTATTCGCCGCCCCCGCCAGAAGGCTTTGTTAGTCCCATGACGTGGGGCGTGGAAGACAACGTCATTGAACGGTTCGGAAGCGCCGGAATTCCGCGGAAGAACATTTCGTTCTTGCGGGACACATACACGTTCAACTTTCCAGGCCCGCCATCCGGGTTGCTGGAGGCATTCAAGACCTTTTACGGCCCGACCATGAACGCCTTTGAGGCCGCCGAGAAGAATGGCCGCGCCGATGAACTCCTCAGGGAGCTGGAAACCTTGTTCAGGGACCAGAACAAGAGTCAGGATCCGAACACGACTTCGATCCCGGCGACATTCCTGCGGGTCACGATTGCCGTCGATTGAAAGACGTGATCGGAGAGCCGCGCAAGAGCGTGGACGAGCTGGCCGGTCGCATCCAGTGATCAGCGCCGCAGGGCAGGTTCGATGACCAGCTTACCGAACGCTGAATACCATTCCGGCTGGTCGGGGTTGAGGTGGAGACGGTGGCGCTCCTGCCGACTGAGGCCGCGGGGGGCGAAGCGCTTCGCTTTATCTACGAGCGTTTGCGTGTCCTTGTAGTTCGGCCACACATATAGCGAGGTCCGATCGAGAACTCCCGCGACGCCCTCTTCGTTAGGCAGGAATCGCGCGCAGGAGAGGTCGCGCGTCTCAGCAGGGAGTATGGCGACCGCAATTCCGGTTGAGGCGCTACGGATGCGCGCCTTGCCGTCGCTGTCGATGGAAAGCAATCGCGCTCCATCCCGACTGCAGTAGAGCCTCTCCGCGACCGCCTCGGATTCCTCATCCGTGGATGGAAATTCATCGAAGCTCGCGTGCGCGATGTCGTAGATCCGAAACCGCCTGTCGAAAGTTGCAAGGCAGATTCGATTTCCCTCTGGCGCGAACGTGGCTGCTGTTACCAGCGAGCCCATGTCGAAGAGATCCCGCTTGAGCCCGCTTCCGAGATCCCAGAGATAGGCGGCGCCGCCCGATGCAATCGTAAGGACATAACGTTCGTCGGGGCTGAACATGGCCTGCTCGACGCCGCCGGGATGTTTGTCGAGGCTTCTCAAGAGATGAAAATCCTTGGCTGTCCATATCTGAGCAGAGCCATCGGTGCACGCCGTAAGGATGAGATCACCGTGCTGGCTATGCGATACTGCGTTGACCTTGGAACGGTGCTGCAAGGTCCCGATGCAGTTGACGCCTGCCGAGGTCAGGTCCCAGACACGGGCGGTTGCGTCAAGCGAGGCTGTCACGAGGTGACGGCCGTCTGGAGAGAAAGACGTATCGTATACGGCCTGATCGCTCGCGTGCAGGCAGATTTGCTCCACGCCATCTTCGACACCCCATACTCTAACCGTTCCATCCTGGGATGCAGCTGCGACCCGCTCGCCTGTGCGATCGAATGTGACGCTCCAGATGGAGGCTTCGAGACGGGCGATAAGGCGGCGGCCGTTGTCGACATTGGCGTCCCAGATACGGCTCGTGCCATCGCTGCTCCAACTGCTGAGAATAGCGCTGGCAGAGGAGTATGCTGCGCGAATCTCGCGGCCGTGATGCCCGCCGAGTACATATTCCTCATGGCCATCATCGGCGCGCCAGACGCGTGTCGCACCATCCTGGCCGGAACTGGCCACCAGCCCGGTGTCGCCGCAGAAAACAATATCGCGGACCTGACCGCCATGACCGCGGAACTCGCTTATGATATGACCGTCGTTCACGTCCCAGATCACAGCCCTGCCGTCTTCAGACGCCGTAGCTACGCGGGTTTCGTCATGCGAGAAGGCGCCGCCGCAGATCCGTGCGTCATGGCCGACCAGGCGGACGGGCTTGGTTGAAGTGCGCGACCATCCGCTCTTCTTCGCCGGGATTGCCGACCTGATTTGAACCTCGTTGCCGTTTTCGGTCATCAGGAGCTTGCCCGAGGCCGAAAAGACCGGGGGAAATCCGGAATCGTATAGCTGATCGAATTCCCACAAATTGCTCTTGGCGCCGGCTTTCCGGACGAAACACGCACGAGTCGCGGTGACGCATAGGGTTTCAGCCGCACTGTCCAGTGAAACGCTCTTGATATAGTCCGTGTTGAATGTGGTTTCGCTTTTCTTGATGCCCGTGGCGGTTTCAAAGATGCTGACCGTCTGCCCGCCCATCCATATCGCGCAGTGGGATGCTGTGGCGTTGAATGCGTGCGTCTCCATGTAGTTTGTCTTTAGGGGCGTGCGCAGGAGTTGTCCGGCATTTGAATAGTCCCAACAGAGCAGGCTGCTTCGGGTTATCGCCGCGATGCGGGACTGGCCGGGGAGGATCCGCGCCGTCAGTATTCCTTCGTCGCAATCGATTTCGTTGAGCAAAGATCCATCCGCGACAGAAAATACGCGCAGCGACTTCGCCACAGCCACGAACAGCTCCATTCCGTCGGCGCTCATGCCAGCAGCCCTGATCGGAACCCACGGTTCGAGCTTGAATGTCAGCGAGTCTTCCGGTCGGTCGCGGCCCAGCATCACGAGACGCTCCCGGCAAAGACGGACTGCCTGATGCAGGGCGCGTTCGGCTTCTGCGACGTGAGGCCTTGCTCGCCCGATCATCGTGTCGGGCAACGCTTCCAGCGCTACATTGAGCGCTTCCGCATAATCGCCGCGCGCCATCGCCCGTTGGGCGAGGCCAGCCAGGTATCGCGACTCGTTGGTGAGCGCACGGTCGATCTGCGCAAGGCGCTCACGCCGGTCGATATCTTCCTGTGTCCGGCTCTCTTCGAGGAATTGTGTCAGCAAGAGTGTGGGCGCAGGGTCGCTCAGTCTTCGATTGCGGACCCAGTATTCGGCCGCCGACAGTGCATCGCCGCGCAGCAGGTGGCTGAAGTCGCTGTTGAGCTCCCGCCATCGCTCCGCCGCCTCGATGAGGCGCGCATGCTCGCGGATGCTCGCGATATCATTCTTAAGCGCGAAGCAGAGCTTGTCGAAACTGTCGTCGAGCCGTTCTGGGCGGTCAAAAAAGAAGTAGTCGATCCTGGCGAGTTGGGCCGGCACGGGCGTGCCGGGCGCCTTGTGGAGGATCGGCACGAGCCGCTTGTTGAGCGAAGCCGCATAATCAACTTCACGATTGGCCACCTTCGAGGCTACGGAGTCGGGACTGATCACGAACGCGACGATGTCGACGCGGCGGATCATTACCTGAAGCCGTTCCCACCAGGGCTCTCCGGGGGCTATGCCCTTGGCAATTTGCTCGGCTGTGTCGCGACGTTCATCCTTGTCAAGGAAGACCTCAAATCGCTGTTCGGCTTCAAGCCGAGCGACCAGCCACTCCACAAAGATTTTGTCTATGCGCGAATAGGAAATGAAGACGCGAGGCTTCAATTCCGTTTCGGAAACCTGGTCACTTCCCATCGCGTCACCGTCCCACAGTGCTCCAGCTTATGCCGCCATGGCGCGACAAACAAATCCAGCACGCGACGGCACGCAAGCCGGCTGGGCGGTTTCGCACTTCGCCTTAAGGGAATGGCTGATCGCGGCGAGTTGCAATCCTCGCTGGAAGTAAGGCGGGAGGCGGGGAACGATCCGGATGCGGTCACTAGCTTTGCGCGTGCAAGTTCTCAGCCGAGACGCGATCGGGGCAACGGCCTTTTTGCGCTAAGCAATTGATGAACCTCGCGATTTTCGTCGTGTAACAAAGATCATCCCAAGGTTCGAATCTCTCTCTGCCAGCCAGGGAGAAATCGTCTCCGGCCCCGTCGCCGTTGAGGCTCTGAATTGAGCCCAACTGTCCGGGACTTTGCGGCGGAGAATCCTTCCAGAGATTCGGTTGCCGTTCGCATTGAGCGCGAGTTCGGCCCGTTTGCGTGCGCGAGTCTCCGGGGCCTCGCGAAATGTGGAAAGTAGCGGTCAGTGCTGAAATGCGAGAGACGACTTTCGCATGATGGTCGTTGGTGAGGCGCCGCATGACGGATGCGGTTGTGTCTCCCGATCGCGGCGCCATGGAAGTCCTTCGAAGACAACATCCGGGTCCGTGGGCTAGCATGCAGGTGGGCGCGCGTCTCAACTCCTCGCGTTGCAGAGCAACATGCTCAGCGTGATGGGCCCGCTCAGCGGCTGCTCATGCCAGGAAGGCGAGGGCTTCGGCGACAAAACTCTCGTGGTGCTGGAAGATGCCGCCATGTCCCGCATCTTTGTAGATTGCGAGCTTCGCGCAGGGAATGCGGCGCGCAAGATCGACCGTATTAGCGGTCGGCACCATAAGATCGTCATCGCCGTTCGCAACAAATGTCGGCTGCGTGATGATCTCCAAGTCCTGCGGCGCCTGTGTGCCCCACGCGTGGATCGCCTTCAGCTGCGTGCGGAACGAGCGGATGGCGATTGGGCTGTCGCGGTCGCTTGTGCGCTCTTTCAGTCGTTCGAGAAACGCCTTGGCGGCCCGGCGCCCGTTCGCGGTCCTGGTGAAGAACAGATAATATTTGGGATCCTTCAGTGTCAGCGCGCCCTTCAGCATCGCGCGCAGCGTCAAGCCGGTCACTCTGTCGATTCCAACCCCGCCAGCTGGACCAGTCCCGGTCAAAATCAACCGGCGTACAAGCTTGGGTTCAGTCAGCACGATCTCCTGCGCCACGAAGCCGCCAAGCGAGAAGCCGAGTAGATCGACCTTGTCGAAGCCCATCGCGCGCATGAACGTGACGGCGTCGCGCGCCATGGCCGCGACACTGGAGGGCGTCTCGCCGCCAGAGGCGCCGACGCCGCGATTGTCGAATGCGATGACACGATGCCTGGCGGCCAACCCGTCTATGACGCGTGGGTCATAGTTATCGAGGGTTGCGCCGAGGTGGTTCAGCAGGATCACAGGCGCGCCGGTTCCTATGCCCAGGTCGCAGTAGGCAAACCGGCCGCCTGCCACGTCGATGTCGTGTGTTGGCGTGTCTTTGAAGGCGGTGGCGCGCGTGGCAGTCATCCCAACAGCTCCATCTTTCCACGCGCTGGCGTCGTGTCGCAGCGCGGCCTCTTGCATATAGCGACCCGAGCATATACTTCAATTATTGAAGTTACTATTGAGCGCGGCCCGTCGGCGTAGCCGGCCTGGCCCGGAAAAGCGGCAATAAGCGGAGCGACGTCGATGTTGAGGCAGTTCTTCAAGGCGGGATCGGGCGCGCTTCTAGCGGCCGCCTCGATCGTGGTCCTGTCGGCGTGCAGCCACGATACGCAGCCAGTATCAGGCGTGTCGTCAGCGGCGGTCACGAAAGCATACGACAACCCAGCCTGGCCCACCGCCGCGGTTTCCGACCCAACCCGGCTGGGCTTCACGGCAGAAGGACTTCAGGCGCTCGACTCGCGCTTGAAAGAGGCTGTCGCCAAAGGCGAGGTCGCCGGCATCAGCTATGCGCTCGTGAAAGACGGCGAAGTGGCCGCCTTGAACTTCCATGGCGTCCAGACCCTCGGCGGACGCCCGATGCAGGCCGATACGCTCTTCCGCATCCGTTCGACCGGCAAGACGATCACGGCCGTCGCGATGATGCAGCTGTGGGAGCAGGGCAAGTGGAAGCCCGAAGACCCAATCACCAAATTCCTGCCGGAGCTGGCGAATCTCAAAGTCGCAACCTCGCCCGACACGCTTGATAATGCCGCTCCGGTTTCGTGCACGCCGACCATGAACGAGTTGATGACGCATACGGCAGGCTTTGGTTACGGGCTGACGCTCACAAACGCCGTGGAACGTGCCTTCATGGAAAGAGATGCAGGACACGCCAAGGACATGCAGGCGCTCGTTGACCTGGTGGCCGGCATCCCGTTGGCGGTCGAGCCCGGCAAGCGCTGGAACTATTCAATCGCAGTCGACCTGCAGGGCGTCATCATCGAGAGGCTCTCGGGGAAGAAGCTCGGCGATTACTTCGAGCAGAACATTTTTGCGCCGCTGGGCATGAAAGACACGGGCTTCTGGCTCGATGAAGCTGATCGCGCGCGCGTGGCGACTGTCTACACCCGCAATCCCGCGACCGGCTCTCTGGTTGTCCTTCCGGATCAGGGGAATTCCGCCGCAGACGATCCGTTCAAGAAACACAGCAATTTCGAGTCGGGCGGTGGTGGCGCCAGCGGCCTTTATTCGACGCTGCATGATTTCGTCCGCTTCACGCAGATGCTGCTCAACAACGGTGAACTGGGTCGTAAACGCGTCCTGGAGCCTGAGACTGTCGCCTTCATGACGCAGAACCACATCGGCAATCTCAAGGGCGTGTTTGGTGGTGACGGGTATGGCTTCGGCTATGGCGGGCGGGTGTCCCTCGACGGGCCAACCGAGACCACCGCTCAACCCAAAGGTTCGTTCAGCCACTTCAGCATCGAAGGCGCCTGGTACTGGATTGACCCCGCCAACAAGATCTCGTTCGTCGGCCTGATCCAGCGCCGCGGACCGGCAGGCCCGGGCGGCGTCACCATGGGCGGTGATGGTGATGCGCCCCGGCTCGTCTACAAGGCTTTGCAGAAATAGCGTGCCAGGGACTCGGTCGCGCCTTGCGCTAAGCAATTAGCTGCAGGCGCGACCGATAACCTGGACTGGCATCGCCAAGGAGAACCTGAACCATGAAAGCCAAATCCTTCGCCGGAATGCGCTGCTCGATTGCTGGCGCGCTGGAGATGATTGGCGATCGCTGGTCGCTTCTGGTGATCCGCGATTTATCACTCGGTCTGCGTCGCTATGACGAGTTGCAAACAAGCACCGGCATTCCCGCAGCAACTCTGGCTGCCCGCCTCAAGCACCTTGAGTCAAAGGATATTATCGAGCGTGTCCGCTATCAGAAGCGTCCGCCACGAGACGAGTATCGCCTGACGATGAAGGGGCGCGACTTGTGGAAAGTCAGCACCGCGCTGCGCGAATGGGGCGATCGCTGGGACGCGAGTGGCTACGGCGAGCCCACGGTTGAGATGGTCGATCGCAAGACGGGCAGGCAGGTGGTCCTCGCGCTGGTCGATGCCGAGACGAACAAGGCGGTGTCGCTCGACCGCATCCAGCTGCGCCCCGGCCCAGGCGCCGATGACGCCGTTCGACGCCTTCTCGATCCGGATTCTCAGGAGCACTCAAATGACGCGGCGCATTGAACTCTTCTACGACTTCCGCAGTCCGTACAGCTATCTGGCCTTCACGCAGTTGCGTGACCTGAATGTCGAGATCGTGCTGCGGCCGATGCAGATTCTCAAGGTCATGGAAAAGGTCGGCAATGTGCCGACGACGATTACATGTGCGGCGAAGGGCCGGTATGCGCGCAATGACCTGGCGCGTTGGGCCCACCGGTACGGCATCACGCTGAATCCATCGAACATGCGCGACAATGATGGCGATGCTTGCTCTCGCGCGGTGCTGGCGGCGGCGTCGCCCGCCGAAGCTTCTGCGATCACGCTCGCGTTGTACCGCGCCTGCTGGAGCGAGGGGAAGACTCTAGCCTCGACGGATGACATCCTTTCGGTCATCGCGGCAGCGGGGCTTGATCCGGCCCCTGTTGGCGCACAGATCAATGATCCCGCCGTGATTGCGCATCTCGAGGCCAACACGAATGAAGCGGCCGAACGTGGTGTCTTCGGCTCGCCGACCATGTTTGTCGGCGACACAATGTTCTTCGGTAACGACCGGCTCGATTTCGTGCGTGAGGAACTCGCGCGCCTGGAGGATGCAGCATGACCTCGACAATCAAACCCCTCGCTCTGGTTACGGGTGTCGGCCCTGGCACAGGCGCTTCGGTTGCGCGGCGCTTTGCCGAGGGCGGTTACCGCGTGGCCATGCTTGCTCGCAATGCCGAGCGTCTTGCGGTTCTGGAAAAGGAAATTCCAGACTCGATCGCCGTCACTTGCGATGTGACCGACGCGGACGCGCTGCAGCAGGTCATTGCAAAAGCCGGCGCGCCGAAGGTGGTTGTTCACAACGCCGTTGGCGGCGCTTTCGGAACGTTCCTGCAGGTCGAGCCGGAGGTCCTGCAGCGCAATTTCGAGACCAACACGATGGCGCTGTTTCACCTCGCCAGGCTCACCGCGCC
The DNA here is from genome assembly GCA_031419455.1 of Alphaproteobacteria bacterium. Lineage (GTDB taxonomy): Bacteria > Pseudomonadota > Alphaproteobacteria > Caulobacterales > Hyphomonadaceae > UBA7672. The sequence continues at coordinate 13,687 of JANOKS010000169.1, forward strand.
TGCGATGGTCGCCGCGGGCGAAGGCGCGATCATTGTCACCGGCAACACATCTGCCCAGCGGGGCAAGGCCTCATTCGCGGGCTTCGCTCCGACAAAGGCCGCCCAGCGAATACTTGCGGAATCGCTCGCTCGAGATCTCGGTCCGAAAGGGGTCCACGTCGCCTATCTGATTATCGACGCCGCGATCGACGTGCCTTGGCAGCGTCAGCTACAACCTACCAAGCCGGATGATTTCTTTATCTCGCCAAAATCGATCGCAGCCGAAGTCTACCACCTCGCGCACCAGCCGAAGGATTCGTGGTCGTTCCTCGCTGAAGTTCGTCCCTTCCACGAGATCTGGTGATCCAATGACGGATGAAGTCAAAGGCGCGCTCGACGGCTTCCAGCAGCTTAGCGCCATGCTCGCAGGAGATCTGAAGGCGCCGATGGGCGAGACACTTGGCTTCGCCCTGGTTGAAGTGGAGCGCGGGCGCGTGGTGTTCGAGGGAAAGCCTGACCGGAGCGTCTACAATCCGCTCGGATACGTGCATGGCGGCTATGCTGCGACGCTGCTCGACAGCGCCTGCGGCATGGCCGTGCATTCGCAGCTGGATGCTGGCCGGGCGCATACAACGCTGGAGCTCAAGGTGTCATATTTGCGCGGACTCAACGACCGCAGCGGAACAGTTCGGGCCGCTGGACGTGTGGTCTCGGCTGGTCGCCGCGTGGCGTTTGCGGATGCGACTCTCCATGACGGCGACGGGCGGCTGTGCGCGACCGCTACGGCAACGCTGCTCGTATTCGACGCGGAACCTCGCCCCGAAGCGGTGTTTCAATCCTGACTTGCGCGAGGAGACGGTCCATGAAGGCGTTCGCCATCGACCGATACAAGGGCGATCTGACTAAACGTGACGTTCCCGATCCAACGCCAGGCCCGAACGACGTGGTGGTCGCGATCGCGGCGACGAGCGTCAATCCGATCGATCTGAAGCTGCGCGATGGAGAGTTCAAGGCGATCCTGCTGCAGAAGATGCCGCTGATTCTCGGCGGCGATTTGGCCGGCGTCGTGCTCGCGGTCGGCGCCAATGTCCGGCGTTTCAAGGTCGGAGATGAGGTCTATGCCCATCCTGACAATGACCGGATTGGAACTTTTGCTGAGCGCATCGCGATTGCTGAAGCGGACCTGGCGTTGAAGCCAGTCAGCCTCGATATGGCTCATGCGGCCTCATTGCCTCTCGTCGCGCTTACCGCATGGCAGGTTCTGGTGGAGCGTGCGCAGGTGAAACCGGGACAGAAGGTGCTGATCCACGCAGGCTCAGGCGGTGTCGGCACGATCGCCATCCAGCTTGCCAAGCATCTCGGCGCAAGCGTTGCCACGACCACAAGCACCGGGAACATCGACCTGGTCAGGAGCCTCGGCGCTGATGTTGTCATCGACTATCGCAAGGATGACTTCACGAAGCTGCTGAGCGGTTACGACGTGGTCCTGAACTCACTTGGCCCGGACGTGCTGGAAAAATCCCTGTCGGTGCTGAAGCCGGGCGGCAAGCTCATCTCGATCTCTGGCCCGCCCGATCCCGCCTTCGGGCGCCAGATCGGCGCGGGTTGGGTCGTCCGCCAACTGCTCGGGCTCCTGAGCTCGAAGATTCGCAGCAAAGCGAAGAAGCAGGGAGTCGACTACTCCTTTCTGTTCATGCGCGCGGATGGTGCTCAGCTCGCCAAGATCGCGAAGCTCGTCGATGCCGGCACGATCCGGCCGGTGATCGACAGCGTGTTCGGATTCGACGAGACGCCGGCGGCGATTGCGAAGGTCGAGTCCGGACGCTCGCGTGGCAAGGTTGTGATTCAGGTCTCGGGCGACGGCAACGCTGGTATGCGCGGCAACTGATCGACTATAACGTTCATACAAAATTTCATGGGGCAATCAGATGAGCATCAAGGCTCTTGTGACGGCGAACGCGGGCGACGCGGTTTCGACCTCTCTGGGAGAGATGGCGCCAGCCGATCTTGGCGCCGGCGATGTAACGGTGGCCGTTGAATGGTCGACCGTGAACTACAAGGACGGGCTGGCGCTGGCCGGCAAACGTATCATGCAGTCCTACCCGATGGTTGGCGGCATCGACTTCGCAGGAACCGTCGAGACGTCGGACAATCCCGCGTACCGTCCAGGCGAGAAGGTCATCGCCAATGGCTGGGGCCTCAGCCAGACCCACAATGGCGGCTACGCGCAGAAGGCGAGGGTGCCCGGCGAGTGGCTGATCCCGCTTCCGAAGAGGTTCACGACGCGTGAGGCGATGGCCATCGGCACAGCTGGCTACACAGCCATGCTGTGTGTGCTCGCTCTTGAGCATGGAGGCCTCACTCCGGAAAAGGGAGACGTTCTGGTCACTGGCGCCAGCGGCGGTGTTGGCTCCATCGCCATCTCGCTGCTTTCAGAACTGGGCTACCGGGTCATCGCGTCAACGGGACGAGCTTCCGAAGACGCCTATCTCCGCAGCCTGGGTGCAGCAGAGGTAATCGATCGGGCGACGCTATCCGCTCCAGGCCGTCCAATCGGTAGCGAGCGATGGGCGGGTGCGGTCGATTCTGTCGGTAGCCACACGCTGGTGAACGTCCTGGCGCAGACCAGGTATCGGGGCGTGGTGGCCGCCTGCGGACTTGCGCAAGGCATGGACCTTCCAGCGTCCGTGGCTCCGTTCATCCTGCGCAATGTCACGCTGGCGGGGATCGACTCTGTCAACACGCCGCGGGCCGCTCGCATCGAAGCCTGGACCCGACTTGCGCGCGACTTGAAGCCGGCAAAATTGGCGTCAACAATTGTCGAGGTCGCGCTCGCAGACGTGCCGAATGTTGCTGCCGCCATCCTCAGAGGCGAGGTCAGGGGCCGGACAGTCGTAAACGTCAATGCGTGACCCGCGCTGGCTTCGCCGAGCGGCCGAACGAACAGATCCTTCAGGCGGCCGTCGAGAAACTTCCCCTTCGAAAGCAGGTTTGTAGATTGAACAGGTGCCTGCGCGTCATACGCTTTTCTTGCGTTTGCGAATGTCGCCTTTCAGCAAGATGCGGGCATTCCTGTAGAGCAGGGCGAGCGGCGGAAAACCAGCAGTGCCTGCACTGGGGTTACGCAGAATTGGCCTCTTGACCGCAATGGCACATGTCCGGGCGGTGCGCTTGAATGTCTCGCACTGCCACGTGCAATGTCATCTTAGTTTTCCCACTGACGTGGCAGGAGCTGCGACCGGGGCCAGCACGTCAACAGGGTAACGGGTGGAGGGATTTTCGATGTCTGCCAACCAACAGATTGTTCGGAAGTTCATAGAGACTTGGTCAACCCTCGATGTCGATCGGATCACCGCCATCATGTTGCGCGAGGTACGGCGCGAGATTGCCAAGCACTTTCGCCCTATGGGTGCGAACGATACGGAACTGGCCCTAAGCGGACGGTCACCCAGCGGCACGTTCGAGAATTCTATTCCGACAGCGCTTCTGTCCAAGCGTTCCTGAAAGCTGTTGTCAGGTCTGAAGTCTGATGAACTTCTCCCCGCGCTAACATGCGAGACGCGTGGAGATCGACCGAAGTGTCGGGCTCCTGCGCCCTCAGCGCTAAAACGCTTTCGGTAGCATCCGCCGTGCGACCGGCAAGGCTGCAGAGGCCGGCTCTAAGAACTAGGGTTGGTGCGTAGTCCGGATTGATCCGAAAGGCGCGCTCCATCGCCTCCATGGCCTTGCTCAGGCGTCGCGCCTGAAAGTGGGCCTGCGACTGGCGCATGCAGGAAACGTAGAAGGCAGCATGGCCAGGGGCCAATCTTTCGGCGTTGTCATAGCTCGCGATGGCCTCGTCATTGCGGCCGAGGCGAAGATAGATCGTGGCCAGGCACCTGTGCAGATCGGCGATGCTGGGATTGAGATCGAGCGCCCGCAACGCATGCCGAAGCGCTTCGTGCGGATGATCGAGGTAGATCATGGCAAACGCCGCCCGGGAAAGCACCTTCGGATCGTTCCCAGCAAAGCCGATGGCGCTGCGGGCATGATGCAGCGCCTCGCGTCTAACCGGTTCGTTGTTAGCTCCGGTCCAGAAGAACTGGACGCCAAGTGAAAGAGCAAGCTCGGCGTTTGCCTCGGCATAGTCGGGAGCCAGCGCGAGCGCACGGCGGGCCTCCGTGACCGCGACCGGCAGGCGCTCGAGACTAAGGCGGCTGTAGACGGCATGAGCGCGCTGGATCGCCTCGTAAGCCGTGATGTCTCCCGGCTTCCTAAGCGCGCGCTCGAATTCACGGTTCACCACTTGAACGCCAAGGTGCGCGGCCACGTCGGTAACGAGGGCTTCCTGTAGGTCGGCCAGCTCGCTCAGCGGCCGGTCGAACTTCTGGGTCCAGAGGATGGCGCCCGTTTCCGCCTCGACCAGTTGCACGGTGACGCGCAGGTCCTGACCGGCGCGGCGCACATTGCCTTCCAACACGTACCGCACGCCACGTTCGCGGCCGACGTCGCGCAAGTCCGCCGCCTTGTCGGTCCACGCCCGGGTCGAACTGCTCGCGAGAACGCGAATATCGCGGCTCAGCGAGATTGCAGAGATAATGTCCTCGACCATGCCATAAGCGAGCGCGTCATCCTCCAGCAGGCCGGACCGGTTGGAGAATGGCATGACGGCAAGGGACGGCCTTTCGTCGTGCGCGCCCGCCCTCACGTCAGGGAGCGCCTGCGACGGAGCAGCGCGTGCCGGGAGGACTGACGCGCCCTTCAGGATGAACCGTTCCACATCGTTCAAAAAAGCAAGCCATGCCCTGTCGCCGACGTCGCCCTGCCAGTGAGTGAGCTCTGCCGTCTGCGTCAGCTCGAACATGATCGGCCGTTCGCAGGGCTCGATCATGCACGGGACGAGGGTCTTGTTGCGGTCCGCCAGCGTCGCTTCCGCACGGACCCAGCGCGAGACAGCCGACTTCTTCGACCACAGCACCACCACGGCCTTTGCCGCCCGCAGCGCCGTCTCGGTCACCTCGTCATAGGCCTCGCCGGACTTGAGGTCTGCATCCCACCAGACGGAAAAATCCTGCGCGGCGAACGCTTCCGCAAACATCCTCGCCCGCGCCTGGTCCTCGCGGTTGTAGGAGAGAAAGATGTCGGTCACGCGCCGGCCCCGCTGATACGCCTGGAATGACTACAGGACCGGCTCCAAAAGGTCTATTCGCGCACGGGACGGTGGTACGTTCGCAATTGACCGCTTCCGGCGACATCCAGCTATTTGGCGATACGCTCGGACAGAAGCCGATAGCAATTCGTGTCGGTAAACCGATCGTCAGGAGCGCAAAAAGATTGAGACCGACCCGGTCAGCGAACTGCAGAAGTGACAGTCTGTCCCCGGTCACGGTGCTACTGGTCCGTCACCGTGAAACGCACGGCGCCTGGCATGGCATGGCCGTCCTTAGCCATCGATTTCCACGACAGCGTGTACGAGCCTTTGGCGAGCGTCGGCAGCGGGACTATGAACTCCTTGCCCATCGTCTTTGAAGGCTTGAAATCGACCGCGATCATCTTCTTGTCCGCCGTCATCAACATGAGGCTGGTGATGGCGCTCTCGTGCTGGAATGTCACTTTGAACTCGGCCGGTGCTTGCACGAGGCTGGCCTTGTCGTGGATGCTGGTTTCCATCATGCCGCCGTGGGCGAAGGCGGGCGATGCGCCCAGAAGAGCCGCCGCCAGCATGAGAGTCAGAACCTTGTTTTTCATAGGGTGCTCGTTGATCTAGCCGCAGATTTTGTGCGGCGGGGAGGGGGTCATACATAGTACGCAGCCTGTGGGCGGAACCCTCACCTAGCACTACAGTTGCAGTCTTGTCTTGATGTGGGCTTGTCGGGCTGCGGCTTGATGGGCGCGTCGCCAGGCTGACCATGCGATGATGTGGGCAGGTTCGATGCGGCGATGCGCGAGGCGCGTTGCGATGCGACGGATTT
>JANOKS010000170.1:0-32789 GCA_031419455.1 Alphaproteobacteria bacterium
TTGCGCAAAGCCGCAGCCCGGACCTTCGAAGCGTTGTGGGAAGCTCTCGGCCACATCTGCACCCTGTTCAGCGACGAGGAGTGCTGGAACTTCTTCAAGGCCGCAGGTTATACGTGCGATTAAAAGCACGACGCTCTAGCCACGGATCTGATCACGAGCTTTCGAGCCCGGGGACACACATGACCGGCGGCCTTGCAGGCGAAATGACCGGCGATTTCACCCAGCTCCTGCTGGGCATCTGCGCCGGCGCGATGCTCGCGATGGCGGCGGCCATGCTGCGGGCCGCGCGGCCAGCCGCGCGCTGGACGGGGTTTGCGTTCTTTCTCACCTCGGCCTTTTTCGCGGTGAAACTCTGGAACGACGAGACCGGCGCGCTAACCGCGGAAATGCGCACCTTCGTCGGCATCACGGCGATGACGTCCGTCGGCTGGTTCTGGCTGATGGTGATGGCGCTGTTTGGCGATCTCGAACGCTACCGACCCGTAATGTTTCTCGCCCCCGCCATGATGGGTTTGTGCGGGATCGCGAACATGCTGCAAATGGGGCCGCTGGTCGCCCAGATCTGGATCGTCGGCACGCTGCTTCAGGCCACGCTGGCTGTCTGGTCGATCGTCATCGTCGTGCGAAGCTGGAAAGACGATCTGGTCGAGCAGCGCCGCCGTCTGCGTGGGCCGTTCATGGTGGCGATAGCGCTCTACATCCTCTCGCTCAACGGCTTCGACATTCTGGACATGCTCGGCACGGCCCCGCCCTGGTATCCCATGCTGAACGCAAGCATGCTCGCCGCCGTTGTGCTTGGCGGGTCGCTGGTCTTCCTCGATCCGCGCGAGGCGATGTTCGGGGCCGACGCCCCGCCGGTTGAGCCAAGGCTTGCCACACAGCCGATCGTGCAGCCGCTGGCGCAGGCCAACGGCCATGCCAATGGTCACGACAAGACGCCGGCGCCCTCGCCCGCCATGCTCGACCGCGCCGCGCGCGCCGACCTTGAACGTCTCGAATGCCTGATGGCGAAGGATCAGGTCTGGAAGGAGGAGGGCCTGACCATCGCGAGCCTCGCCCTGCGGGCCAGCATTCCGGAAACGCAGCTGCGCCGCCTGATCAATGATTGCCTCGGCTACCGGAACTTCCCGTCCTATGTGAACGCCCACCGGATCGCGGCGGCGAAATCGCGCCTGTCCGATCCCGGCGAGGCGCGCGTCTCGATCTCCACCATTGCGTATGACATCGGATTTGCCTCGCTTGGCCCGTTCAACCGGGCGTTCAAGGAGGAAGCAGGGGTGTCTCCGTCGGAATGGCGGCGCAAGGCGCTCGAAATCGACTCGCCGATTTCTGAACACGCCTGATCGATTCCTGAAAGTCATTGTGAAATCAGCGCGATGACCGGGTGCTGCGGACGCCATCTCCGTTTCCGGAAAAGCCTCATCGAAAACTTGGAAAACGCTTCGTTTCCCGGAAATGGCGAGCGGAGCGCCGCCGCCCTCCCCATTCTCCTCTTATCCAATGAAGGAGAAACCACATGGATACGACGAACGCCTCCCCGAAACTGTCCTCCAATAACGCAGCCCTGCTCGCCGTCGCCCTATCCCTGGGCGCGGTGATCTGCGGCGCAGCCGCGGGCGCGGCGAATGCCGAACCCACTCAGCCCGCGACCGAAACCATCAGCATCGCCGACCTCGACCTCTCGACCGCGGACGGCGCGCGCGCTTTCCTCAAGCGCATCGATATCGCCGCCCGGCGCGCCTGCGGCGGAGACCCGGTGCGCAGCCCGCTCTTCCCGCGCGAGCCCGGCCTGTTCGAGAAATGCGTCAAGGACGCCGTCGCAACGGCCGTCCGGGGCGCAGACGAGCCGATGGTCGCCACCGCGCACACAGAAGCTCTGAGGCTCGCCTCGCGCTGATCGACCCTGGCGGCGCCCCCGCCCAGACGCCTGACGGCGGGCTTCGCGGCCTCAGCGACTCTTCCGCGAAGCCCGCTGGATTTTTTGCTACCGGCGCTTCGGCTTGCCCTGGCGCGGTTGCGCGAGGAGCCAGAAGCCGAGCGTCATGACCTTGGCGTCGTCGAAGAAGGCCGCATCGACGCGCGCCAGGAAATCATCGCGGGGGAATTCCACGCGGCGCACGTCTTCCTTTTCTGCGGCGAGGCCCGAAGCCTTCGGATCGACCAGGTCTGCTGTCATGACCGGCGCGTAGTAGAGAAAGATCCGCTCCGAGCTTGATCCGGGCGACACATAGCCGTTCGACACCAGCGTGAGCGTGTCCGCGCGATAGCCGACCTCTTCCAGCATTTCCCGCCGGATGCAGTCTTCGGGCTCCTCGTCATCCTCGACCGAGCCTGCAATCGCCTCGACGATATAACCCGGACCCTTGTCGTGCGTGGCGATGCGGAACTGTTCGGCCAGCACGATCACATCGCGCTCGACATCGTGGATCAGCGCCGCCGCGCTGTCGCCGCGCTCGAACACCAGCCGCGTCACATCGGTTAGCCGCCCCTTGCCTGCCGCGCGGTCGAAGTCGAACACGTATTCGTCGATCCTGTAGCGGCCCTTGAAGACCGTTTTCTTCGACTTGACGTCGACCTTGCGCTCTTTTGCAGGCCGCTTGCTTGCGGGGCGCCTGGTGGCCGTCATCAGAGTCCCAGCGCTTTCCTCTGTGCCGCGAACAGGTCCTCGCAGCCGGACTGCGCAAGATCCATCAGCGCATTGAACTCATCGCGCGAGAAGGCGCGCTGTTCGCCTGTGCCCTGAATCTCGATCAGCTTGCCGCCTGTCGCCATCACGAAGTTTGCGTCCACCTGCGCGTCAGAATCCTCGGGATAGTCGAGGTCGAGGACGGGGACATCCTTGTAGATGCCGCACGACACCGCGGCGACCTGGGCGGACAGCGGGTTGGTCTTGATGACGCCCTCCTCCACCAGGTAGCGGCACGCCAGCGCGAGCGCGACATAGGCGCCGGTGATGGCGGCGGTGCGTGTGCCGCCATCGGCCTGCAGCACGTCGCAGTCGAGCGTGATGGTGTTCTCGCCCAGCGCCTTCATGTCGGTGACGGAGCGGAGTGCGCGGCCGATGAGGCGCTGGATTTCCTGCGTGCGGCCGGACTGCTTGCCCTCGGCGGCTTCGCGGCGGCCGCGCGTGTGGGTGGCGCGCGGCAGCATGCCGTATTCGCCGGTGACCCAGCCCTCGCCCTTGCCCTTCTTCCAGCGTGGGACTTCGCCCGCCCAGCTGGCGGTGCAGAGGACATGCGTATGGCCGAATTTTGCGAGGCATGAGCCTTCGGCATAGCGCGTGACGCCGGCCTCAAGCGTGACGGGACGGAGCTGGCTGGGGTTGCGGCCGGAGGGGCGCATGAAGGACCTCACATTGAATTTGCGCCGCTGGTAGCAGAGTGGGCGTGAGGTTCCTACTGCGGCGCAGTCGTCAGCGCAGCGATGGTGCGCGGTTCGATGATGCGATCGAGCGAGAAGGCTTCGAGCACGCTCTTCTGCTGTGCATTGCCCGACAGGTAGACGAGGAAGACGTCGCCCGGTTTTCCGTAATAGGCGTCGTGCCCGATCATCTGCCCGCAGGGCGGCGGCTGGGTCATGCCGATCTTCAGCTCGGCCATTGCACCGCTGCCCTTGAGCCAGCGAACGGGTTTGAGGACGGCAAGCGGCTGACCGTTCATGTGTTCGAACTCTTTCGGCGCCGCGCCCGTTTTCGCCTCGCGGTCGTAGCGGACGAGCACGAGGCTTGTCGCCTCGTCGAACAGTCCGGCCTGACGCCGCATCGCCCAGTCGCGCAGCTCCTCGGTATATTTGAGGCCGTGCGCCTGGCCCCAGGCCTGGTTGAGCGCCTCGACATCGGCCACGGACGTTCCCGCAGCCGGAACAGGCGGCGGCGGCGGCGGCATGATCGAACAGGCGAATGCCGGCGTTGCGAGCGCCGCCGCCATTGCTGCTGCAAGCGCGATCCTGCCGAGCGTGTTCATTGTGGTTGTCCCTGCCACGAGCGTTGCGTGGAGCTTGGCCTCGCCACACAGGGCCCGCAAGGCGCCCGCATCAGCCGTTTACCCGATTTCAGGGCACATTGCCCTGTTGAACCGTGCTGACCCGGGCCATACCTTCCCCACGCAATGGTCAATATCCCACCCAGCACGCCCGGACTGTCCACCTTCGCCGCCATGGACAGGCGCTCGCGCGACATCTTTCGCGAGATCGTGCAGTCGTATCTCGACACCGGCGAGCCGGTCGGCTCGCGCACCATTTCGCGGCGGGGCGTGGCGCTGTCGCCGGCCTCGATCCGCAACATCATGTCGGACCTTGCCGAGATGGGCCTGATCGATAGTCCGCACACATCCGCCGGGCGCGTGCCGACCCATGCGGGGCTGCGCATGTTCGTGGATTCGCTGCTGCAGCTGGGCGAGCCGGGGGAGGACGACAAGCGCGCGATCGAGAGCCGCCTTGCTGCGTCCGGCAGGCGGATGGAGAATGTGCTGGGCGAGGCTTCCGAAATTCTCTCGGGCCTTGTCGGCGGTGCGGGTCTTGTCTCGACGCCGGCCGCGGATGCGCCGATCCGGCATGTGGAATTCGTGCGCATTTCCAACGAGCAGGCGCTCGCGGTGATTGTCGCGGAATCGGGCGAGGTGGAGAACCGGGTGCTGGCCCTGCCGCCGGGCCTGCCGGCGGCGTCGCTGATGGAAGCCGGCAATTATCTCAACGCCCGGATGAAAGGGCGCACGCTGGCCGAGGCGCGGGACGCCGTGCTGGAGGAGGTGCGCTCGCGCAAGGCGCTGCTCGACCAGACGGCGGCGCGTCTGGTGGAGGATGGGCTGGCGCAATGGTCGGGCGAGGATCCGGGGCGCGGGCGGTCGCTGATCGTGCGCGGCCGGGCCAAGCTGCTGGAGGACCCGCGCGCAGGCGAAGACCTCGACCGGGTGCGCGACCTCTTCACGGAGCTGGAGCAGTCTGAAAATCTGCTCAACGTGCTTGATACGGCGCGGGAGGCGGATGGGGTGCGGCTGTTCATTGGTTCGGAGAACCCGCTGTTTTCGCTGTCGGGTTCCGCGATGATCGTCGCCCCCTATATGAATGCGGAACGGAAGATTGTAGGGGCGCTGGGCGTGATCGGGCCGACGCGGCTGAACTATGCCCGCGTCATTCCGATGGTGGACTATACCGCGCAGGTCGTCGGCCGAATTCTCGGCGGGGCCCGTGCGGAGACAAAGAGAGAGTAGAGCCTGTTATGACGAACGAGACGGGGCATCCCGGCCAGACTGACGACGACGCGATCCTCGCGGCCGAGAACGAAGGCATGGACGAAGCGGTGGGGCATCCACGCGAGGAGCCGAATCCGCTGGAGGCGGCGTTCATTGCGCTGGAGAAAGAGCGCGACGTTCTCAAGGAGAACATGCTGCGTGCGCTGGCCGAGACGGACAATGTCCGCAAGCGCGCCAACCGGCAGATCGAGGACGCGCGGCTCTATGCGGTCGAGAAGTTTGCGCGCGACCTGCTGAACGTGTCCGACAATCTGGCGCGCGCTGTCGAGGCCGTGCCGGCTGACGCGCGCGATGCGCTGGACGGCGCGGTGAAGATCGCGTTCGAGGGCGTGGAGTTGACGCAGAAGGAGATGGTGAGCGTGCTGTCCCGCCACGGCGTCACCGCCATCGATGCATCCCCGGGCGCAGCTTTCGACCCGGCGCTGCACCAGGCCGTGACGCAAGTCCCCTCGCCGCATCCGGCCGGCTCCGTCGCCGAACTCTACCAGACCGGCTGGCGCATCGGCGACCGCATCCTCCGCGCGGCGATGGTCGCGGTGAGTGGGGGTGGAGGAGGAGTGCAGTAGGGGCGCGGCTGGCGCTGCGCCGCAGCCCGAACTAGTTTCACGGCGTCACTACAGGCGACGCCATGGCGCACACCGACGAACGCATCGCCTCCGGGCCTGCCGCCCGCACGTGGATCGGGATGGTGGTCTATGTCGGGATCACGCTGGTGCTGATGTTCTGGCCGGCGGGGACGATTGACTGGCGGCGGGGGTGGTTGTTCGTCAGCCTGTTCGTGATCCTGATGTTCATCGCCATCGGCTGGATCGCGCGGGACAATCCGGAGCTGTTCGCGGCGCGCAGCAAGGTGCAGGCGGGAACGAAGGGCTGGGACATTGTCGTCGCCGGCCTCACCGTTGTCCTCTTCGTCTGCATTATGCCCGTCGCGGCGCTGGATGATGTGCGTTTCTCCTGGGCGCCGACGCCGGACTGGGTGACCTTCATCGGCTATGCGTTGCTGACCGTTGGCTTCATGGGCGCGACATGGGCGCAGAGCGTGAACCGGCATTTCGAGGCGACGGTGCGCATCCAGTCGGACCGCGATCATCGCGTGATCGATCGCGGGCCTTACGCGCATATCCGCCATCCGGGTTATGCCTTCGCCATACCGATGGCGGCGGGCATCGCGCTGTCGCTTGGCTCGCTGGTGGCGCTGCTACCGGTTGGCGGCATTCTGGTGCTGCTGGCCATCCGCACGCTGGGCGAGGACGCGATGCTGCGCAGGGATTTGCCGGGGTATGCCGACTACGCCGCGCGCGTGATGCATCGGTGGATTCCGGGCGTGTGGTGACTTGCCGCTGATCAGCCCGCGGCCGCATGTGTCGGCGCGTTGAGGCCGCGGGCGATGGCGTCCACGGCGCGCATGGCGATGGTCCGCGCCTGCACCGGAGGCCTCAGCATGCCTGAGAGTTCGAGCACCAGAACGCCATGCGTCGCGGTCCAGCACATGTGAACTGCGTCCTCGACATTGCCAGTGAAGCGCCCCTGGGCCTGCAGCCTGCGCCAGCCGGCCGCCATCGTCTCGCGCGCACGGTGCATGGCGGCGCCCAGTTCGGGATACTCCGCTGTGGGCGGCTGGATGAACATCAGGCGATAGGCGTCGCGATTGGCCAGCGCCCAGTCGAAATACGCTTCGCCCGGCTGGATCCAGTCGCTATTGCGCAGCTTCGCTTCGGACGCATCCATTGCGTCGGCCAGCCGCGTGAAGGCGCGGGTGCGGACGGCGGCGAGAATCTGGTCCTTGTCCCTGAAGTAGCGGTAGGGCGTCATCGACGACACGCCCATGCCGGCGGCGAGATCGCGCATCGTCACGGCCTGAAAGCCGTGCTGGGCGAACTTCGCCTGCGCTACGTCGCACATGCGGTCGCGGAATGCTGCCTTGTCTGCTTCGGTCAGTGGCCTCGTCAATGCGTCCGTCCCCCGGTCGTCGCCAACGTCAGCGGCCACGCCTAGGAGGGAGTTGTAACACAAGTTCACCGGACCCCGGCGGCCGGATCAGCCTTTTCGCCGCAGGCTCCGCGCCCATGCCTTCTCGTGCAGCATGTAGGCGCCCGTCTGCACAATCGGCTCGATCACGCCGACACCCAGCGCGATGCGCCAGTCACCGGTCAGGGCGAAGGCGACGCTGATGGCGACGCAGAGGTGCATGATTGAATAGGTGAGGGGTTTCAGAGCCGCTGGCCGAAGTCGCCGGCGCCGGGCGCGTCCGCCGGAGGGTGAGGCTGAATCGCCTGCCCTGTCGGCCGGACGCTTCCCGGCGCCGGAGTTCGATTGAACGTGCGCGTGCATAAGGGACGTCCTCGGTTCGCACAATATGTATATGCAACTTAGAAGCATTACAAGATGAAGTATAAAAGAGCGAAAGCGCTAAGAGATTCAAGGTTGTGTTTGGCGGGCGTGAGGGCCGTTAACATCAATGGCCGCGAGTTCACGCGGTGGTCCTCCCTCGGCGCCGGTTGAGCCACCAACTTCTCCCGTTCGTCCCGACGTTCGACGGGACGAGCGGGGATGGGCCTGTGGTTGTTGTCGGTGGAGCGTCTCTACAGGATGTACTTGGAAAGATCCTTGTCGCCGGCCATGGCGGTGAGCTTTTCGCGGACATAGGCGCCGGTGATGGCGAAGGACTCGCCATTGCGGTCCGACGCGGAGAAGCTGATCTCGTCGAGCACGCGCTCAAGCACGGTGTGGAGACGGCGGGCGCCGATGTTTTCGACGCTGTCATTCACCTGCACGGCGATGTCGGCGATCGCCTCGATGGCGTCAGGATCGAAGGACAGGTCGACGCCTTCGGTCTTCATCAGCGCGGTGTACTGCAGGATGAGGTTGGCTTCCGGCTCGGTGAGGATGCGCTTGAGATCATCGCGCGAGAGCGCCTTCAGCTCGACGCGGATCGGCAGGCGGCCCTGGAGTTCGGGGAGGAGGTCCGACGGCTTGGCGACATGGAAGGCGCCGGACGCGATGAAAAGGATGTGATCGGTTTTTACCGGGCCGTGCTTGGTGGCGACGGTGGTGCCCTCAATCAGCGGCAGCAGGTCGCGCTGCACGCCTTCGCGCGAGACATCCGCGCCGGCGCGTTCGGAGCGCGAGGCGATCTTGTCGATCTCGTCGAGGAAGACGATGCCGTCCTCCTCGGTGACGCGCAGCGCCTCGCGGGTGACGGACTCACTGTCCAGGAGCTTGTCGGACTCCTCCTGCAAGAGCGGCTTGTAGGCTTCCTTGACCGTTGTGCGGACCCGCTTGGTGCGGGCGCCGAAGGATTTGGACAGCATGTCGCTGAGGTTGATCATGCCGATCGATGCGCCGGGCTGGCCGGGAATCTCGAAGCCGCCAAGCGGGTTCGATGAGTCGGCGACATCGACCTCGATCTCCTTGTCGTCGAGCTGCCCCGCCCTGAGCTTGGTGCGAAAGCTTTCGCGGGTAGATGCCTGCGCGCTCGCTCCGACCAGGGCGACGAGGACGCGCTCTTCGGCGGCGGCTTCGGCCTTTGCCATCACGTCCTTGCGGCGGCGTTCGCGCACCATGCCGATGGCGATCTCGACGAGGTCGCGCACGATCTGTTCGACGTCGCGGCCGACATAGCCGACCTCGGTGAACTTGGTGGCCTCAACCTTCAGGAACGGCGCCTTCGCCAGACGGGCAAGGCGCCGCGCGATCTCGGTCTTGCCGACGCCGGTGGGACCGATCATCAGGATGTTTTTCGGGGTCACCTCCTCGCGCAGGCCTTCGACGAGCTGCTTGCGGCGCCAGCGGTTGCGCAACGCAAGGGCTACGGCGCGCTTGGCGTCGGGCTGGCCGACGATGAAGCGGTCAAGCTCGGAGACGATTTCGCGCGGTGTGAATTCGGACATGTTCGCCATGAGCTAGTGAGGCTGAGGCAGCTTCGCTAGCTCATGGCTGCTCATGTCAGCAAGTTAGTTGTTTTCCTAAGCAGGTTCCGGCGGGAAGATGCGTCCCATAGTTCCTTCCTGCGGGACAACCTTCAGCAGACCGCGACGGGCCGTGCGCCAGCCACCGCCGAGAAGGACGATCGCGCCGCCGATGATCAGCGCCACCAGCATCACCGTATTGACGCCTCCGCCGCCGAACTCGTTGACCAGCACAAAGAGCGTGCTCGCGAACGTGACGAGGCCAGAGACGATCAGGGCGCGGCGGTTGAGCGCCAACGACAGGATGGCGAAGGCCAGCAGGACAAACAGCATCATCGTCGCTTCCGCCATGCTGGCCGGGGCGAAGCCCGAGCCAAGCAGGAGGCCGCGCATGCCGAGGATGATCTGCGGGGCTGCCGCGAGATGCAGCCAGAAGGCGTGATCCGAATTGCGCGTGGAGCGCGTCGGGTCCTTCATGTCGAATGCGACGGCGGCAACCAGTGTGGCGATGCCGATGGCGAGCGCGGCGAGACCGCTGCCGACCTGACCGACGCCGGCGAGCTGCGCGACGGCCGTGTAAAACAGCATCGCGATGGCGCCTGCGAGCAGGAAGAGCGAGAACGGAAGCCGGAAACGCCAGAAGATAGCGCCGGCAGCAAGCGCCGCAGCGGCGCAACCGACATAGCTGATGTTGAACATCAGCTCCCACGGATTGAACTCACGGTCGAAGCGGCTGGCCGTGTCCACCGGATCGATGAAGAAGCTGGCGAGGCCGGCAAAGATGACCGCCGTGCCGAGCACGACGACGATGGACAGCGCCATGGACGGCAGCAGCAGGCGCCGCTTGCCGCAGAAGTACTCGGCCAGCAACCAGGCGCCGGCGACGAGCGGGATCGGCGAGAGCACGATCGCGAGGCGGATCGCGTCAGCCATGGCGCGGCCTTCGGCGATCGAGTTCGGCTCGGTCATCGCATTGAGGCCGAGCAGGTTGGTGACCGAGATGGCCGAAAGAAAGCCCATGCCCGTCATCAGCACGACGATGCCGATGGTGAGGAAGACGTCGTTGAAGTTCGAGAGGAAGCGCAGGTTTTCCGGATCGAGCATGCGCTCGGGATCGTTGCGCGCCTTGAGGAAAGCTTCGAAGCGCTTGGCGCCTTCGTCGCTGATCGCGCCCGCCTCGATGGCGGCGCGTATATCGGTCTTGTCAAACATCCAGTGTCTCCAGGACGAAGTTGCTGTTTGTGTAGACGCAGACTTCGGCCGCGATCGTCATCGCTTTGCGTGCGATCTTTTCGGCGTCGTCTTCGTACTCATACAGCGCTCGTGCGGCGGACAGCGCATAGTTGCCCCCTGAACCAATGGCCGCGATCGGATGCTCCGGTTCCAGCACGTCGCCCCTGCCCGTGATGACGAGCAGAGAGGTCGCATCGCCCACGATGATGAGGGCTTCGAGATTCCGGAGGTATTTGTCAGTGCGCCAGTCCTTGGCGAGTTCCACGGCGGCGCGCTGAAGATTGCCGGGGAATCGTTCGAGCTTCTGTTCCAGTCTTTCAAAGAGCGTGAAGGCGTCGGCCGTGGCGCCAGCGAAGCCTGCGAGAATCTCACCCTTCTCGCCGATGCGCCGGACCTTGCGGGCATTGCCCTTCATCACCGTCTGACCCATCGACACCTGGCCATCCCCCATGACGACGAGCTTGCGGCCCTTCTTCACGGCGAGAATGGTGGTTGAGTGCCAAGTGGGCTCGTCGGACATGCACGTACTTTCCTGACCGTTGCGCAGTCTATGGCGTCACGAACGCACCGGCAAGCATATTTATCGAAAAACGATATGGACGACCGCCCGGGGGTTTGGGTCCCAATCGCTACGCCGCAAACCTGTCCGCCGGCCGCGGCCTGTAGCTGCGTACAAACGCATCGAACTCTTCGGCGGGTAGCGGCGGGGAGTAGTAATAGCCCTGCCCGATGGTGCAGGCGCGGCGGAGCAGGAAGTCGGCCTGCTCTTTGGTTTCCACACCCTCTGCGACGGTTTCCTGGCCAAGTGCTTCGGCCATGGCGAGGATCATCTCGATGATGGCGGGGGCGTGCGGGTCGGTGGAGAGGGCGCGGACGAATTGCTGGTCGATCTTGAAGACGTCGAACGGCAGGCGCGTGATCGCGGCAAAGTTGGAATGGCCGGTGCCGAAATCGTCGATCGCGAGACGGACGCCGCGATTGCGGAGAGGCCACATCGTGCGCGCGACGCGATCGCCATCCGCGACGGCGGCGCTTTCGGTGATTTCCAGTTCCAGCAGGTTGGGCGGCAGGCCTGAATCGTCGAGCGCCTTGTAGACGGAGGCGACGAAGTCCGGATCGTCGAACTGGTGCGGCGAGACGTTGACCGCGACGGACGAGACGATGCCGCGGCGGTTCCATCCTGCGGCGGCGAAACACGCATCGCGCATCACTTGCTTGCCGAGCTTGCCGATAAGCCCGAGCTCTTCAGCGATCGGGATGAAGACGCCGGGCGAGACGATGGCCCCGTCCGGCCTGCGCCAGCGGGCGAGCGCTTCCGCGCCGACGAGTTCGCCGGTTTCGAGTTTCACCTTGGGCTGGAAGACGGCGACAAACTCGCCGCGTTCGAGGCCTTCGCGCAATTCCTCTTCGAGGCGCGACTGGGCGCGGGCCCTGTCCAGCAGGCGCCGGTCGAAGAAGGTGGCGCGCTGGCTTGTCTGCTTCTTCGCTTCCTTCAAGGCGACTTCGGCAAGCTTGAGAAGATCGGCGCTGGTGGTTGCATCCTTTGGGGCCTGCGCGGCGCCAAAGGATGCCGCAAGCCGCATCGCCTGGCCCTCGATGCTGAAGCCTTCGGCGACGGCGTTTCCGCAGGCCGTCATCAAGGCGTCGACGGCGTCGTGAGCGGAGCCCGGCAGGATGATGCCGAACTGGTCAGCGCCGATGCGGCCGATGAAGCCGCCCGAGAGGCCAGACTGTGACAGGACGGCGCGCAGACGCTCGGCAACGCCGGCCAGCGCGATGTCTGCGACGCGCGGGCCGTAGGTGACATTGATCTGCCGGAAGCGGTCGAGGTCGCAGACGACAAGATGGGCGCCCTGTCCCGCCGCGACGGCAGCTTCGAGCCGGGAGAGAAAGCGCAGCCGATTGGGGAGGCGGGTAACCGGGTCTGTGTAGGCCATGGTGAGCGCGCGGCGCATGGCGGCTTCGGAGCGCTCGTGGACTTCGTCGATCGCGGTCAGCAATGGCTTCAGCAGCCGGTCGTCGGAGGAATCCGCGAGCTTCGACTTGTCTCGGGAATCGCGGCTGCGGATGCCACGTTCAAGGACGGTGACGGGTTTCAGCGCCAGCCGCGCGAGGCGATAGATCAGCGGCGCAATGGCGAGAAGCACAAGCGACAACACGATCGCGTTAAGCGCGACAACGGCGAGCCATGTGTTCACAAACGGGCGTGGGATGAACGAGTAGACCGCGTAGCCCATTGTCTGGTCGCCGACACTAACGGTACGAGCGGCGTAGTAGCGTTCGCCGACGACGAGAATTCCGTTCTGGGTGCTGACGAGGTCGCGCAGCGCTTTTTCGTTCGGCAGGGAATCGGGTGCGCCGTCCTGCGCGATCAGTTTCCACTGCGCGTCGAACACCGCAGACTGGCCCTCAGTCATTCCAACTGACAACGCACCGACCAGGGCTGGGATCTCGTCCCAGTGACCGGCTTCTGCATGCAGGCGCGCGACGTCGGCCAGGAGGTTGGCGCCGGAATCGACGGCGATCTGACGCTGGTTGCGGATTTCGTCCTGGGCAAGGAAAGGCGTGATCACCCATTGGGCCAGCGCGGCGAAGAAGGCCGCGGTGACCGCGATCATTGCAACCCGGCCAGCCAGACCCATGCGTTTGGCGGGTCGCCGGGCCCGGCGCTCGACGCGCGGCGCTTTCTCCCCCGGAGGTCCGGCGGCGCCGGCCTTGGCTGTCTTTGCCGACTTCTGGCGAGTCATCTGACGCCGTTCTTTCGCGAATCCGGTGGCGTTCGAGGCAGCCAACCCCTAAATGGCCCCCTTGGATGTCTGGGACATTCAGGATTCCTCGACCGTTCGTGGGTTAAGCTAGGTTTCGATAGCGAACGCACAGTTAATACCGGAGGCCCGCCCATGGCGGACAAGTCACGCAAAGCGGAAGTCACCCGCACGACCAAGGAGACCCAGATCAAGGTCGTCCTGGACGTGGATGGCTCTGGAAAATCGACGGTTTCGACCGGCGTGGGGTTCTTCGACCACATGCTGGAAAGCTTCGCCAGGCACTCCGCCATGGATATTAATGTCGAGGCGAAGGGCGACCTTCACATCGACCAGCATCACACGATGGAAGATGTTGGCATCGTGCTGGGCCAGGCTTTCAGGGAAGCGGTGGGCGGCTATTCCAGCGTGATCCGGTTCGGCCACGCCTATGTGCCGATGGACGAGACGCTGGTGCGGGCCTCGGTTGACCTGTGCAACCGGCCCTACCTGATCTGGAAGGTGAGCTTCACCCGGGACAAGGTCGGCGTCGTCGACACCGAACTGTTCAAGGAATTTTTTCACGCCTTCGCGATGAATGCCGGCGTCTGCCTGCACCTCGAACTGCTCTATGGCGAGAACTCGCACCACATCGCCGAAGCCAGCTTCAAGTCGCTGGCGCGGGCGCTGCGCGCGGCGGCCGTGGTCGATGACCGGCTCAAGGGTCAGGTCGCGAGCACCAAGGGATCGCTCTGAGCTTCGTGACTTCGCGGTCCCGCCGGGCTACATCCTTCGTATGACCCGTCTTGCCATCATCGACTACGGATCGGGCAATGTCCGTTCCGTCCAGCGTGCGCTCGAGGCGGCGGCGAACAGCCACGAGATCAGGCTGGACGTTGTGCTGACGGATGATCCGGACCGCATCCGGCATGCGGACAGGATCGTGCTGCCGGGCGTGGGGCATTTTGCCGACTGCGCGGCAGGCCTGACCAGCCGGCGCGGGGTTACGGAAGCGCTGAATGAGGCCGTGTTCCGGAGCGAGCGGCCATTCCTCGGCATCTGCGTCGGCATGCAGCTGATGGCGACGGTCGGCCGCGAAGATGCGGAGACGCGCGGGCTGGGCTGGATACCGGGCGCGGTGGAGCGGCTGACTCCGAACAACCCGACGCTGCCCGTGCCGCACATGGGATGGAATGTGCTGACCGACGTCGGCGACCACCCTTGCCTGACCGGGCTGGGCCCGGAGCCGCATGTCTATTTCGTACACTCCTATGCGCTGAAGCCAGAGCGTCGCGACCATGTGGCGGCGCGCTGCGACTATGGCGGCAAGTTCACGGCGGCGGTGGCGCGCGACAACCTGTTCGGCACGCAATTCCATCCGGAAAAGAGCCAGGCGGCGGGGCAGACCCTGCTGGCGAATTTCCTGCGCTGGAAGCCCTGAGGTCCGGATCACACGCGGATTTGGTTCTCCGTGTCGTTGACAAGGATAGCGTTCCCGCCTCCAAGCTCGGCCTCCCCCGCAACGCCCGCAGAAGGCGCACGGACATGAAACTCTATCCTGCGATCGACCTGAAGGACGGCGTCTGCGTCCGGCTGCTGCGCGGCGAAATGACGACCGCGACGTCGTTCAACGATGATCCGGCCGATCAGGCCATGCGCTTTGCCGCCATGGGGTTCGCAGCGCTGCATGTGGTTGATCTCAACGGCGCGTTCGCGGGCCATTCGGTGAATCATAATGCGGTGGCGTCGATCCTGGACGTGATGCACGCGCCGGTTCAGCTCGGCGGCGGCATTCGCGACATGAGCGGCGTGGAGCGCTGGCTGGACGCCGGAATTGCGCGCGTGATCCTCGGCACGGCGGCGGTGCGCAACCCGGCCTTCGTGAAGGAGGCCGCGAAGGCGTTTCCAGAGCAGGTGGCGGTCGGCATCGATGCGCGCGACGGGCTGGTGGCCGTGCAGGGCTGGGCGGAGACGACCGACATGCAGGCTGTGGAACTGGCGAAGGCTTTCGAGGGCTGCGGCGTGGCGGCGATCATCGTGACGGACATTGCGCGTGACGGGCTGAAGACCGGCGTGAACGTGCAGCTCACGGGCGAGCTGGCGGATGCGGTGTCGATCCCCATCATTGCGTCTGGCGGGCTGAAGAATGTCGATGACATCGCCGCGCTGAAGAGGCGAACAGGCAGGCCGATCGCTGGGGCGATCCTTGGCCGGGCGCTTTACGATGGCGATATCGATCCAGCCGAGGCGCTGCTGGCGGTGCGCTGATCCTGCTGTAGGCTGTGCGCGTGCGGGATCCTGTTCGTCTCATTCTGTGGGCGCTGGCGCTGGCTGCAGCGGGCCTGACTGGCCTGGGTCTTGGCGACCGGCTTGCGCTGGGCGGGCGCGTCGGCTGGGTGCTCGATCTGCTCGCACACTGGCCGAAGCATGTGCTCCTGCTGGCGATCGTCGTGGCGGCGCTCGCTGGGTGGCGGCGGCTGACAGGGGCGGCAGGCCTTGCAGCGGCGGCGGCCGCAATCAACCTCGCACTTGTGCTGGGGGTTGGCGGGTATGCCTTGCCGCAGGCAGCGCCTGCAGACGCGGCGCTGCTGCGCGTGGTGAGTGCGAATGTCCACCGGTCGATGGCGGCGCTGGAAAAGCTGGCGGCGCAGGCCGAGGCGTATGGCGCGGATGTTGTTTCCGCATATGAAGTTCCTGACGATCTGACGCTGGACGATGTCGCGCGACTGTTCCCCGATCTGCCGGATCGCGGGATGCCGAGCGTCGGCCGCCATGAGCTGAAGCTGATCAGGCGGTCGATGCTGGCGGCGCGCGATGCGCGGGAGATTGGCTACACCGCGTTTCCCAGCAGCCATGGCGTGATCATGCGTGCGCAGGTCGGGAACGTGCAGCTGGTCACGACGCATCCGCCCTCCCCTGGCGATCCGGGTCTGAAGCTGGATCGCGACACGCAGCTCGCGCAGCTGGGCGACGGCCTCGATGTCTCCCGGCCGTTCGTTATCCTCGGGGACTTCAACACGACGCCGTGGGGCCGCGCCTATGGAGCAGCGCCGGGGTCACGCGCAGGCGATCCGCGGTTCGACGGGACGTTTCCGGCGTTTGCCGGATGGTTCGGGCTGCCGATCGACCATGTGAAGTTCGGTGGGGGGCTGGCGCTCACCGACTATCGCATGGGGCAGAGTATCGGCTCGGATCACCTGCCGCTGTTTGCGACCTTTGCCGTTCCTTCGGGCGCACTTCCTTCCGGCGCGTTGCCGCCATCCTGAATTGCATGTAGAAGCCCGTCATTCCGTCCGCGCAATCCAGCGCGCGACCTGAAGCCTGAAGAGGAGACACCGATGCATCACGCTCATTGCGCGACCGCTCGTCTCACTCTCACAGCTTCAGGATCACATGGACATTCTTCGCTGGCTGGCGCGCTGCGCCTCCAGGTTGCGCTGGCGTAAGGCCAGCCCACCCAGACACGACGACCAACGCGACCGGGCGCTCGCCGCCCGCAGCCTCCGCACGCGCCTGCCGCCTCACCTGCGGAAGGACATTGGTATGGACGATTGGGGCGCGGATGATGGGTAGGCGTTGACGCCCGCCCTACTCCGCGCAACTAGATGCGCATGCTGAAGGTTCGCGTCATCCCCTGTCTCGACGTGAAGGACGGGCGCACCGTGAAGGGCGTCAACTTCGTCGATTTGCGCGATGCGGGCGATCCGGTGGCGCTCGCGCGCGCCTATGATGCGCAGGGGGCGGACGAGCTCTGCTTCCTCGACATCACGGCCAGCCATGAAAAGCGCGGCACGATGATCGACGTTGTCGAACGCACGGCGGACGCCTGCTTCATGCCGCTGACCGTGGGCGGCGGCGTGCGCACGCCGGACGACATGGTGGCGATGCTGAAGGCGGGCGCCGACAAGGTGGCGATCAACACGGCTGCTGTGCTGGAGCCCGAAATCCTGACGGCGTGCGCGCGGAAGGTTGGCGCGCAGGCCGTCGTGATGGCGCTGGACGTGAAGCGCGAGGGTGACGCCAATTCTCCTCCAAGATGGGTGGTCTACACCCATGGCGGGCGCAATTCGACCGGCAAGGACGCCGTGGCGTTTGCAAAGCGCGCGGCGGAGCTGGGCGCGGGCGAGATCCTGCTGACGTCGATGGATCGCGACGGCGCAAAGACCGGCTATGACATCGAGCTGCTGCGCGCGATCCGCGATGTGGTGCGCGTGCCGATCATCGCGTCGGGCGGCGCGGGCAATGTGCAGCACATGGCCGACGCCGTCATGAAGGGCGGCGCGGATGCGGTGCTCGCGGCGTCAATCTTCCATTTTGGCGAGGCGTCGGTCGCGGACGCCAAGCGAGCGCTCGCGGCAGCAGGCGCTCCCGTGCGAATGACGGAGCCAGCGTAATGGGGGATGCGTGATGCACCATGATCCGCTTGGACCTGCCGCCTATCTCGGCGAAGTGCTGAACGATCTCGCCAAGACGATCGACGCGCGCGTGGGCGATGACCCCTCCTCGTCGTGGACAGCGAAACTTCTCGCGGGCGGCCCTGCCCTGACGGCCAAGAAGCTTGGCGAAGAGGGGGTGGAGGCCGCGCTGGCGGTCGCCTCGCAGAGCGATGTCGAGGTGACGAAGGAAGCGGGCGACGTTCTCTATCACCTGCTCGTCGCCCTGCGCTCGCGTGGCGTGTCGCTCGATGCTGTGGCGAAAGTGCTCGCTGACCGGCAGGGCGCTTCGGGCATCGCCGAGAAGGCTGGCCGGACGAGCTGAGCGGCATGGCCCTGCACATTCGCCCGGCCTCATATCAGGACGCCGCCGCCATGGCGGAACTGATCAACACGATCATCGCGATCGGCGGCACGACAGCCTACGAAGAGCCATTCGATGCGGCGTCGATGGATGCGGCCTACATTTCGTTGCCGGAGCTGGTGTCGTGCTTCGTGGCGGAAGCCGATGGCGAGCTGGTCGGTTTTCAGGGCCTGATGCGGTCGTTCGATCCGGACGATCCCCTGCCCGACGGCTGGGCGACGATCGGCACGTTCGCACGGGTCGGGCTGACGCAGCGCGGCGTCGGTGGGGCGTTGTTCACGCAAACGCTCGCCGCGGCGCGCGAGGCCGGGATCAGCGTGATCGACGCGACGATCCGCGCCGACAACGCAGGCGGCCTCGCCTTCTATGCGCGGCAGGGCTTTGTTGACTACCACCGGCTGGTCGGCGTTCCGCTCAAGGATGGCGCGCCGGTGGATCGGGTGCGCAAGCGCCTGGACGTGCGTTGAGCTATCGCTTCGATCGCAGGAAGATGTAGGTCGCGCCCGCCCCGCCATGGCGCGGGTGGGCGGCGGCGTAGCCGGCGATGAAGGGGCGGAGTTGGGGGTCGGCGATCCAGTCGAACAGGCGCGTGCGTAGGATACCCGTTCCCAGCCGTCCCTTGCCGGTGATCACCAGAACGCAGCGCGCGCCCTTCCCGGCCTGACGCAGCAGGAATTCGATCAGTTCGCGATGGGCCGTGTCCTGGGTGTGACCGTGCAGGTCGAGGCGGGCGTCGATCTCGTTCTGGCCGCGGCGAATCTTGCGCTGGCCGGACATGTCTTCGGGCGGGCTGGGCTTTGCACGGGTCGTCTTGGCCGGATGCGCGGTCGATGGCGCGGCCCCGCGCGCGGCCTTGGTTTGATCATCGGCAGGTTCGGGCTCGTCCGCGATGACCTTGCCCGGCGCAAGGCGAACGGTGCGCGCGACGCGGGACCAGATCCTGCGTTCCTCGGGTGTCAGTCGGCGGGTCATGCGAGGTTATGGCGCAACCGCTCAGGAGGCGGTGGCCACCTCGTCCAGCAGCCAGTTCGGGTCTTCCGAACGCAGCGAACGCTTGAACGTCCAGATTTCCTTGGCGGCGCGGAGGTTTTCACCATCCGACAGGTCGCTTTCAAACGACACCAGCACGCGGCCGGTGTGGGTTCCATCGACCGACGCCTCGACGATGCGAGCCTGGCGCACGCGCATGAGGCGCATCGCTTCGGTTCCATCGCGCTGGCGTTCGGCGATTGCGTCGCTGTAGGCGTCAAATACGTCCTGATCGACCAGAGCGCGGAGCGCATCCCGATCGCCCTCGGCAAAGGCGGCGACGATCAGTTCGTAGGCCTTGCGGGCGCCGCGAACAAATTCGTCAGGCGAGAATGACGGATCTTCGCTCGCGATGGCTTCCATGCCGGCTGCCGCCGGACCGGTGAAGGCGGGGCGTAGCTTGCGCTTGTCCTGCTCGGCGGCGGTCTCGTCGGCCTGTTCGGCTGCGCGGACCGGCGCCTCGCGCAACTGCCGCGAGCGGGGTTCGGCCCCGGTTTTTTGGCCCAGGACGGCATAGAGGCGAGAGATTACGAACACCGCAATCGCCGCCAGGATGATCAGATCAATAGACAAGGCCGACCTTCAACCATTTTGAACAGAGTTCGTTTGAACGGGCTGGGCACAGTCCTTGTGACCCGTCACATCTATATAGACACAAAACCCGCAGAGTCAGCCCGTTGTTGCCGCCGTCGCGTCAGCGTGATAGCCGCCCTGCCTCATTCCACTGCTGTTTCCGGACCTCGAATCCCATGACCGACGCTGCAAATCCGGAACCCGGCGAGGCTGTTCCGCCCCCTGGCCCGCCCATGATCCGCGTGCTGGCGCAGTACATTAAGGACCTTTCATTCGAGAATCCGGGCCTGTTTGCCGGTCAGAACGCTGGCACTGCGCCGGAGATCGAGCTGGGCATCGACGTTCGCGTCGAGCCGGGGCCGCCGCAGGAAAAGATATTTGCGGTCGAGCTGAAACTCTCCGCGCGCGCGAAGCGGCAGGAGACGGTCGTTTTCATCGTCGAGCTTGTCTACGCGGGTGTCGTCCAGCTGCAGGACGCCGGCCCGCAGGACGCCGAGGCGATGCTGCTCATCGAATGCCCGCGCCTGCTCTTCCCGTTCGCCCGCCGGATCATTGCGGACATCACACGAGAAGGCGGCCATCCGCCGCTGATGATCGATCCGATCGATTTCGTCGGCCTGTACCGCCAGCAGCAACAGCAGCGCGCGACCGCGCCCCCGGCGCAAGCGCCGGCTTAAGAGCCGTCAGCAGGTCAGCACCATCTTCATCGCGCCGTCGCGCCGGTCGTTGAACAGCGCGTAGGCATGCGCGCCGTCCGACAATGGCATTCGGTGAGAGATGAATTGTTCCGGCTTCAGCCGGCCGCTGCGCACCATGGGCACAAGCTCCGGCCAGTGCTTCACCACCGAGCAGAGGCTGGTGCGGAAGGTGAGCCCCTTGTTGAAGGCGAGCGCCATCGGGAAGGGGAATTGTTTCGTCTGATTGACGCCGATGGTGGAGACCGTGCCCTGCTTGCCGGCCAGCGCGAGCGCGAGTTTCAGCGTGGCGTCGGCGCCGACGGCTTCGACCACGCTGTCGGCAAGGCGGCCTTGCGTTAGTTCCTTGAGGGCGGCGCGCTCATCGCCCGGCGGAAGAGCGTTCGCGCCGAGCCGCTCAGCCATCGCGCGGCGTTCGGGCACGAGGTCGACGGCGAAGACCCGTGAGGCGCCCAGTGCAAACGCGATCTCTACCGCCATCAGGCCGATCGGGCCGAGGCCGACCACCGCGACCACGCCGCCCGGACGGATGTCGGCGTTGAGGGCGCCCAGATAAGCGGTCGGCAGATTATCGGTGAGCATCAGGGCCTGATCCTGGCTGAGGCCCTCCGGGATGAGCGCCGCATTCTGGTCGGCGTGCGGCACCATCACGGCTTCGGCCTGACACCCAGGGAGCGCGTGGCTGAGACCGTAGCAGCCCGTCGCATTGGTTGCACAGCGCACAGCATCCCCTGCCCGGCAAGCGGCGCACCGGCCGCAACCGACGGCGGCGGAGATCATCACCTGGTCGCCCACCTTCAGCGTTTCGACACTGGAGCCAATCTCGACAATCTCGCCGACCGCTTCGTGTCCAACACAGAAGCCGATGTCCTCGCTGAAGCCGTGGCCCTGATAGATGTGCAGGTCGCTGCCACAGATGCCGCAAGCCTTTACACGCACCAGCGCAGCATGGCTGACGGTTACACGCGCATCGGGGATGGACTCGAAGCGGATGTCCTTTGGTGCGTGATAGGTGAGAGCTTTCATGCGGCGCGCCTCCCGTTAGAGAGCGCAGTCTAGGCTTGCCAGGGAGGAAACAACCAGAGCAGCCGCTCGATCAGGTGTATTTCTTCCAGATCGCGCTCTCGCCCAGCGCGCCGACAAAAGCCGCATGCGCGGCCTCCTCCTCGGGCCGGACGCGGCTCGGCAGCGGAGACGGTCGCGGCCGGCGGGGGGCGTAGATCACGTGGGCGGTGCGGCCGCTGCCGGCGCCGGAGTTGGCGAATTCGAACTTTCGCTCGCGGCCGCCGCGCAGTTCCAGATACGCCATTGCGAGAAGCTGGGCGTCGAGCAGCGCGCCGTGCAGAACGCGGTCCTTGATCGAGATGTCGAAGCGTTTGCATACGGCATCAAGCGAGGCGGGCGAGCCGGGACGGTGTTCGCGCGCCAGCACCAGCGTGTCGATGAAGCGTTCCTTTGGCAGCGTCTGGCGACCGAGCCGCGCGAGTTCGGCATTGAGAAAGCCGCGATCGAATTCGGCGTTGTGGGCGACGATGGGGGAGTCGCCGAAGAAGTCCATCAGCCGGTCGACGACCTGATCGAACGCAGGCTTGCCGCGCAGCGTGTCGTTGGTAATGCCGGTGATCCGCACGGTCGCCTCGGACACGGGGCGGCCCGGATTGATGTACATCTGGAATTCGCGGCCTGTGGGCAGGTAGTTGATCAGTTCGATGCAGCCGACCTCGACAATGCGATCACACTGCGCCGGATCGATGTGATCCGGATTGAGGCCCGTGGTTTCCGTGTCGAAGACGATTTCGCGCATCAGCCTGTCTTGTCGTTTTCTGTCGTTTTCTCTCGCAACTCTGCAAGAATCTCGTCGACCCTCTGTTCAGCGTGGGCAAAGCCCTTGCTGGTGTCGATGACGAAGTCGGCGCGGGACCGCTTCACCGAATCAGGAACCTGCCGCGCCAGTATCGCTGCGAACTCGGCCTCGGTCATCTGGCCGCGGGCCATGACGCGGGCCTTCTGCACATCCGGCGGAGCGCTGACCACAAGAATTGCGTCGGCGCGCTTCTCGCCGCCGGTTTCAAACAGGAGCGGGATGTCGAGCACCACGATCATGTGACCATCGGCCACGGCTTTTTCGAGGAAGGCGCGCTGCAGGCCGCCGACGATGGGGTGGACGATTTCCTCCAGCCTTTTCATGGCCGAGGGGTCGTCGATGACGCGCTGGCGCAGTCTGGCGCGGTCGATGCCGCCCTGCCCGTTCGTAACGCCCGGAAATTCGGCTTCGATCGGAGCGACGGCGTCTCCACCCGGCGCATAGACGGCGTGGACGGCGGCGTCCGCATCGTAGACTGGAACGCCGCGCGCAGCGAACATGGCGGCGGTCGCCGATTTGCCCATGCCGATGGACCCGGTGAGCGCCAGCTTGATCATGCGCGCCTCGCCACTTCTGCCAGGCAGGCATGGAGCGCGCCAGCCTGATCGGGATGGATGCCGAACCAGAGGTGGAAGGCAGCGGCGGCCTGTGCGACCAGCATGGTGAGGCCGTCATGCGGAGCCCAGCCGGCGCTGGCTGCGGCCTCAAGCGCGGGCGCGGCAGCCTTGCCATAGGAGAGATCCAGAAACGGGCGGCCGTTTCCGGGCGCCAGCGGCGGCAGGCTTGCGCCCGCATGACCAAGGCTGGCGGAATTCACGATGATGTCGGCCGAGGCGGAGAGCGCTTCGACCTCGGAGAGATCCGCGGTGACGGCATGGGGCGCCAGTTCATTCGCAAGCGCGGCGGCATTGACCGGCGAGCGGTTCGCAATGGTGAGTGAAACGCCAGCGCGATTGAGCGCGACGACGGCCGCCCGCGCCGCGCCGCCCGCGCCGATCAGCAGGGCGCGCAGGCTTCGTAGCTCGTCGCCCGCGACAGCGCGCATGGCGATCTCGAAGCCCTCGACGTCAGTATTGTGCGCAGTCCATCCGTCGCCATCGCGCACGAGCGTGTTCGCCGCGCCGACGATGCGGGCCTCGGGCGAGGAATTCGTGGCTGCGGCCAGAGCGGCGATCTTGTGCGGAAGCGTGACGTTGAGACCGGCATAAGCCAGCGCCATGTCGCGAATGTCCGCGGCGGCGTTCGCGGATTTCAGGTGCACGCGTTCGTAATGTGCATCGAGTCCGGCTTCGGCCATCCAGGCATTGTGGATCAGCGGCGAGAGTGAGTGCGCGACCGGATCGCCAACGACTGCGTAGCGCGCGGGCTCGGGCGAATTCCTCATTGGGGGAGCGAACCGCGGTCGCGCAGCCATTGCAGCAGCGGCAGGAGCGGCATGCCGAGGATGGAGAAATAGTCGCCCTCGATACGATCAAACAGCTGCGCGCCAAGCCCTTCAAGCTGGTAGCAGCCGACGCCTTCAAAGGCGGCGTCGCCGATAGCGTCGAGATAGTCCTGCAGGAACGCTTCCGAGAAGTTCCGCACACGAAGCCGAGGCTGTGCAAGGTGCCGCCACACGGGCGCGCCGTCGATGCAGGCGACGATGGCCCCTTGGAGAATGTGCGTCTTGCCGCGCAGGCGCCGAAGAATGTCGGCAGCGTCTTCGCGCGTTGCAACCTTGTCGAGCCCCTGCCCGTCGAGATCGAGCATCTGGTCGCAGCCAAGCACGATGCCGGAATGCGACAGCGAGACTTGTCGCGCCTTGGTTTCGGCCAGCAAATCGGCCTGTCTGGCGACGCTGGCGCCTTCGGCCCGCAGCGCATCCTTGAGCGCATCCTCGTCAACGCCCGAGCCAATCTGTTCAAACTGGAGCCCCGCCCCGCGCAGCACGGCGGCGCGCGCCTTGCTTTTCGACGCGAGGATCAAGTGATGCCCATTCAGAGAATGATTGGGGCTCATCGGTTGTGTTCCTGGATGATGTTCAGGATTGCGGCTGCGGTCTCCTCGACCGAGCGTCGGCTGACATCGATGGTCGGCCATTTCATCCGCGCGAACAGGCGGTTGGCCTCGGTGATTTCCTGCTGGACGTTTTCCTCGTCAGCATAAGACGTGTCGGGCTGCTCGTTCAGCGACAGCAGCCGGTGGCGGCGGATCTGCACCAGCCGGTCGGGCGAAATCTTCAACCCGACGACGAGTGGCGCGTTGGCGCCTGTGAGTATGTCGGGAACGTCGACGCCTGGAACAAGCGGCACGTTGGCCGCCTTGACGCCCCTATTGCCCAGATAGACGCAGGTCGGCGTCTTGGATGTGCGTGAAACACCGACAAGAACGACATCGGCTTCGCGCAGCCTTTCGGTGTGCTGGCCATCGTCATGCTGGAGCGCGAAGTTGATCGTCTCGATGCGCGCGAAATATTCGGCATCCAGGTGATACTGGCCGGCGACCTTGTGAGCGGAGGCAAGACCAAGATAGCGCGACAGCATGTTCACCGCCGGATCGATGACGGCCAACGTCGGCGATCCGAGTTCCCGGCAGCGCTCCTCAAGCCGCGCGCGCAACTCCTCGTCGGTGATCGTGTAGAGGACCACGCCCGGCGCGCTCTCGATCTCTTTCAGCACGCGTTCGAGCTGTTTGGGGCTGCGCACAAGGTAGTAGTTGTGTTCCAGCGGGGCGATGTTGTCGAACTGCGCGCAGGCCGCGCGCATCACCGCATTGAGCGTTTCGCCCGTCGAATCCGAAACCAGATGCACATTGAAATAGGTCTCGTAGGTCATCCGCTCGCCGGCATCCCCGCCCCACACGTGTTGACGTTCATCCCCATTACCGCTGGGAGCGGTTTGTGGACAAGCACCGGGATCGATTCAGCGCACCAACGAGTCACACGGTTGTCGACAGGTGGAGGGACTGGAGAAGACTCCTGGTTTTGCCGCACATGAGTCAGACCCGGGGGACTCGACTCACGTTAAGGTGCTGTTAACGAAGACCTTAATGAAACGTAAACGCGCTGGCTGGAGTCGGAACATTAGGTGATTCATGGTGGGCGGTTGTGTGAGTGGATTGGGGATCGGCATTTCCCTCGACTTATGAACCGACTAATCACCACCAGAATCCATATGATTCAGATTCTAGATTCTCTTCTCTCTTGTCCGCCGGGTGATGTGTGAACGGGAAACCCCTGCTCAGAGTGCTTAACGGTGAACGCATTGATCCTGTTCCCGTCTGGATGATGCGACAGGCCGGACGTCACCTTCCCGAATACCGGGAGGTGAGAGCCCGTTCGCGTGATTTTCTGGACTTCTGCTACTCGCCTGCCCTCGCAGCCGAAGCGACGCTGCAGCCGGTCCGACGCTATGGCATGGACGGAGCGATCCTGTTCGCTGACATCCTGCTGGTGCTTGATGCGATGGGCCGGAATGTCCGCTTTCTCGAAGGCGAGGGCCCGCGCGTCGATCCGGCGACGAAGGCGAAGGATCTCGCTGGCGTGCCGATGGAGAAGTTGCTGGCAAAACTCGCCCCGGTTGGCGAGACGGTGGAGCGGGTGAAGGCGGCGCTCGACCCCAGCGTCACGCTGATCGGATTTGCAGGCTCGCCCTGGACGGTCGGCGTCTACGCCATCGAGGGGCGCGGCGGCACGGACAAGGCGGATTCGCGCAAGTTCGGCTATGAGAACCCCGGCGAACTGGATGGCATGCTGGACCAGCTGGTCGAGGCCACCGCGCATTATCTGAAAATGCAGGCGGATGCCGGCGCGGACGCCCTGATGCTGTTCGAGAGCTGGGCAGAGGGCCTGCCCGAGGACGCATTCGAGCGCTGGGTGATCGGACCGACGGCGAAGCTCGTAAAGCGCCTGCGCGCGCTTGGCGTGACCCAGCCGATCCTCGGCTTTCCGCGCGGCGCCGGCATGCTGGTGCTGGATTATGCGGAGCGGACGGGCGTGAACGCGGTGGGCCTCGACACAGCCATCCCGCTGAAGCGGATCAATGCGATGCTGCCGAAGGGCATGGCCGTGCAGGGCAATCTCGATCCGATGCGGCTGGTCGCCGGCGGGCCGGATCTGGAGTCGCGCGTGCGGGAGATCGTCGCCGGACTCAAGGGCCGGCCGCATATCTTCAATCTGGGTCATGGTGTCACGCCGGAAACGCCGATTCCTCATGTAGAACGCGTGCTTCAGGCCCTGCGGAGCCTTGCGTGAGTGACGAGAAAATAGCCGTTGTCCTGTTCAACCTGGGCGGTCCCGACGGCCCCGATGATGTCCAGCCCTTCCTGAAGAACCTCTTCAGCGATCCGGCCATCATCCGCGCGCCGGCCCCTGTTCGCTGGTTCGTGTCGCGGCTAATCTCCAAGACGCGCGCGGCCAGCGCACGCGAAAACTATGGCTTGATGGGCGGCGGATCGCCCCTGCTCCCCGAAACGCGCAAGCAGGCGGCCGCGCTCGACGCCGAACTGGCAAAGCGCGGCCACACCGCGAAGAGCTTCATCGCGATGCGCTACTGGAAGCCCTATGCGGCCGAGGTTGTGCGTGATGTGAAAGCCTGGGGCGCGGACAGGGTGATCCTGCTGCCGCTCTACCCGCAGTTTTCCTCGACCACGACGGCCTCCTCGCTGAAGAGCTGGACGGACGCGAAGGGACCTGAAGGCGTGACGATCTGCTGTTATCCCGACGGGGACAAGTTCATCGCAGCCCACGCGCGCATGCTGATCGGCGCCTGGGAGGCGGCGGGAAAGCCGGCGAATGTCCGCTGCCTGCTGTCGGCGCATGGCCTGCCTGAAACCGTGGTGGAGGCCGGCGATCCCTATCAGTGGCAAGTCGAACTCACCGCTTCGCGGATCAGGCCCCTGCTGCCGGCGGAGTGGGAGGTCGAGGTCTGCTACCAGTCGCGCGTTGGTCCGCTGAAATGGATTGGCCCCGCGACCGACGAGTCGATCCGCAAGGCGGCGAGCGATGGGAAAAACATCCTGCTGTCACCCGTCGCCTTCGTGTCCGAACACATCGAGACGCTGGTGGAACTCGACATCGAGTATCGCCACCTCGCGGATGAGCTCGGCGTGAAAAACTATCTCCGCGCCCCTGCCCTCGGCGTCGATGCGGGCTTCATCGAGACGCTGGCTGACCTTGTCGAAGACGCGGTCGGCGATGCTGCTCCGGACAAGGTCCGCTCCTCCTGCGGCGGCCGCATCTGCCCGGCGGACCGGAAGGATTGCCCGAACCGGCGGACCATGGCTACCAAGGCCGCCTGAACGATCCGGGGTGCACGTAATGTTCGAATGGTTTCGCGCGATTCACATCATCGGGGTGATCGCCTGGATGGCCGGGCTGATGATCTATCCGCGCCTGCTGGTCTACCGGCTGGAGGCGCAGGGGGATGAACGGTTTGAGGCGGCGATGGACAAGGCTGCCGGATCGACGAGCCGGATCATTCTCACGCCGACAATGATCATTGTCTGGCTGATGGGCTTGGCGATGTTAGGCGGCAACTGGGAGTTCTATGTCGGCGAAGTCTGGTTCTGGGGCAAGATCTTGCTGGTCGTCGGGCTTTCGGGCTTTCACGGCTACCTTCTGGGCCTTGGCAAGAAGGTCGCGGCGGGAGAGCGACCCATCGAACCGCGCAAGCTTCGGATGATGAACGAAATTCCCATGATTATCGCCATTTTCGCGGTGATCCTGGTTGTGGTTCAGCCCTTCTAGCGCTGCGCCAGCCGCCCTCGACACTTGACCGCCCATGGTTTTGGCGGTCTAACCGCGAACGTCGGCCGTCCGGTCGATGCCCTTTCCCTTCTCAAAATTTGCCCGTCAGAACCGCGCCTCGCGCCTTCTCCCACGGCAAACCACAACCGAAATGTACCTGCCCAATGTCTGACGACGTCATCGAAGCGCACGAGCAAGAACACGAGCGCGTGCTGCTGAACGACCTGAAAAAGAAAACACCGGCCGAAATGCTGGCCATGGCGGAAGAACTCGAGGTCGAAGGCGCCTCGCTCCTGTCGAAGCAGGAACTCATGTTCGGCGTCCTCAAGGAGCTGGCCGAACGCGAAGTCGAAATCGTGGGACTTGGCGTGGTCGAGGTTCTGCCCGACGGGTTCGGCTTCATGCGCTCGCCGCAGTCGAACTACCTCGCCGGGCCGGACGACATCTACGTGGCCCCGCAGCAGATCCGGAAACTTGGCCTGCGTACCGGCGATACGGTCGAGGGGACGATCCGCGGCCCCCGCGACGGTGAGCGCTATTTCGCGCTGGTTCGCGTCTCCCAGATCAATTTCGAGGATCCCGAGCGCGCCCGCCACAAGGTGCCGTTCGACAACCTCACGCCGCTTTATCCTGACGAACGGCTCCACATGGAGCCCAAGGATCCGACCAAGAAGGATCGCTCGGGCCGCGTGATCGATATCGTCGCCCCGATCGGCAAGGGCCAGCGCGCGCTTATCGTTGCCCCACCCAGAACCGGCAAGACCGTGCTGCTACAGAACATCGCGCAGTCGGTCGCCGAGAACCACCCGGACTGTTATCTCATGGTGCTGCTCATCGACGAGCGGCCTGAGGAAGTCACCGACATGCAGCGCTCGGTGAAGGGCGAGGTCATCTCCTCCACCTTCGACGAGCCTGCGACGCGCCACGTCGCGGTTGCCGAAATGGTGATCGAGAAGGCCAAGCGCCTGGCTGAACATGGCCGCGACGTGATCATCCTGCTCGACTCGATCACGCGCCTCGGCCGCGCCTACAACACGGTCGTCCCCTCGTCCGGCAAGGTGCTGACCGGCGGCGTTGACGCCAACGCCCTGCAGAAACCGAAGCGCTTCTTCGGCGCCGCGCGTAACCTGGAAGAAGGCGGCTCGCTGACGATCATTGCCACCGCGCTGATCGAGACCGGCTCGCGCATGGACGAGGTTATCTTCGAGGAATTCAAGGGTACGGGTAACTCCGAGATCATCCTTGATCGGAAAGTCTCCGACAAACGCGTGTTCCCGGCGATCGACATCCTCAAGTCCGGCACGCGGAAAGAGGAGCTGCTCACCGATCCGAAGGAGCTGCAGAAGATCTACGTTCTCCGCCGCATCCTCAATCCGATGGGCGCGCAGGATGCGATCGAATTCCTGCTCGACAAGATCAAGCAGACCAAGACGAACGGCGAATTCTTCGCGGCGATGAACAACTAGCCTCCGTCACGCTACGGCTACAAATGCGAAACCCCGCTCTCTGGATGGAGAGCGGGGTTTCTTTTTTCCGTCTGCCCTGATCGGCCCGCGCTATGCCAGCGCTGGCGCCATGCCTCGCCGCACGATCCGCGGCGGCTCCATCGCCACCTCAGTCTTGCGCGGCGTCTCCCGCGGTTCGGGCGCTGTCACGCCCAGCCTGTTTCTCAGATCCTCGATCGACCATGCTCGCCTCATTGTTTCATTCCTCTCGTCCGCTTCCGGCGCCCACTCCGGTTCACGCACCTGCTCGTTCATTCGCACTCCTTACGCTCGCCCGACACGAGAAGAATGCGCGACGAGCCTTACTCAACTCCGAACGCGAAGACGTTCTGGAAAAAATCTCGACCACGTGATGACGATGAGCAAAGCCCTGCGGCGCAAGGGCGATATCGAATTGTTTGCGCGCGCATGCTAGGGAGTGCGCATGCCGATCACACGTCATTTCATCTCAGAGATTTATCGCGAGAGCATTGGCGACGCCGCGCTCAATGCGGACCTGCTCGATGCATCGAAGATGCTCGCGAAGGAAGACAAGGCCGGCCGCGCCTGGTGCCGCGAGCATGGGTATCAGGGCTACACGTCCTATGCCTCGCTCGACGACCTGCCCCAGCGCGCGACCTGCTTCGACCAGCTTGTCCGTGTACTGAAGACCCACAGGGAGACGTTTGCGTCTCACCTGCAGATGGACCTGCGCGGCAAGCGGCTGAAGCTCGACAGCCTGTGGGTCAACGTGCTCGAGCCGGGCGGCTCGCACACTGGCCATATCCATCCGCACTGCGTGATGTCGGGGACCTACTATGTGCGCGTGCCCGATGGCGCATCGTCGCTGAAATTCGAGGACCCGCGGCTCGCGATGATGATGGCCGCCCCCGCCCCGCGCGAGGATGCGGACGAGGAACACCGCCGGTTC
Organism: Alphaproteobacteria bacterium; assembly: GCA_031419455.1. Taxonomy (GTDB): domain Bacteria; phylum Pseudomonadota; class Alphaproteobacteria; order Caulobacterales; family Hyphomonadaceae; genus UBA7672. The sequence continues at coordinate 30,233 of JANOKS010000170.1, forward strand.
GTCTACGTCGCACCGAAAGTGGGCGAGGTATTGCTCTGGGAGAGCTGGCTGCGCCACGAGGTGACGGTCAACCGCGCGAGTACGCCCAGGATCAGCATCAGCTTCAACTACCGGCTCTGAAGCCCCCAGGCTTTGAAGGCAGGCCGTTCAGACGTCTTGCCAAAGTGTTTCACGTGAAACCCGAGTATGGCCGGTATGGCTGTTCTGGATTGTTGGTCGACCGGGTTGTAGGCCTCGGTAGGGCCGCAACAAGCCGTTTTGGTCTGGTATGGCCGGAGCAGCATGACCGTCAGACGCGGCCCTACCGATACGATCATCGCCCTGGCGTCCGGCGCCGGCCGGGCCGGTATTGCGGTCATACGCGTGTCTGGAGCGGGGTCTGCGGCGCTACTTCGGCAGTTGAGCGCGCGTGAGCCGGGTGTTTCACGTGAAACACCGATGCCTGCGCCACGACGAGCCGCCGTTCGGTCTCTCCATGATGCCGATGGAGGGTTTCTCGATGAGGCGCTGGTTCTCTGGATGCCGGGGCCGAATTCCTACACAGGCGAAGACACGGTTGAATTCCATGTTCATGGCGGGCCAGCTGTGATCGAGGCTGTGGTCAACACCGCTCTTGGAACTGGCCTCTGTCGGGTGGCCGAGCCGGGGGAGTTCACGCGGCGGGCGTTCGATGCGGGGCGGATGGACCTCACCCAGGCCGAGGCGATCGGCGACCTGATCGACGCCGAGACGGAGGGTCAGAGGCGGCAGGCGGGACGGCTTTACCAGGGCGAGGCCGCTCGGACATTCGAGGGGTGGCGGGGGCTTCTGATGTCCGCCATGGCTGCCCTCGAAGCCTCGATCGACTTTCCGGACGAGGCGGACATTCCGGGCGAAGTGGACCTTTCGGCGCTTGAGCCGATCGAAGCGCTGGCTTCCGAACTGGAGGCGGCGCTGGGAGATGCGGGGCGGCTGAACGCGGTTCGGGAGGGATTCCGGGTCGCCATCCTGGGCCCGCCGAACGCCGGAAAGTCGTCTTTGATGAACCGGCTGGCTCGTCGGGAGGCGGCCATCGTTTCCCCGATTGCGGGAACGACGCGGGACGTGGTGGAGGTGCGCCTGGTGCTGGCTGGCTTCCCGGTCTGGGTGGCGGACACCGCTGGATTGCGGGAGGCATCCGACGCGATCGAGGCGGAGGGGGTTCGCCGGGCGCTGGCGCGCGCCGAGGAGGCGGACCTGCGGATCTGGGTCAGCGACGCAGCGGCGGATGTTTCACGTGAAACATTCGGCTCCGCCAGGCCGGGTGACATCGAAGTCCTGAACAAGGCCGACCTGATGGGAACGGCGCCGGCGCGGGCGGGGTCAGAGGATGTTTTCGTCGTATCGGCCAGGACGGGGGCGGGGTTCGAGGGGTTGGAAAGGCGGCTGGTTCAGGTCGTTCGGGAGCGGCTTGAGGGGGATGAGGCGCCTCTTGTCACGCGCGCCCGGCATCGGGAGCTGGTCGAGGAGGCGCTTCTGGCTGTGGAAAGGGCTTTGGACGCCGCGAAATCGGGGATTGGCGCTGAACTGGTGTCCGAGGATCTGCGTCTGGCGGCCCGGGCGCTGGGGCGGATCACCGGGACAATCGATGTCGAGGACTTGCTGGAGCGGATTTTCAGCCAGTTCTGCGTGGGGAAGTAGGGCCCTCCGCTGTCGCTCCGGGCGTTCGGTCCTCGATTTGGTCCACTGGACCAAATCGCCCTTCGGGACGGCCCTCACCGTTTCACGTGAAACATTGGCGGGGGCCGCGGAGGCGGTCCCGCCGGCTGGGAGGCCGCGGGGTGTGGATATCTGGGTCCGGATTCGCCGGTTAGGCGGCGAGTCGGATAGTTGGCCGGCGCGCACTTTCTGTCATTCCCGACGCGTCCTTCGACAGGCTCAGGATAAACTGGCGCGAGTGCGAACCCAGGAATTGGGTGCGCTGACGATTGTGTGCGTCGCCCCTGGGTTCCGGGTCTCGCCTGCGGCTCGCCCGGAATGACAGGGATTGGGTCGCTGTGGTGGCGACTCCACGGGGGTGGTCGGATTCCTTGAGGTGAATGCCGGACGTCGCCTGGGGCAGGTCTTCTTGCGCTTCCGCCGTGTGCCAATCACGGTGGTTGCGTTTGTAGATCATCCCGAGCGTTGTTCTGGCGCCTTGCACGAGGCTCACGCACAGCATCAGCACCGCTTCGATCCAGCGATCGAGAGGCGGCGGGGTTCCGAGTCCGTTTGATGCGGTTCGTGCTCGTGTCATGCGGACCATTATAAGTCAGCATTTTCTCCCGCCGATCCTGTGCCTCTGTTTCCCCCAAATTTTTGGAGGAAGTCACTGAAATCACAGGTGAAGATTTTTGAGTTTCCCCCAAATCGTGACAACGCGTTTCCCCCAAACTCGGCGCCGATTTCGAGAAAAAGGCCCGGCTTTTGGCCGGGCCTTTCGTAGGTGCGAGGTGATCAGGCCGAGGGGCCGGTGGTTTGGGTGTGGCCTTTGGGGTCGCCTTCGGTGAGGGCTTCGCTTGTGGCGTTGCCGTCTTCATCGAGCGAGCCCACGGGAAGC
>JANOKS010000171.1:0-16104 GCA_031419455.1 Alphaproteobacteria bacterium
CACCTCAAGGCGGCGCTTGAAGACGCGCTTCTCCTGCGCGGCAGTCGGGACTTTACCGATCTGGATGCGTGGCGCTGCTTCGTCGATGAGATCGTTGGGCGCTCCAACGCCCGCAATCGCAAACGCATTGAGCTGGAGCGGCCTCACCTGTCTGATCTGCCAGGGCGCCGCACGGCGGACTATGAGGAGAAGACCGTGGTCGTCACCTCGAGCGGCGGCTTCACTCTGCGCCGGGTGTTCTACACCATGCCCTCACGGCTTATCGGCCATCGCCTAAGGGTTCGGATCTTCGATGATCGGCTCGAGTGCTTCCTTGGCGCAACCGCTGTCGCGAGCTTGCGGCGGGGCCGGCCCGTGTCCGAGCACAAAGGTGGTCATATCGTCGATTATCGGCATGTGATCCACGCGCTCCGCCGCAAGCCGATGGCGCTTCTGAACCTGGTCTATCGTGACCAGCTGTTCCCGCGTCCTGCGTTCGCCAGGGTCTTCGACCAGCTGCGTGAACAGGGCGATGACAGGCGGGCGTGCAAGGTGAGCGTCGAGCTTCTGACCATCGCGCATGAGCGCGGCTGCGAAGCCGCACTGGCGCTGGTGATCGAAGCTGATCTCGACGCTGGCCGCATGCCGGACATCAAAGCGCTCAGAGCGCACTTCCAGCCGGACACTCATGCCCCACCGAGGGTGACGATCGATCTCGCGCCGCTCAGCGCTTACGACGAACTCGTGGCTCTCGAGGTGGCGGCATGAGCGCGATCAGCACCCACAAGATCGATGCTGCTCGTGTTGAGCTCTTGCTCTCCGAGCTCCGCTTGCCTGGCGTCAAGAGCGCGTGGGCGAGGTTCGCCGAGCAGTCCGACAGGGAAGGATGGCCGGCGGCGCGGTTCCTGGCGGCGCTCGCCGAACATGAGGTCGCCGACCGCGGCCTAAGGCGCATTGAACGTCATCTGGCCGAAGCGCGATTGCCGGCGGGCAAAACGCTGGCGGAGTTCGACTTCGAGGCGACGCCGATGATCTCTAAAGCGCAGATCATGGCGCTCGCCGCCGGCGATGCATGGTTGGACAAGGGGGCTAACATCCTCCTCTTCGGCCCGCCTGGCGGCGGCAAGAGCCATCTCTCTGCAGCGCTTGGACTGGCGCTGGTGGAGAACGGCTGGCGCGTGCTGTTCCAGCGCACCACCGATCTCGTCCAACGCCTGCAGGTCGCACGCCGCGAGCTCGCGCTTGAAAGCGCCATCGCCAAGCTCGATCGCTACGATCTCCTGATCCTCGATGACATCGCCTACGTCACCAAGGACCAGGCCGAGACCAGCGTCCTGTTCGAACTGATCGCTGCGCGCTACGAGCGGCGGTCGTTGATGATCACCGCCAATCAGCCCTTTGGCGAATGGGGGCGAATCTTCCCAGACCAAGCTATGACGCTCGCCGCTATCGACAGGCTCGTGCACCACTCCACGATCCTCGAGATGAACGTCGAGAGCTATCGCCGTCGCGCTGCGCTCGATCGAAAACGCGGGCCCGGTCGACCGGCGGTCAACGTCACGGCGAAGAACAGCGAGGTTGCCAAAAGCTGATTGACGCTCCCCGACAATCAACCCTCTTGCCAGGAAGGGCAGCACCCGCAATCATCATCCCGCTCGGCTGCTCTTTCTCATCTTGATTGACGCGCCGCTCTCACCCTGATTGTCGCGCCATAACCGTGTGCCCCTATCTGGCATCAGCGTTTAACGCGTACGCAACAGCGGGAACGCTCCCAGTCATCACGCGTTGGGGTTCCGCCGTATCAGATGCTACGCCGACCCAACGCGAACGAGGTGGACTGTGTCAGAAGCGCCAAGCGCCGCATTACTACTGTATGTTGAGGACGAAGTCCTCATCCAGGATGTGCTCGTGTCGTCTCTCACCGAGGCGGGGTACGAGGTGCTCGCGGTTACGACCGCAACGGAAGGTATCAATGCTTTGCAGAGCCGCACCGGAGAGCTTCGAGGTTTGATAACGGATATAAACCTCGGCTCGGGACCAGACGGGTGGGATGTTGCCAAGCAAGCTCGCGAGCTGATCGTTGGTCTGCCGGTGATTTATGTCAGCGCCGCCAGCCATCAGGAGTGGACATCGAAGGGTGTTCCCGAGAGCGTTATGATCGCCAAGCCCTTCGCACCGGCGCAGATCGTGGTCGCAATATCTGCGCTGTTGAACAAAGCGCCTCACCACGAAGTAATCTGACTCTCCTGCCTGTGAACAAGCACCTGACGGTGACCCCTCCGCTTCCAGCAAAATCAAACCAATAGTGCGCCGATCGGCGTCCGGACCCCATGCCTGTTCACAGCGGACTCTGTCTGGGCGAGGGCAGTCGCTTGAGCGGATTCCTGCGCGTTGCGAGAGAGTCCAGCCGTAAGAGTTACCCTGACAGGCCCCTCGATGCTCAAATACCTCTTGCGGAGCAGGGGCCATCCACAGATGACAATCCTCGTGGCGGCGCTCTTGCATTACTCAATCCATGAGCACCGCCATCGAACCACACCGACCCAAATCAGGCTGGGGCGTCGTGCGACTTTCCCCGTGGGATCTCGCCGGAGTGTTCGAGACCAGCGGGGAAGCCGAGACTAGGATCGCCGAATTGGGAGCAGGGTACATAATCCGCTGGGGCGAGGGCGTCCCCGGATCGGACAAGTTCGTCTCCGCCGAACCGCGCGCCACCTGATGCATGGAAGCCGTGATCGCGCTGCAAATTAGTGATCGCCTGCCAAGGAGACGGACGACCGAGACCTTTCGCGTGACACGCTGCCGATTGCTGGCGCTCATCACATGACGACCGATCAGAATTTCTTTGCCTTAGGGGCGCTTGCTGCGGCGCGTCCAACGCTAAGCGGCGAAATGCGGTTCTCATCAAATTAGAAAAATACCTCGCCGATACTTTCTGATCGCCGCATTGCATACATAGCGAGCATTCGATGTACCCGTCAGCCGTTCGCGCCGCCGTGCGGCTACTTTACGTGCGACGGCGTACAGTCTTGCGTCAGGATCAGTGTATGGTTCTTCGATGTCAGAGATCATCGAACTGAAATCAACCGAGCGTCCTCCGGCCGGCGTGCGACACGCTCTTGTAATTTCCAGTCTCAAGCTCCCATGGCACGGTGCTGGCTCAGTGCATCGCGGCCCAAGCAAGACGTTCTACGCCTCAACCACCGATCACGATGTCGCCTTGATAGTGGGAAGGGCCATGGTGTGGGCAGATGCGCGGCTGATTGCGAACGTGTATCTTCGGCGAGAATAGGTGTCGTTTATTGAAAGGAGATGTGCATGAGTACAGGGAAACCCAAACCTGGCAGACGAGGCGGCGCTCCGTTCAAAACACCCGGCAAGAATACAAAGGCGCCGTTGGCCAACCAGACGATCCTCGCCTTGCGCGGCGAACTCAAACAGCTCATGACCGATCTTGAAGCTATCAGCGCAGGTCAGGCCGGTTCGACCTTTGCCAAGGGTGACAAGACGAAACTCATGACCCGCATAGCCGCGCTGAAATCCATCCTTGCGAAGCTGGATGGCGCCAACAGCGCGTGACCATATGTAAGCATTCCGGCGATGCGCGACCGGTGATCGGTCTCAGGCACATCCGAGACATGCAAGTCCGCGATGGTGATGCGGTTCACGGAAGCGCTCTTGCGACACGGAAGCCAGCATTTCTCGCGTCTAGCTGCTGCGGCCACGCGCTTCGATACGCGGTTCGCAGCTTCGGCGGATCGTCGTTGTATGAGCCACCGCGTGCCACACGATCGTAGCACGAGCTTTTCGTGAAAGCGCTGCCATCGGTTGGTTGGCCGGCGGAGTAGTCATTTCCGAAACAATCCTCGACAAACTCCCAGACATTTCCATGCAGGTCGTGCAGCCCGAACGCATTGGCTGCGAAAGAACCTGCTGGGGACGTGTTGATCCACTGGTCCTCGCCGAAATCAAAGCCACCACAGCAAACATCTTTCCCGTAGTTCGCAAATATGCGGTTGGCCGTTTCTCCCCACCAATAGGTGGTCGTCGTCCCCGCGCGCGCAGCGTACTCCCACTCTGATTCCGAGAGCAGGCGGTAGGTCATACCGGACTGGCCTGACACCCAGCGCGTGTACTCTTGCGCGTCATCCCAGGACACGCGGGTGACCGGACGCGATCCCTTGCCATACCCGTCGTCATCGTGCTCCGCGCATCCGCCGGTTGCAGCGCAGCGATCCCACTCGGCCCATGTGACTTCGTATTTGCCCGCCGCAAAAGCGGATACCGAGACACGCCGTTGCGGCCCCTCACTATTCTCGCGGCCTTCTTCGCTGGACGGCGATCCCATCATGAAGCTGCCAGCCGGTATGACCACCATCGCCGGACAGCCGGAACAATCGCGGAAGGTCTCGCCTGCTGCACGTGGCGTGCTCGGCGGAATGAACAACGGAGCCGATGACGGATCAGGCAGGGCCTCAGCCGGATGCGATGGGCCAATCGCCGCGTCGGTGGATTGAGTGATCGCTGACGGTGCTCCCTCCATATAGGCTGAGGTGGTCTGCCCGCCTTGTCGCCACGCAAATGGGTCGATCATCCAGACGCTTGCGCCGACGGCCAGAATGAAGCCGACCGCGATATCGATTGGTACGGGATTTCTTCGGCGTGACGGAGCAGGCTGCGTAGGCGCCACTCTAGGATCAGCCACGATCGCTTTGGGTGGCGCTGTCATCAGGCCGAGACCGTGAATAAGGCGCTCGGCATCACTCTCAAAACTGATGCGGCGCAGATCGACGCCGTTGCGTACCGACAGCTCTTGCAAGTCTTCCGGCAGGTCGCGCGCTGCTGGCACGGCGACGCCGTCGAGCAGCACCGGAACGACTGGAATTCCCATCTTCAGCGCCGCAGCGATCTCGATCCGGACGAAGTCTTTGGGATCATCTAGCCGCCGCGCGCCTGTCTCCGGGTTCTTCGCGTTTAGCCAGCCCGAACCGATGATCGCCAGCAGCGCATCGCATTGACCGACCTTGCTATCCAAGTGCTGCACGAAGTTAACGCCGGGGGGGATGTTGTCGATGTCGATGAAGATGTCCTGCTTGGGGTCAGCGACATGACCCGTAAGGACAGCATGGAGCCGGTCAGCCTGGTACTGGCTGTCCTCGCGTCTATAGCTGATGAAGATTTTCGTCATGTGTCTCCGCCGACAGGTTGGCATTCTAGACGGTATGGGTAGGCCGGCAATCGCCTTCCGCCGCGATTTACAATGTGTTCGATTTTCAGCGCCACATGATCAGCCGGCCGACCTTGCGCATCTTCCGAGCACGGGGGGACCCTGTCTGGACGAAGGCGGTTGCTTGAGCGGAATCGCGCGTCCTGTAAGGAAATCAACGTTGCCGAGTTAAGCTGACAGTTCCCTTTGGCCCCGGTGCCAATTTAGCAGGCTGATGCGGAAGGTAATCGGACGCCACCATCTGAAGCGACGCACGAGACGCTCGGCTGTCTCAGCCGTTCGAGTTCCATGAATAGGCGGGGTTCGCTGAGTTGTGTGTTCACCGACCGGCAGCAGACCAATGCATTGATCGCGTGGGCTTTAGCTGTGAACAGGCATGGGGTCCCGACGCCGATAGGCGCGCTACGAGATTGATTTCGCGGGAAGCGGAGGGGTCCTCGTCTGGCGCCTGTTCACACGAATCCGCGCCCTGCACAGTGCAGGCGCCCGATCCTTCCGAAACCGATCGACCGAGCGCCACCGCGTAGAGCGCGGGCCCTTCGGTTGAGCAATTCTTGTCTGCAAAGATATCGAGAAAAGCGCGTTCTGGCATGAGAGTTCGAGCATTTCACCGAGGGCGTTTCAGGTGTTACTTGGTGCGAACTTTTGCCAAAGTCACCTCTAATGGCTCGAGACGATCGTCCCGCAGAATGTTCAGCGTGCTTACCTGGTGGCGCTGTAGGATTTCGGCGCCGACCGTCCAGGCCCGGTGGCAATTGGCGGGGTCGCCTTCAGCGCAATAATAGGCGGCATTCACGGTATCAGCCTCCGCGACGATACACGCCAACGAGGTCGAGAACTCAGCTCCAGAGCGGTCTACTTCCACGAGCCCACCCAACGAGTCGCCCATCCATTGGTACGCAATCCCCGCAAGTGGAAGCGCTGCCTCCATCCTCGGCCGATTGAAGTGGGCGAAGCGTGAGTACGGACGCGACCTCACATCGAACAGCGTTCGTATGTCGAGCCGACGAAGTGGTTCAAGGAAAGCGTCCCAGGAGCGGTTCGATGTGCCGATCGAGTAGAGTGCCATACGCAAAACTTGCACTTAAGCATGTGGCGGTACACACGAATTTCTTCGCGCGGTCACAAAAGTTGCAGCTTCGAAATCCACACCTAGTTAACGCGTGGAAAGGAGAGGATGCACGAATTTCCGCTTATGGACGGGCTAGGAAGCCGTTGTAGAGCCGTGGTCGGCCGAGTGTAGGGTTGGAAGGGGCCGCCTCAGTCGCCGCTAGACGCGTTCGAAGGCGGCAGATCGTCGAGAAGAGTCAGTTTGTTTACCCAGTGTCGCGCGGTGCCCATGGTGATTTTCGTTCCATAGCTGCTGGTGACGTCGCTACTCGAATGTCCAAGCAGGTCCTTAACAACGTATTCCGGTGCGGACACCTCGCGCAGGGCATCGGCGAACCCGTGCCTGAACGAATGGAACACGAGGCCTGTCTTCTTGAGTTCGATCCTCTTCAAGTATCGCCCGAACCATTTGGAGAACTCGCCGCCTGAGCCTCCGGTGCCTGCGACCGGCACATTGTTGAAGAGCCTGTGGTCGCCACCGTCCTGTGCCCGCGTCGCAACGTACTCCAGCAGTCCGAGTTCGACCAAACGCTTGTGGACAGGGATCTTGCGCCAGCTGGAACTCGTCTTGAGGGACTGATTTAGCGCAGCGTCCCCACGAACATGGAATACATGTCCATCGCTCTCGGCATCCACATCTGCCGTAGCTAGCTGAACGATTTCCGTGATCCGCATTCCCGACAACACGGCTATCAGTGGGATCCAGTAGTGACCGTCCCTGAAAATCTTAGAGCCTGGCTTATGTCGCTTTGCCTGGTTGAGGCATCCAATGAACAGCGGGCTTGAGAACAGCTCCCGCAATTCCCCTTCCGAAAACGGCCGACGTTTGCCCGCCTTATCTGCCTTCGACACACTGACGGTGATACCGCCGACGGGACTAACATCGACAAATCCTTCGGCGACCCAGAACGCGAACGCGCCCACGACAAATCCCATGTACTTCTTTGCTGTTCTGGAGCCGATCCGTTTGTCAGCCGGGGCCGGTCCCATGTCCTTCAGCGTGGCCAGCGGAGCCGGTTTCCTACCCCACGCCTGGATTTGATCCCGCATGGCGCGCACGTCGTCTTTTGTGATGTTTGACAGCGCCTTGTCGGCTCCGAAATGTTCGGTTGCCAGCCGGAGTATGCGCCTGATCTCGGCCTGGGTCCGAGCGGTCCAGCTGTTGGCCTTCGTCGCAATGTATTTTTCGACTGCCACGCCAAAAGTAATCGAAGGAACCGGCGGAGCGGACTTCTTGAAGAAAGGGTACTCAGGCTCGTACGGCGTCAGGAAATCGGCGGCTCGGTAGATGAGCTTCTTTCGTTCCTCCACCAACGCCCTTGCGACACCCTGTAGGATCAACTTCCGCTCAGCTTCAGGAAGCGCGTCGAAATCGATCTGATTTTGCGCCGCCAACTTCCGCGCAGCTGGAACGATAAGACTTTCCGCAGCTTTCTGGCGATCATGCGTACCGCCTTCCAGCATATCATCAGCGATCGCGGCGTTGAGATCGATGATGGCCTCCGATGCCATGTGCAAGACAAAGTCCCGATCGTCCGCCTGTTCCGTCCCTTTGAAGACAGGGGGAGCTTCAACGCCGTCGAGCAGGGCTTTGCCGAACGCTTCAATCATCGCGCGGATCTGGGGAGGGGACGGGGGCGCCGACTTCATTGCGCGTAGTCGAGCGCAAAGCCGGGCGAATGCCAAGCGGCCAGTGAATGTAGCGCGATGGGCATCCCCCCTGAGGCGTGTTTGCAAGGACAGCCTAAGTTCGGCGCGGCCGACGAGGCCATGAAGGTCACTCGGGAAGCCCGCTCGGAAGTAGTAGACGCCCTGGCGCCTATCGAGAGAAAGTGGTCGACGACCGGCCATTCCGTTGTCCTCTTCGGAACATCGGATCGGAGCACTTGCCGTCTATCGCCAGAGCTTCGTCGGAAAACCAGTGCAGCTAGCTGCACTTAGGCCAAAACTGGCGGAGAGGGTGTCCGCCGAATGGGAGTGTTCGCACCAGTTCGCTCTAGGCCACGCTAGGTCGCAATTTTATGCAAAAACGGCTGATAATAAAGGAACAGACGAACTTTACATAGTTCGTAAGTGGCCGTTGATGTTCGACCCCAACCGCATCACATTAGGGGAAACGTTAGGGGAAACCGGCAGACCGCTTTCCCCTTACCGAGAGGACCCCAGATGCCGCGCAAAGCCCTCACGGATCGCCAGGTGAAGCAGGCGAAGACGCCTTGCGTCCTCATCGACGGCAAGGGGCTGCGCCTCAGGGTTACGGCGAATGCTAAGACCAAGAGCTTGCGCAAATCTTGGGTCCTGCGAGTGACGGTCAAAGGCGGTCCTGTCCGCGAGATTGGTCTTGGCTCCGCTGATACCTTGCCGTTAGCCGACGCTCGCAAGAAGGCGGGCCAGATGCTGGAACTGGCGCGCGAGGGCATTGACCCGCTTTTCCATCGCGACACCCAGCGCGCCGCAAAAGCTGCCGAAGCTGCCCGCGCCATGACCTTCAAGGAGTGCGGCGCGGCCTACGTTGCCGCCCACGGGCCAAGCTGGAAGAACCCCAAGCACCGCCAGCAGTGGAATAATACACTTGAGACTTATGTTTACCCGGTATTCGGCGAGGTCGGCGTCGCGCGGGTGGACCAAGCCATGGTGATGCGGGTCCTTGATCCCATCTGGAAGAGCAAGACGGAAACCGCGTCACGCCTTCGCGGTCGGATCGAAGCCATACTCGACTGGGCGGCAGTGCGGGGGCTTCGTACCGGCGAAAACCCGGCCCGTTGGCGCGGTCACCTGCAAAAGGCTCTGCCTCGACGGTCCCGATCACAACGGATCACTCACCGGCCAGCATTACCGTATTCGGACCTACCTGCATTCATGGCGAAGTTGCGTGAGGTTGAAGGGATCTCAGCCTGCGCGCTGGAGTTCTGCATTCTGACCGCGAACCGGACATCGGAAGCCTTGAACGCGCGTTGGTCCGAAATCGATCTGGCCAAGGCTGTGCGCGTGATCCCGGCTGATCTCATGAAGGCCGGGCGCGAGCATCGCGTTCCGTTATCGCCAAGGGCAGTCGCGCTTTTGCGGCGTCTTCTGCCTCTCAGGGGTAAAGGCGATTGGGTATTCCCCGGAGCCAAGACGGGCAGACCGATATCCAACATGGCGTTGCTGATGACCCTCAGGCGGATGGGTGTGGACGGAAAGCAAGCGGTTACTCACGGTTTCCGCTCGACGTTCAACGATTGGGTGGTGGAGCAGACAGCGTATCCCCAGCTCGTGGCTGACATGGCGCTCGCGCATGTCGTCGGCAACAAGGTCGAGGCGGCTTATCGGCGCGGGGATCTATTCGAGAAACGCCGCAAGCTCATGAACGCGTGGGCTGAGTATTGCGGGTCGGGTGCCGCTGTCAGTGGCAAAGTTGTCCGGTTGGCGAAGTAGCTCCGTAGATCGTCAAGTCCTTGCGATTGCGCACATTACGACTGGCTGGAATGGGCCTCGACTCCGGACACCCGGGCCTAACATTACCTACGGCTGCACTGGGGCCCTATCCGGACATTGGGCATCTCGATCTCGGGGCCTTGCTCTTGGGGCAATATGAGACTTTCCATCACAGGTTCGCCAACGGTGACCAAGAATTGGATTGGAGCGACAAGCTCCTGACCAAGCGCGTGCTCGCGAAACGTCAGGGAACGCCGGAAGCGCATGACCGCGCGGGGCATCTAGCGTTCAGCACTGTTTCTAGGCATGGTGATCCGGTCGGGGCCCGTCCCCCCAAAGTTTGGGTCTCGACCGAAGGGCGCTGGGCAACCGGCGCCCTTCTGCATTCGGGGGAAGCGGATGAGCGCTGGTCGCCGGTGGGGCGGGCGTCAGCCCCGCTTGTGCGGTGGCCCATGTCGGAATCGCCAACTGGCCCGCCTCGGCGGATCATGTCTGGATGAGCGGGTACGGGGATCAGGGCGGACGGCAGATGGATGCAACGGAAATCGCGATCTATGCTGGCGTGGCGATTGTTGCGATCAGCATCGCTTTGCTCGCCCGGGCCGCCGCGAGCAAGTTCGGCAGGACACATCTCAAGGCTGCAAGCGCTGCCTTCACGAACCTGACCGACTTCGCTCCCAAGGATATCCTCATCTATCTGGGCAGCGCCATCGCCTTCGATGCAGCGCGCAACCGTATCGCAATCTGGGAGAAGCGGGCCGGCGCCCGTCTTGTGAAATCCGACCAGGTGGGCGCCTGGCATTCGGGAACATTGCTGACCGTCATTCTCTGGCGCACGACCGCTACGCCCATGGTCCAGCTGTACACCGGCGCAGACGACGCCAAGCCGTTCTTCAAGGTCGGCGTTCTCGATGGGGAGGACTGCACGACCTGGAGCGGACATCTCGCAGCGGTCTTTGGGTCCGACCGGAATCGCGAGGTCGCCGTGACTGTGTTGGGGGCCTGAGGTATCAAGCTGAAGCTAACTGGATCGACTCAGCCGGATGGCCTCAATCGCCACCATAGCGCATTGGCCTGATAGCACCGGCGCGGTCCCAATTGCCGATCGCCGGGTCGCAGCGAGAGAGGGGCCATGCTTTTGAGGCGGATACTTCGGTACTGATCTACCCCCGACAGAAGCCCTCGGAACGGACGCCTGCTTACTTGAATCACCCCTTTGGAAGTGGAACTGTCCGCCCGCAACAGGGGGCGCCAAGATGAGCCGGTCAGAAAGCTACAAGCTAAAAACATTCACCGTGGTTGATCCGGACGCACGCCTTCGCCGGAGCGAAAGCCTCACCCAGTTCGTGCCGCTTTCCGAGATCGACCCCAGTGCTCCCAGCGGCGCCTACCAGAAGATCCCGCAGAACACCGAGGTCAACATCGACGAGGTTCGCATCCTGCCGACTGGCGCGACCAACTCCATGATTTTCGCCCACTGCCTCGATGCCGTCAGCGGGACGGTCTACGGCTGGACCTCGTCCCGAAATCTCAAGGGCAGATTCATCAATGAGACGCTGGGCGCGGTTCCTCCGGGGAAAAAAGACAAGAAGGGGCCGAACGCCGCCTGGTCAAACGGCAAGTTCCTGGGTCAGATCACGCTGGTGAAGATCGTCGATGCTAAATATGAGATCGAATACGTCGCCGAAAAAACGCTTGAGGCATGGCTAGATCTCGTCGCAGCTGCGGCCCTGAACGGGATTGAGGTCGCGATCAATGACGCCTTCCGGACCTATGCCGACCAGAAGATCTTGCACGATGGCTATGTGAACAAGCTGCCCGGCTACAATCAGGCGGCCGAACCGGGCAAATCCAAACACCAGAGCGGCGTCGCCTTCGACATCAACGTGCCCGGCGGGGCTGGCAATCCTGCTTATGAATGGCTGATCCAAAACGCGCCGCAGCGCGGCTTCGTGCGCACCGTAAGCAACGAGCCGTGGCACTGGGAGTACGATCCGGCCAAGGCCCAGGTGGCGGTCGCTTCCAACACCTTCAAGGCGCCGAACGTCACGGCCTGACCCGCGATGCGATTTGCCCGTCGCTGCAGGCGGGGTCTGCGCACGGCAGTGACCTGCCTCGATTCTTCGGACCAAGCGCGCCGCGAATGTCTGGCTCTGGGCGAAGTCCGTTCTCATTGCGCCATTGGCGCTCACTGACGGCTTTGGATCGACCTTGCCGTTCGTAACCGTGTGCTGCTTGGGCAGGACCGGGGCCCAGAACTGCCGGTCGTCATTCAAGCTTGGGGAGGCCCGAAAATTCTGGGGCAGGTCAGACGGCTTGAAAGGGCCCGTTGGATGGCCGATTACGCCGGGAGCAGATCCAAGCACTTGTTGTCGAGCACGCTGCCCAGCGATCGCTGCAGAATGGCGCCAAACAGGGCGACGCTTCTGGGATTGTCGCCGTCGAAGGAGGCGCCTCCGATGACCGGGATGAGCGTCATCGCCATCGTGTTCAACCGGAGATCGGTGCTGAACTGCGCCGCGTCGTAGTCGCCCACCCCGCCGGCGCGCAGGCCGTCGAGATAGCGCCGCGTCAGACCGGGCTGCCAATGACGCCTGACCTCCTCCGGCACGCTGGTCCCCATGAAGTAGGCGAAGTCCCAGCCCGGACGGAGGCGCGCGACGAGTTGCCAGTCGATTATGGCGATCTTGTCCGAGCCCGGCTCGACAAACACGAAATTCTCCAGCCGCGAGTCAAAGTGCGAGATGACGAGCGGTGGCTTTGCCAGCTCTGCAAAGATCCAGTCCATCTTCTGGGCGATGCGCTCGCAGGCGACGCGTGCCTCTGGCGAGACGAAGTCGGCGAGACGCTGGAGCGTGACCGGAACGCACAGCCGGTAGTCGTGGATCATGTTCTGCATGACGGGCGCGCGCGTGTCAGGAAGCCACGAATACTCCGACAGGTCGGCTCCCCAGTGCCGCGCGCCGAGTTTCGCCATCGCGTCGATGCAGCATTCAGCCTGCTGCAGCGTTGCGCCCGCGAGCTGGTCTGGCCAGTGCCATCGGGTCATGTCCTGCATCACCGTGGCGCTGCGCTGCTGCGTCGGCTCCCACTCCGAAAAATAGATTTTCGGAAGCGGCGCTGCGACCTCCTTCGCAAGTGTCCGGTAAAAGGCCGCCTCGCGCGAATACATTTCAAAGCGCACGCCCACCGCGCGCATCGCTTCAAAAGGGGGATGCAGCTTTACCACCACGCTCTCGGGTCCGCGCGCGCCATCATAGGTGAGTGCATAGCGGGCGATGGCGCTCATCTGGCCGATACCCTCGCCGACCGGCGTGCTGCTGGCGCCGCTTATCCGCACGCCACGGAAGTCGGGATGATCCGTCACGACGTGTTGCAACCAGGCGACGTTCACATCAGTCATGGACTCGGGCAGCGGCATCGCCGCTGCGCCAGACGCTACAGGTGACAACGACTGGGTTTGTTTGCTGGCTGACTTCTTGCCGAAAAATGATCCGAACATGCAAGCGCTCTCCACTACAGATACGAGGTCGTGGCCACGCGGGTCTCGTTCCGGCGTCAACGCTGGGAGGGCGCGTCTTGATCGCCGGTCGCGGTCTCACCGCGATTTGCGAGGATATTTGCTGATCAGTAATATTCGCGCAAGTGCGCGCGCTCGTTCAGGCTGGCCACGCTCCGCTGGCCCGAGCGGGCGCAGTTGAACCTGTTGATGCTGGTGTAATCGGCTTCGAAGAAAATGCGCGGCTGCATGCCGAGCACGTGCGTGGTCCAGACATTGATCACCCCGCCATGACAGAAGACAGTCACCCTCTGTCCGGGGTGGGCCGCGATGATCTCCTCCATGCCCTGCACAACCCTTGTCCGGAATTCGGTCATATCGACCGTGTCGCCGCCGGTTGCGAGTTTTTGCCATGCAGCAAAATTCTCGCGCTTGAGCTCTTCCGTCGGGATGTACGAACCGGAAGCCTGATCGAACTCGACAATGCTGGGATGCGGGCGCACGGCATGGCCGGCCTGCGCCGCAAACGGTTCGGCCGTCTGGATCGCCCGCCGCATCGTGCTCGACCATACCGCATCGATCGTGTCATTTGCGAGCCAGCGCGCAACCCGCGCAGCCTGTTCCTGACCGAGCGCGCTGAGCGGCGGATCGGCCGAGACTTCGTTGCGCTCAGGCCGTCCATGGCGAACAAGTATCAACTCCATCAGATGTCCTCTGCGCGCGGCGTCGCCGTCGATAACCCGACGGTGACAGTGACGCCATGCCTTCATGTGTGCGCACTATTGAAGCGACATTCGACTTGCCCAATCGGGGCGATTGGCATCAGCTCGTCTTTCAGGTCGTCGCAGATTGACGCGGCGCAAACCTCGAATGTCTGGAGGCGACTGCCATGGCTGATGGAGCGACAAACCTGGAAGAGGCGCGCACGCGCGCCTATGCGACGCCGCTCGCCGATCTCAATCCCGGCGATCCGGAGCTGTTCAGGACCGACAGCCACTGGCCCTATTTCGAGCGCCTGCGCGCGGAGGCCCCTGTCCACTGGTGTCGCGACAGCGAGTTTGGCCCCTACTGGTCCGTGACCCGCTACAACGACATCATGGCGGTCGACATCAACCATAAGGTATTCTCGTCAGACGCGGCCCTCGGCGGCATAACCATTCGCGATGCGCGGCCGGAGCTTCGGCGTCCCAGCTTCATCGCCATGGATCCGCCCAAGCATGATGTGCAACGCAAGGCCGTGAGCCCGATCGTCTCGCCGGCCAACCTGCATCAGATGGAGCCGATCATCCGCGAGCGCGTGATCAAGATTCTCGATGGGCTTCCCATTGGCGAAACATTCAACTGGGTCGAGAGGGTCTCGATTGAATTGACGACGCAGATGCTGGCGACGCTGTTTGATTTTCCGTTCGAGGAACGCCGCAAGCTCACGCACTGGTCGGATGTTGCGACGACGCTCCCCATGTCGGGCGCACTGGTTGAGACCGAGGAGCAGCGTCAGGCGGAGTTGATGGAGTGCCTCGCCTATTTCACGCGGCTCTGGAATGAGCGCGTCAATGAACCGCCGCGCGGCGATCTAATCTCGATGATGGCGCACAGCGACGCAACGCGAAACATGTCGCCCGACGAGTATCTCGGCAATATCATCCTGCTGATTGTCGGCGGCAACGATACGACGCGCAATTCGCTGTCGGGCGGCGTTCTAGCGCTGAACAAGTTTCCGGCGGAGTACGAAAAGCTCAGGGCCAACCAAGACCTGATCACCAGCATGGTGCCGGAAATCATCCGCTGGCAGACGCCGCTCGCACACATGCGCCGGACTGCAACCGAGGATCATGTGCTCGGAGGAAAGACCATAAGGAAGGGTGAGAAGGTTGTCATGTGGTACGTATCGGGCAATCGCGATGCAGAGGCGATTGAAAACCCCGACGCCTTCATCGTCGACCGCGAGCGGCCGCGCCAGCATCTGTCGTTCGGATTTGGAATCCACCGCTGCGTCGGCAATCGCCTGGCCGAACTCCAGTTGAAAATCGTCTGGGAGGAGATCATGAAGCGCTGGCGCTTTGTCGAAGTGGTGGGTGAGCCGAGACGCGTGCGCTCCAGTTTCGTAAAGGGCTATGAGACGTTGCCGGTGAGAATTCACGCTTAGCTCTGGGCCAAGGTCGATTCGGGATCTCGCAGGCCGAAGGTTACGGATGACCGCCTTTGGGCGAAGTCCCGCCGGGTTCGCTGGGGCAGGATGACCGGCAGCTGTTGGCCGACTCAGCCGGATTGTCATTGAATGGCTGCGTGTGCGAGACTCCGGTTGGTTGGGATCGCTGCCGAAGGGGGATCACCCATGAGCCTTCGCCTCGCAATTTTCGCCCTTGCCGCTGCTTTTTCTTGCCCGACCGCTCTCGGTCAGGCGCTGATGCAGAATTTTTCCTGGCCAGAAATGCGCCAGGCGCTGGAGAACGTGGGCTCGACCATTATTGCGGAGGGCGCCGATGGCGACATCCGGTATTTCGATGCGAAGAGCAAGGACAACCTCATGTTCACGGTGTTCGGCTTCGAGTGCGACACGAACGAGCCCACGCAGCGATGCAGCGGAGCGCAGCTCGCCGCCTTGCTCACACCGAAGGACGACGACGCCCTCGCCAAGGGTCTGGATGCGATCGACTCCCTGTCCGTCGATGACCGGCCCAGCCCGCGCAAAAATATCAGGCTCACGCGCTATATTATCTTCGGCGGCGGCATTGCAGCGGCGAACCTCCAGGAAAACATTTCGGTCTTCCTGAGCACCTCGCAGAACGCCTGGACGATGCTCGGCGAAAAAGGCCTTCTCAAATAGGCCAGCGACTTCGTTCGGCGAAATTCACGGGAGTTGGGTTTGCGA
>JANOKS010000172.1:0-15349 GCA_031419455.1 Alphaproteobacteria bacterium
CTGACGGGCAGCAAGGAAGGCTGCGGCACGGGCGATTGCGGCGCGTGTTCAGTGATCGTGGATGGGCGGCTGATGTGCGCCTGCCTGATGCTGGCGCCCGAGGCCGAGGGCAAGCGGATCGAGACCATCGAGGGGCTGGCGGACAATGGCCACCTGCATCCCCTGCAGCATCAGTTCCTGGAGCAGGCGGCGCTTCAGTGCGGCTTCTGCACGCCGGGACTGCTGATGGCGTCGAAGGCGTTGCTGGATCGCAATCCGGATCCGACGGAGACCGAAGTGCGATACTGGCTGGCCGGAAACATGTGCAGGTGTACCGGATACGACAAGGTTGTGCGCGCCGTGATGGATGCGGCGGCGGATCTTCGGCAAGCGGAGAAGCCGAGATGAGCGATGGCAATCAGGGCGGCGTGAAGCTGAAGGTCGTTGGCCAGCGGCCGGTGCGGCCGGATGGCGTGGACAAGGTGACGGGGCGGGCGCAGTTCGGCGCCGATTTTCATCTCCCCGGCATGCTGGTCGGCCGGATCAAGCGCAGCCCGCATGCACATGCGCGGATCGTGAAAATCGATGTAAGTGCGGCGCTCGCGCTGCCGGGCGTGAAGGCGGTGGTGACGGCCGCGGATTTCGATGCGGATGCGGCTGGCGAAGTCGAGGCGGGCGAGAGCCATGCGGCAATGAAGGAAGTCGCGGCCAACTGCCTGGCGCATGGCAAGGTGCTGTATCAGGGACATGCGGTTGCGGCCGTGGCGGCGACGCAGCCGGAGATTGCGGCTGAGGCGCTGGACCTGATCGAGGTGACATACGAAGTGTTGCCGCACGTGATCGATGTCGAGGCGGCCATGGCGCCGGGCGCGCCAGTGCTGCACGACGACTTGTTCACCAAGGGCGTGACGCCGAAACCGGCGGCGCCATCCAACGTTGCTGCGAAGCACGTGATGGGACGTGGGGATGTTGCGGCGGCTTTCAAGGCTGCGGACGTCATTGTCGAGGGACGGTATGAGACCGCCGCCGTACACCAGGGCTATATCGAGCCGCATGCGTGCGTGGCGTCGTGGGGCGCGGATGGGCAGAGCGTGATCTGGTGTTCGAGCCAGGGACAGTTCGTCATCCGCGCAATGGTGGCGCGGATTCTCAACATGGCGCTGTCGGACATCAAGGTGATCCCGGCAGAGATCGGTGGAGGGTTCGGCGGCAAGACGACGGTGTATCTGGAGCCGGTGGCGCTGGCCTTGTCGCGCAAGTGCGGACGGCCGGTGAAGATTGTAATGTCGCGGGAGGAAGTGTTTCTCGCGAGCGGTCCGACCTCGGGCGCTGTGATGGATGTGCGGCTGGCGGCGACGAAGGCTGGCAAGATTACCGGCGCAGAGATGACGCTGAAGTATCAGGCGGGAGCGTTTCAGGGCTCGCCGGTCAATCTGGGCTGCATGACGGCGTTTGCCTGCTACGATGTCGAGGCGCTGGCGCTGGTCGGTTATGACGTGGTGAGCAACCGGCCGAAGGTTGCGGCTTACCGTGCGCCGGGGGCGCCGATGGCGGCGTTTGCGGTTGAGAGCGCGATCGATGATCTGGCGATGAAGCTGGGCATGGACCCGATCGACCTGCGCATTCTCAATGCTGTGCGCGACGGGGCGAAGACGGTCTATGGCGCGACGGTGAAGTATTCGGCGCTGGTCGAGACGCTGGAGGCGGTGAAGGCGCATCCGCATTACCAGACGCCGGTTGCGAAGGGACAGGCGCGGGGCGTCGCTGCGGGGTTCTGGTTCAATGTGGGTGGGGAAAGCTCGGCTGCTGTGCACGTCGATGAGGATGGCGGTGTGACGGTCGTGTCGAGCAATCCTGATATCGGGGGCTCGCGCGCCTCGATGGCGATGATGGCGGCGGAGACGCTGGGGCTGCCGATCGAGAAGGTTCGCTGCACGATCGCGGACACGACGTCGATTGGCTACAGCGGTGTGACGGGCGGAAGCCGGGTGACGTTCGCGACGGGCATGGCTGTCGTGCATGCGGCGGAGAAGGTCGTAGCCGACCTGAAGCGCCGGGCGGCGGCGACGTGGGAGTGCGATATTGCGATGGTGGAGTGGAAGGATGGCGTCGCCACCTGCATTGATCCAGCGAAGGAAGTGAAGCCGCTGTCGATGAAAGCGCTTGCCGGCAAGTCGGCGAAAACGGGCGGACCGATTGCCGCTGAGGTCTCGCTGAATGCGCAAGGCGCGGCGGCGGGATTTGGCGTGCATGTGTGCGATCTGGAGATCGACGCGGAGACAGGGCGGACGACGATTGTTCGCTACACGGCCGCCCAGGATGTCGGGCGTGCAATTCATCCGGCTTATGTCGAAGGGCAGTTGCAGGGCGGGGCGGCGCAGGGGATCGGGTGGGCGCTGAACGAGGAGTATGTGTACGGGAAATCGGGGCTGCTCGAGAATGCGAGCTTTCTCGATTACCGGATGCCGGTGGCCTCCGACCTGCCGATGATCGACACCATCCTGGTCGAGGTGAAGCCGAATCCACGCCATCCTTATGGAGCCAAGGGCGTGGGTGAGGTTCCGATCGTGCCGCCGCTGGCGGCCGTCGCGAATGCGGTGAGCCGGATTGTCGGCAAGCGGATGACGTCGCTGCCGATGTCGCCCGCGAAGGTGCTGGCCGAGATGGGCAAGTAAGTTGCCGCGAGTGACGTCGATCTCGGGACGGATTGCGGATTTCACTGGCGGAGCCGGTGCGTTCGAGGTTGAAGCGCGGACGGTGCGGGCGTTGATCCGGGAGCTCGAGGCGCGGTATCCGGGCCTGGGCGAGTTCGTCGAGGATCAGATGGCGCTGGCGATTGATGGGGAGATTTTCCAGGATGCGCTGGGGGCCGAGATCGGCGCGGACAGCGAGATCGTGCTGATCCCGAAGATCGCTGGAGGATAGGCGCGTGGGCGCTATCCCTGCCGCGGGGTGGCGGGGTTGGTGGTTGAATGTGCGGCGCCTCAGACCCGCGCTGGTGTCGTCCTCCCCCGAACGGGGGAGGAGCTACGCGCAAGGTGCGCGCAGCGGGTGCAGGTCAGGTGGAGGACGGTGTGCCGCCTTGTCCTGACGGTGCGTGTGGTGAGGGCGGTCCCCCACCTGAATCCCGATGTTGCTGGCTCTGCGCGTGCAGCGCCTCCCCCGTTCGGGGGAGGTGGGCTGGTGCGCGTTGCTGCAACAGTCGCGGAGTCATTATCGGGCTTGACCCGAGAATCCTGGTTGATGGCTTCGCGGGGATCGATGTTGAGTCCCCTCGCTGATCCAACAGAGATTCTCGAGGCGAGCCCGAGAACGACTCCGTGGATGTGGTTGGTTTCCTGAAACTGAATACCGGACTTCGCCTGGGGCAGGGCGGAGGTGTCGGACTGCGTGTGCCAATCACGCCTTCTGATCCTCAGCCACATCCGAAGCGTTGTCGCGACGCCTTGCACGAGCTCGGCGAAAAGCATCAGCACCGCATCGATCCAGCGATCGAGAGGCGGCGGGTTCACTACTCCGTTTGATGCGGTTCGTGCTCGTGTCATGCGGGGCATTATAGCTGCGCATTTTCCCCCGCTGATCCTGTGCCTCTGTTTCCCCCAAATTTTTCGGGCAAGTCACTGAAATTGCGGGCGAAGATTTTTGAGTTTCCCCCAAATCGTGACAACGACTTTCCCCCAAACTCGGGGCCGATTTCGACAGGCTGGCGCGCGGGACCGGGTGAGACTAGAGAGCGCGGATGAGCGAGATCGATACCTGGCGACGGAAGCTGAAGTTCCGGGCGGACCGGCGGGGGATGCGGGAGCTGGATCTTTACATGCAGCAGTTCACGGACGCGCATCTGGCGCGGTTCGACGAGCGGCAGCTGCGGGAATTCGAGGCGGTTCTGGATATCCCGGACCAGCATGTGTTCGACTGGATCATGGGGCGGGGTCAGCCGGATGCGGCGCTGAGGTCGGAAGTGCTCGACCTGCTTCTTTCATTCCGGTATGCCGCGCCTAGATGAGGCCGTGATGTCCGAAGAACACCTTAGCCCACTGGAAGTGAAGGCTCTCCAAGAAGCGCTGAAAGGCCCAGAACTTTGGAAAAGCGCGCTTAGAGCACAAGTGCCTAGACTTCGGGCTATCGGTCGAGAAGGCACAGGGGTCGGAGGTTATACAAGAATTGCCTTAGACGGCGAATATCCTGTTGCTGAGATTGGTTTGGATGAGAAGGGATATCCTCCGGCAGTTGATGTCAGGCATCCACAAATGCTCTACGGTGGCGCATTTATAGTGTGGACGGAGGAAGGGCGAATTTCCCATCTCGAATACTATGTGAACGGGGACGAGAACTGGCCTGAGCATGCCGAAGTTGATAGCTTCATATTTTCTCCATAGCCGTCAGCTCGGCAACACTAGCGTTCTTGACCGAGCCGCCTAACAAGTGAGTTCGCGAAACTCTCTCCTTGTCATTCCGGACGCGCGCGCGAGCGCGTGAGCCGGAACCCAAGGGCGGCGTCTTGCGGTTTTGATGCCCCTGGGTTCCCGCTTTCGCGGGAATGACAGTGTGGGGGAATAAACAGAGGCAAGGTGGCCTGGCGCTCAACGAGGCGTCCGGGTGAACGATCTATTTTGCGAGTGAGTGCACATGCGCGTCTGGGACGCTCTGGCCAGCCAGAAGAAGCCGGTACGGGTCTATGAGACGCCGTTCATTGCGGATGTGCGTCTCATGGCGGAGGCGGCGCAGAAACGGGGCGGGGCGTCGCTCTACATCGCGCGGGATGACCGGCATGCGTTCATGGCGGCGGCGGCGGCGCGGTTCTTTGCGCCATTGCTGGAAGTGGTCAACCTGCCGGCGTGGGACTGCCTGCCTTACGACAGGGTGAGCCCAAGCCCTGGCGTTGCGGCGCAGCGATGTTCGGCGCTGGCGCGGCTGGCGAGCCGGAATGTGGGATCTCCTCCGGCGCTGGTGGTGACGACAGCGTCGAGCGCGGTGCAGCGCGTGCCGCCGCGGTCGCACATGGGGCTGGCGGGGTTTGTCGCGCGCGTGGGCGACAGCGTGGCGACGGACAAGGTGCGGGCGTATCTGGACATCAATGGCTACAGCCGCGCGTCGACGGTGCGCGAGCAGGGCGAGTATTCGATGCGCGGGGGCATCGTCGACATCTTTGCGGCGGGCATGCCCGAGCCGGTGCGGCTCGACTTCTTTGGCGATGAGCTGGAGGGCGCGAAATATTTCGATCCGGAGACGCAGCGCTCGACGGCGGAGCTGAAGCAGTTCGTGCTTGCGCCGGTGAGCGAGATCGACTTTTCGGATGATGCGTTGAGCCTGCTCCGGAAGAATTTTCTTGCTGCGTTTGGTTCGCCGGGCGGTGACCCTACCTATGAGGCGGCGCGCGAGCGCATCCGCCGGCAGGGTGTCGAGCAGTGGCTGCCGCTGTTCTACGACAAGCTGGAGACGGTGTTCGACTATGTCGGCGCCAACGCGCTGATAGGGCTCGATCCGCAGACGGCAGAGGCCGCGAGTGAGCGGATCGCGCAGGCGCAAGAATACTTTGAGGTGCGCCGGAGTGCGGCGAAGGCAGGCGGACTGATCCAGCATGTGTTGCCGCCGGAGCGGCTGTACCTGACGCCGTCGGAGTTGGGTGAGGCGCTAAACGCTCGCGCGACGGTGTCGTTCACGACGAACAATGCTCCGGAGCAGGCGGCGGGGCAGATCGAGGGGCTAGTCGGGCGCGCGAAGCCTGGGCGGAGCTTCGTGCTGGAGCGTGCGGACCCCAACGCGAACCTCTTTGATGAGGTTGTCCGGCATATCAGGGAAAGACAAGCGGCGAACAAGAAGGTGATCGTCGCCGCGTGGAGCGTGGGGTCGGCGAGCCGGCTGGTAGGCATTCTCGATGATCATGGCATTCCGAATGCGAAGTCGATCAAGAGCTGGCCGGAGGCGACCAAGCAACAGGTTTCGGTTGCCGAGATCGCAGTCGAGACTGGGTTCGAGGACGATGATCTCGTCATCATCTCCGAACAGGACATGCTGGGCGACAAGCTGGCGCGACCGCGCAAACGAAAGTCGTCGGCTGCGGTTATCGCCGAGGCGGCTGCGATGTCTCAGGGCGATCTGATCGTGCACGTCGAGCACGGCGTCGGGCGATATGAGGGGCTGAAGACCGTCACGGTGAACCAGGCGCCGCATGACTGTCTTGAGCTGGTCTATGCCGGCGGCGACAAGATCCTGCTGCCGGTGGAGAACGTCGAGCTGATCTCGCGCTATGGCGCTGAGAGAGGCGAGGGCGCGCTCGACAAGCTGGGCGGGGCCGGGTGGCAGTCGCGCAAGGCACGCGCCAAGAAGAAGATCATGGACATGGCGGACGAGTTGATCAGGCTCGCCGCAGAGCGCGAATTGAAGACTGCGCCGAAGACGGATTCGGCGGATGGCGTGTTCAGGGAATTTGCGGCGCGCTTCCCGTATGAGGAGACGGACGATCAGCTGTCCGCCATCGAGGATGTGATCAAGGACCTGACATCGGGCAAGCCGATGGACCGCCTGATCTGCGGCGATGTCGGTTTCGGGAAGACCGAGGTGGCGTTGCGGGCGGCATTCCTGGTGGCGATGTCGGGGATGCAGGTGGCGGTGGTGGCGCCGACAACGCTGCTGTCGCGGCAGCATTTCCAGACGTTCTCCGAGCGCTTTGCCGGCTGGCCGATCAAGGTGAAACACCTGTCGCGCTTCGTGACGGCGAAGGAAGCGGCGCAGACGAAGGACGAGATCAACTCCGGCGAGTGCGACGTGGTGATCGGGACGCACGCGCTGCTGGGCAAGGGGATCGACTTCAAGCGGCTGGGCATGGTCGTGGTGGACGAGGAGCAGCGCTTTGGCGTGAAGCACAAGGAGCGGCTGAAGGAGCTGAAAGCGGATGTGCATGTGCTGACGCTTTCGGCGACGCCGATTCCGCGCACGCTGCAGATGGCGCTGACGGGCATTCGCGACCTGTCGATCATTGCGACGCCGCCGGTGGATCGTCTGGCCGTGCGGACCTATGTGGTCGAGTTCGACCCGGTGACGGTGCGCGAGGCGCTGCTGCGGGAACGGTATCGCGGCGGGCAGTCGTATTTCGTGGCGCCGAAAGTGGCGGACCTGCCGTTCCTGGAGCGGTATCTGCGCGAGCAGGTGCCGGAGGTGTCGTTCCTGACCGCGCATGGCCAGATGGCGGTGACCGATCTCGAAGATACGATGGCAGGATTCTATGACGGCAAGGCGGATGTGTTGCTGTCGACGACGATCGTGGAGTCGGGCATCGACATTCCGCGAGCGAATACGCTGATCGTGCATCGCGCCGATATGTTTGGCCTGGCGCAGCTGTACCAGTTGCGTGGGCGGGTGGGGCGCGCGAAGCTGCGGGCGTATGCGTATCTGACGACGCCGGATGACGAGAAGCTGACCGAAGGCGCGACGAAGCGGCTGAAGGTGTTGCAGTCGCTGGATAGTCTCGGCGCGGGCTTCATGCTGGCGAGCCATGACCTCGACATGCGCGGCGGGGGCAATCTGCTGGGCGACGAACAATCGGGGCATATCCGCGAAGTGGGCGTCGAGCTGTATCAGCAGATGCTGGAGGATGCGGTGAAGGCGCTGCGGTCTGGCGAGAGCCTGGACACGCATGAGGTGGCGGACGAGTGGTCGCCGCAGATCGACATTGGCGCGGCTGTTCTGATTCCGGAAGGCTATGTCGAGGATCTTTCGACGCGGTTGTCGCTCTATCGCAGGCTTGCGGACCTGACGGATGATGCCGAGCGCGAGAGTTTTGCGGCGGAGCTGATCGACAGGTTCGGGCCGCTGCCCGACGAGACGAAGCAGCTGCTGGAGATCACGGCGGTGAAGATCCTGTGCAAGCGGCTGGGCGTGGCGAAGGTGTCTGCCGGGCCGAGGGGCGCGCTGCTGGCCTTCCGGGACAATGCTCCGCTCGATGGCGGCAAGCTGATCGCGTATGTGCAGAACCGGCCGAACCATCTGAAGCTGCGGCCGGACATGAAGCTGGTGCTGAGCGGAACGTGGCCGGATGCGCCAGGCAGGCTGGCGGGGGTGAAGAGCCTGCTGCGGGATATGAGCGGGTTGCTTTGATCCTCGTGACCTTAGTGAATCCCTTTGTGTCTTCGTGTTGAAGCTCTAAACACGAAGACACAAAGGGATTCACTAAGGTCACCAAGAAGGATCGACAATGACAGGTCGTGTTGCGGGGCGCATTGCGCTGGTGACGGGCGCTTCGAGCGGGCTGGGCAAGCGATTTGCGCAGGTGTTGGCGGCTGAGGGCGCCAAGGTGGTCGTCGCGGCGCGGCGGAAGGAGCGGCTGGATGATCTGGTGAAGGAGATCGGCGCCAATGCGTTTGCGGTTCAGTGCGATGTGACCGACGAAGCGCAGGTGATTGCCATGTTCGATGCGGCTGAGGCGAAGTTCGGGCTGGTCGATACAGTGGTCAACAATGCGGGGATGACGCACGCGAACAACGCGGTGACGCAGGACATTGCCGACTTCAGGAAGATCCTGGACCTGAACGTGACATCCGTCTGGTGCGTGGCGCGCGAGGCGGCGCGGCGGTTGATCAAGGCGGGGCCGGAGCAATCGGCGCGCGGGCGGATTGTGAATATCGCGTCGATGGCGGGTCGGATCGTGATCCCGAATGTGACGGCGTACAACACGTCGAAGGCTGCTTGTGCGCACCTCACGCGGTCGCTGGCCCGGGAGTGGGCGCGGTATGGGATCAATGTGAACGCGCTGTCGCCGGGCTATGTCGCGACGGAGCTGACGGAGGAGTGGCTCAATGGCGAGGGCGGGGCGAAGACGATCGGCAAGTCGCCGCGCCGGCGGGTCATGGAGGCGGGAAGCCTGGATGAGGCGCTGCTGTTCCTGTGCTCGGACGGCGCAAAGTTCGTGACGGGCACGGATGTGCTGGTGGATGACGCGCAGACGATGGGGTGAGGCGGGCCGTTCCCTCGCGTTAGAGGGGACCTGGCGGCGGCGCTGGAAACGCCAGTCCATCCGTTCCGGCCAGGCCGCCGCCTGCAGTGACGGCGGCGTAGAATGCGTCTCCGATCGGCGAGAAGCCGACCGCCCGCGCCAGGATCGTGACAGCGAGGAGCACGCCGATCCCCCAGAACCATGCCGGGTGCGGCCGGCCATGCACGCGCCAGTCGCGCAGGATGCCCAGGACCGGAAACATAAGCGCGACAAGTCCCGCGGTCTCGAAGGCGTAAGGTGTGAGGAATGGCATCGGCAGCAGTCTGCCGAAGCCGGGGCCCATCAGCATCACGAAGGCTCCGATATGAAGGCGCGAATGCCAGTCGAACTTACGCCTCATGACGATTGCTGCCGAGAACAGGGCGGCGAATCCGATGAGGGTCATCGGGTTCGCGACGAGGAAGTGTTGCGGCTGGAAGAAGAATGGCGTGCGTGCGGATTGAATGTTGGCGATCGTCACCAGCGGGCCGACGATCAGCAGACCAACTGACCAGGCGACTGCGATCATTCCGAGCTTGCGATGCAGGGCGAGGTTTCCGCCCGCGACTAACCAGGCCTGCGCGACCGTAATGCCCACCCATCCCATGAAGACGACTGCGTGGAGATGGACAACCGGCGGCGCGGAAAAGCTGGAGCGCCCGAGCGCAAGCTGCACGACGAACCCCGTGAGCAGGATAACGGCCATCACCGAGATGAGATTGCGGAAGAACCGACGGTCATCGGTCGTCGAGACGTCGAGTACAGCGGTTGTCATTGTAGCCATCCCCAGTTCGCTTGCCGGCTGACTGCCGATTACCCCCGCAGACTGTATGGTGCTCAACGACGTCCGCCGACAAGCCTGCGCGAGGGGCCAGTCGTCGAATTAATGTCAGGCCGGTGCGCGCAGGACCTTCTCCATCGGCCGTCCCTTCGCGATCTCGTCGATCAGCTTGTCGAGGTAGCGGATGTTCTGCATGAGCGGGTGGTCGATCTCTTCGACACGGACACCGCAGATCACCCCGGTGATCATGTCGCGCGCGGGATTCAATTTCGGTGCGCTGTCGAAGAATTCCTGGAAGGTCTTCTTCCTGCTGACCTGAGCCTCGAGGCCCTTGGCCGTGTAGCCGGTCAGCCAGCGAATGGCTGCATCGACTTCGGCCTTTGTACGCCCCTTCTTCTCCGCCTTTGCGATGTAGAGCGGATAGACGCTGGCGAAGCTCATTGAATAGATCCGGTGGTTGGCAAAGTTGCTTTTCACGCTGCGATCCTTCTGTTTGTGCCGCAATTGTTATGAGAACCGGCCCGACCTTTTCAAGGGGAGGTGGGCAGTCCACACCTGTGACGGGGATTGGCGTGGCGGAGGCGAGCATGCGGACGGTTCTGTGGATGGCTGGCGCCTTGCTGGCGGCGAGTTGCGGCGCGACGCCTACCCAGCCAGTCGCCGAGCCACAGGAGGCGACAGGCTCCCCGTTCCTGTTCGTTTGGTCGGGTGACAAGGACAAGGTCGAGTCCGATTTTCTCTCGGTTGTGGATTTGCGCGATGGGTCGTCAACGTATGGCGATGTGGTGGCGACGCTGCCCGTGGGCGCGACGGGGACTATGCCGCATCACGTGGAGTACGAGTTTCCGAAGGGCGGGATGCTGTTCGCGGACGGTTTCACCGCCGGGCTTACGTCGCTGATCGACCTGCGTGATCCGCTGCAGCCGAAGCTGGCGGCGCAGGTCAAGGAGATGGGCGAGTTTGCCTTTCCGCACAGTTATGCGCGGGCTGACAACGGCAATGTGCTGGTGACGCTGCAGGGCGTGAACGGCAAGTATGGCGCGCCGGGCGGGCTGGCGGAGCTGGCGCCGGATGGAAAAGTGTTGCGGACAGCTTCGGCGAAGTCAGCGGATACCCCGGACGATCTGGTCTGGCCCTATAGCGTGGCGGTGGCGCCGGGGAAAGATCGCGCGGTGGTGACGTTGGCCGAGATGGGATGGCCGGGCCAGCCGTATGACACGACCAACCAGGTACAGGTGTGGTCGGTATCGGACCTCAAGGTTCTGGCCACGGTGAGCCTGCCGCCGTCGGGACAGGGCGAGCATCACGTCGATCCGGCCGAAGCGCGCGTGCTGGGCGACGGGACGGTTTATGTGGGCACGTTCGCGTGCGGCGTTTATCGGATCGACGACGCATTCGGTGAGGCGCCCAGCGCAACGTTCGTGCATGCATTCCCGGGCGGGACGACGGCGCACAATGCGTGCGCCGTGCCGGTGGTGGTCGGGCATTTCTATGTGCAGACCGTGCCGGAGATAAACGGGCTGATCGCGCTCGATGTCTCCGATCCTCTGAAGCCGGTGGAGGCGTCGCGGCTGGTGTTTGATGCGACATTCGACATGCCTCACTGGATTGCCGCGGATCGGACGTCGGACCGGATGGTGGTGACGGGGAACGACATGTCGTGGGCGCTGGTCGTGAAGCTCGACCCGGCGACGGGCGCGATGACGCTGGACGCGACATTGCCGGACGGTGTGAATTTCGATCGCGCCAGCTGGCCCCATGGTGAGACGGGGCCGGCGGTCGTGCATGGCGCGCTGTTCGGCGGCTAGCCGCGGCTAGTGTGGCGTTACGGGCGGCGCCGCGCCCTTGTGGTGTTCGCACGTCACGTTGGGGTTGTGGGTGGCGAAGACGCCGCGCGGGTTGTCGCGATAGATCCAGACATGGCGATCATAATGAGGCGCGAAACCGTGCGCATCGTCGATCTCCGTCGCCGGATCGTCGGCCATCTCTTCCCATTTGACCCCATGGAAGGTTGGTGGGGCAGGGTTGGCCGCATCCCATGCCGCCTTGAACACAAGGTTCTCGACAGCGACAAGGACCATGGAGCCATCGGCCTGCGGCTCGTAGATGAGGACGGTGGGTTTGCGGAAATCGGTGTGCGTGCCGTTGCCGTCGACCTTGCCGCCGGGAGGAGGCGGACCGGCGACGCCTGCCTGGCCGAAGTGCGCGTAGTGGACGCCCATCGCGCCCCACTCGGCTGGTTTGCCTGTGTGGGCTGCGGCGTCGCAGACGTCTGCCGGGTCGCGGACATAGCCGTCGGCGAGGGCGACATTGATGTCCTGGTATTTCTCGGTGACGGCGCGGACTTCTTCGAGCGTCGGCTCGCCGGGGCCGGGCGCGGGCGCGGCAACAGCGGTTGTTTCAGCAGGCGCCGTGTCCGCTGCGGCGGTGCGAGTGTCAGGCTGGCAGGCGCCAGTGAGAAGCGTCGCGATCGTGAGTGCGGATATTGAAATCGAGCGAAGCTGCATGCCTGATCCCCATGAGTCAGGGGACGGTTTGTCCCCGTGCGGCATGTGGTCACTTAAGCGCGGAGCGCGCAACGACGCTTTCACGATGCGGCTGCTTGCCGTTGAGTGAGGCTTGACGTGCGCGGCACGGCGCGTTTCGTCGGACTGAAACGGAGTGAACGTCATGGCCAATGGTCCGCTTGTCGGTGTCAGGATTGTCGAGTTCGCGGGGATCGGGCCGGGGCCGTTCTGCGGGATGCTGTTAGCGGATCTTGGGGCGGATGTCGTGCGGATCGATCGAGCGGAGAGTGCGGGGCGGGGGCATCCGGATATTGCCAATCGGGGGAAGCGGTCGATCGCGGTTGATCTCAAGAGGCCGGAGGGTGTCGAGGCGGCGTTGAGCCTGATGGAGAAGGCCGACGGGTTGATCGAGGGATTCCGGCCGGGGGTGATGGAGCGGCTGGGGCTGGGACCGGATGTGGCGCTGAAACGGAATCCGCGGCTGGTCTATGGGCGCATGACCGGGTGGGGGCAGACGGGACCGTGGTCGCAGATGGCGGGGCATGACATCGACTACATCGCTCTGACCGGGGCGCTGCACACGATGGGACGCAAGGACGAGCCGCCGGCGCCGCCGTTGAATCTTGTCGGCGATTTTGGCGGCGGGGCGCTGTATCTCGCGTTTGGACTGCTCGCGGGGATCATCGAGGCGAAGTCGTCGGGCAAGGGGCAGGTGGTGGACTGCGCGATGATCGATGGCGCGGCGTCGCTTATGACGATGTTCTTCAACATGAAGGCCGCGGGCATGTGGGGCGCTGAGCGGGATTCCAACCTGCTGGATGGCGGCGCGCATTTCTACGACACGTACACATGCGCTGACGGGAAGTGGCTGGCGGTGGGAGCGATCGAGCCACAATTTCATGCGGAGCTGGTGAAGGGGCTGGGCCTGCCGGCGGATACGTTCGGGATGTACATGGACCGCGCGAAGTGGCCGGAGTCTTCGCGGCGCATCGCAGAGGTGGTGAAGACCAAGACGCGCGATGAATGGATGACGATTTTTGACGGGACCGATGCGTGCGTCGTGCCGGTGCTGAGCATGGATGAGGCGCCGCAGCATCCGCACAATGCGGCGCGGAAAACATTTGTGGAGGCGTTTGGCGTGACACAGCCCAATGCGGCGCCACGGTTTTCGCGCACGGCGGGCGCGGTGAATGGCGCGCCGGCGATGGCGGGCAAGCATTCGCGCGATGTGCTGGAAAGCTGGGGGATCGCGGCGGACAAACGCGAAGCATTCCTGAAGGCCGGAGCGGTTGCCGAAGGCTAAGGGAGGCGCTTGTTATCCTGCGATTCAGTCCCAAATATGGCGTGAAACCAGTGGCTTGCCTGTATTCGTTTCACCTGAATTGAGGACAACAAGCGCCTCAATCCGCGTTCAGACTCACTCACCTATACCAAGCACACACCGCCGGGACGCCTTGATGTCCCTCGATGGTTCCCGACGGTTCTGTTCCTGTGCACCTGGGCCGGCTTCGCAAGAAGCCGGCCTTTCCTTTTCCGGGCGTGCTTCGCGCGGGGATAGAGTTTGCGGATTGACGCAACGTCGCGGTGACTCTTCATCGTTTATCGGTAAAACCGGGTAGGAAGAATCCAGGAGCTGTGAATGAAACTGGCGTGGGCGGCGGCACTGGTCGCTGGAATTCTGGCGGCTGGGCCTGCGGTGGCGGACGCCAACAAGCAGACCAAGGGCAAGTTCGACGACAAGTTCAGGCAGCTGGAAGTCGACCTGCCGACGCCGAACACCTATCGGACTGCTTCCGGGGCGCCCGGCGAATCATATTGGCAGCAACAGGCCGACTACCAGATCAACGCCACGCTGGATGAGGCGCGGAAGCGGATCACGGCGACGGGGACGATCACCTATCGCAACAACTCGCCGCATGCTCTGAATTACATCTGGCTGCAACTCGACCAGAACATTTTCAAGCAGGACGCGGTGTCGCGGCGCATGGCGCGGCAGCTGACGCCGGGTGTCGCCGGCGATGCGGTCTCGATCGGGCAGCTGCGTCAGATGCAGGCGTACACGGAAACGCCGCACGGGTTCGAGATCCAGTCGGTGACGGACGGCGGCAATGGGGCGCTGCGCTACATCGTGAACGACACGATGATGCGGGTGGACCTGCCGCGGGCCCTGGCGCCGGGCCAGACGACGACGCTGAAGCTCGCCTGGGCGTTCAACATCGTGGACAACGGGCTGTTCGGCGGCCGGGCGGGGTACGAGTATTTCCGCGACACGGACACCTACACGTTCTTCCAGGCGCAGTGGTTTCCGCGGCTTGTCGCCTACACGGACTATACCGGCTGGCAGCACAAGCAGTTCCTGGGGCAGGGCGAATTCACGCTGGAGTTCGGGAATTACGACGTCGCGATCACGGTGCCGGCGGATCATATCCTGACGGCGACGGGCGTGCTGCAGAACCCGAATGATGTGCTGACGGCTGAGCAGCGCAGCAGGCTGGCGCAGGCGCGTCGCAAGTATGATGCCCCGATGTATGTCGTGACGCCGGAAGAAGCGCTGGCGAACGAGAAGGATGGCTCGACCGCGACGCGGACGTGGCGCTGGAAGGCCGGGAACGTGCGCGATTTCGCGTGGGCGTCGAGCCGCAAGTTCATCTGGGACGCCATGGGCGTCGACCAGGATGAGGGCGAGGATGTGCTGGCGCAGTCCTTCTTCCCGACCGAGGCCGATCCGCTGTGGTCGCTGTATTCGACGCGGGCGGTGGCGCACACGATCGACGTCTATTCGGAATTCTCGTTCCCGTATCCCTATCCGACCGCGATCTCGGTCAACACATGGCTGGGCGGCGGGATGGAGTATCCGATGATCTCGTTCAACGGCTATCGGCCGGTGAAGGACGAGAAGACGGGCGTGAAGACATACACGCGCAACGCGCGCAACGGCCTGATCGGCGTTGTGATCCACGAGGTGGGGCACAAATACTTCCCGATGATCGTCAACTCGGACGAGCGGCAGTGGACGTGGATGGATGAAGGCATCAACTCGTTCCTCGAATGGATGACCGAGCTGCGCTGGGACGAGAAGTTCCCGATCCTTGGCAACAATCCGAACTCGCT
>JANOKS010000173.1:0-71122 GCA_031419455.1 Alphaproteobacteria bacterium
GAATGGTCGGAGCGGCGGGATTCGAACCCACGACCCCTAGTCCCCCAGACTAGTGCGCTAACCGGGCTGCGCCACGCTCCGCCAATTCAGGAGCGCCCTTATAGGCGCCTCACCCGGTAAGGGCAACCAGCCTTGAACGCCCGAATTTGCGATGCTTTTGGCGTCAATCCTCACTCCCGGGCGGTCGCACTCCTGCTGGGCGGAGCTGTGGCCCGAGCGTCTTCACGACATACTTGGCGATGGCGTCGATCTGCGGATTGGTCAGGGCGGCCGCAAGCGACGGCATCTCGCCTTGGCCCTGCGCAATCACGCGGGCGATGTTGGGATAGTCGGTGCGGTTGCCAAGCGGCGGCGCGTTGCCGCCCGGAATTCCCGCGCCATTTGGCCCATGGCAGATCGCGCATGCCTGGTCGAACATCGTCTTGCCGATCGCCAGCTCCTTCGGCGTCGCTGACACCGCAAGAGCAGCAGCGCGGGTTGATGGCGGGGCCGCAGCAAGCGGAACGCCGGCGGCAGGCGCCGCACCAGTCTCGCTTGCGCCGTCCAGCGTCAGAGCGACCATCTCGGCGGGAGCGCCGCGTTTCGAGACGGCGATCACGACATACTGGCGACCATTCAGCACGTAAGTCATCGGCGCGCC
The DNA here is from genome assembly GCA_031419455.1 of Alphaproteobacteria bacterium. Classification (GTDB taxonomy): domain Bacteria; phylum Pseudomonadota; class Alphaproteobacteria; order Caulobacterales; family Hyphomonadaceae; genus UBA7672. Next base: position 641 of record JANOKS010000173.1, read on the forward strand.
GGTGACGAGAGTGGGCATCTCTGCCTCCCACACCACCTTGCCATCGTGCTTGTCGTAGGCGCGGAACATCGGCCCGCCTGAGCCGCCGCCGATATTGCCGGACTCGCCGAGGAACAGCAGCTCCTTCGTGAGCAGCGGCGCCGGGCGCACATCGAACTTGCCCATCGCCTTGAAGTCGAGATTGAGCCCCTTCAGCGCCGGGTGATTTTTCACCGAGTCATCCGCCTCGCCGATCGGGATGCGCCATTTATGGCGGCCGGTATTCATGTCGGTCGCGACGACGATGGAGTAGGGCGGCTTCATGATGGGCAGGCCCTGCGGACCCGGGATGGGCGCGCCACCGCCGCCGCCGTAGTAGTGCATGTTGGTGGTCTTGGGATCGCCCTTGCGAAGGCCCGCAAACTGCGGTTTGAGGCGCATCGGCGTGTACATCATGCCGGTATCGGGATCCCACGCGGCGCCGTTCCAGTTCGGCCCGCCGCCGGTGCCGGGGAACAGCCACGTGCCCTTGTTGGTCGGCGTGATCTCCGTGGGCGCGGTGTAGAGTTCGCCCTTGGTGTACTCGGAAGCGAGCCGCTTTCCCTCTTCTCGAAGCGCAGGCGTGAAATCGATCAGGTCGTCCTCGCTATAGCCGAGGCGAAGGAAGGGTTCGGGCAGGGTCGGGAAGGGTTGCGTCGGCGATGCGCGCTCGCCCGGGATGGGGGATTTCGGAACCTGGCGCTGCTCGATCGGCCAGACCGGTTCGCCGGTCTTGCGGTCGAACACGAACGTCAGCCCCTGCTTGGTAAGGACTGTCACCGCCTTGATGACTTTGCCGTCCTTTTTCACGTCGTGCAGGATCGGCGCGGCGGGCAGGTCATAGTCCCACAGGCCGTGCTTCACGATCTGGTAGTACCAGACCAGCTTGCCCGTCTTGGTGTCGAGACAGACGATGGCCTCGCCGAACAGACCGTCGCCGGGACGCTGGCCGCCATAGAACTCGTTGGTCGGTGTTTCGTGCGGGATGTAGAGATAGCCCGTCTCCGGGTCCGCGCTCATCATCGCCCAGGCGCCACCGGCGCCAGTGTAGAGGTTGCTGTCTTCGAGCCATGTCTCGGCGCCGACCTGGCCTGGCTGGGCGATGGGATTGAAGCGCCAGACTTCCTTGCCGGTGCGGACGTCGTAACCGCGGATATAGCCCGGAGCACTTTCCTTGTTGCGCCCACCCGCGACGATGACCTGCGCGACGACAATGTCGCCGACCACCAGCGCAGGCGAGACCGAACTCACATCCGTGACCGGCGTGCCTTCGATCACGCCTTCACGCAGGTTGATCGTTCCGGCCTTGCCAAAGCTGGTTGCGGCCTTGCCGGTTTTCGCATCGACTGCGATCAGGCGGCCGTCGGAGGAGTTGTGAAACAGGCGCTTGTCGACGCCGTCGGTCCAGTAGGCCAGCGAGCGCGCCGCCAGCGATGCGCCGCGTCCGCCGATATCTGCGGGCTGGGGTTCGTAAGTCCAGAGCGTCTTGCCGGTGCCGGCATCGATCGCCGCCATGCCGTGATTGACCCACGGCATGTAAAGCACGCCATCGTCGAGCAGTGGGGTAGACTTGAAGTTGGACGATGACGCGTCGCCCGACGCGTCCGCCGTCCAGCGCCACGCGACCTTCAGGCGGTTAACCGTCTCGCGGTTGATCTGGCTGAGCGGCGCATAGCGGGTCTGGCCGGCATCGCCACCCCAATAGATCCACTCGGTCGCATCATAGGCCAACCTGCTCGAACCGTCGGCTGTCGATGTCCCGCCCATCGTTCCGGCGGGGAGGGCGCAGGCGTAGGCCAGAACCATGGCGAGGACGGACGCGACGGCCCCGCCCGCAAGCTTGCGGTTGATCATGGACATGCACTCCTCCCGACGGGCTCGCTGCGTGGCGTCGCCCTCATGTAGGCGCGAGCTTTAACGACCGGGCAGCCTTGCACAATCCACGGGGGTTAGCCGTTTCGTCACAAGCGCGTTCACGGACGGGCGCGGCGCCGTTCCTGCTTGGCTGTCTACACCTTGCGCCTTGGTCCGGCGCGGTCAGGTATTGGGACGATGGCCTTGGGGCGGGCATTGGCCGCAGCGTTTGCTGTGGGCCTCACGCTGGTGGGTGTTTCCGGTCAGTCGGAGGCGCCGGGACAGACTGCGAAACCCGTGAACACAGGCCGTCCGGCGCAAGGCGCGTTCATCGTCGATCTGAGCAAGGGGCATGACAAGGATAACCAGCTGCTGGCCGACTGGGACATTGACGCCGACTGGCTCGGTGTTTCGTATCGCGACGAGAATGTGGGATTCGGCCGGCACGGCATGAGCCTGGTCGCGAGGCGCGAGACGACCCCGGTGTCGACCCATTCAAGCGCCGAATTCCAGTATGTCGGGTTTTATGGGTATGGCCGGTATGAAGCGGTCATGCGCGCCTCAGACGCCAAGGGCGTCGTCACCGCATTTTTCGTCTACAGCGGCGAGGACATGGGCGACCCTCATGACGAAATCGACGTCGAGATCGTCGGCAGGAATTCCGCCAAGATTCATGTCAATACTTTTGGCCACGGCAAGGGATCGGCGCTGGATATCGACCTGGGCTTTGACTCGTCGAAAGGCGAACACCTCTACGCGTTCGAGTGGCTGCCCGACTCGATCACCTGGTATGTGGATGGCGTGCAGGTTCACAGATTCACATCAAGCGACGTGCAGATTCCCACCACAACGGGGCGCGTGATGGCCAGCCTTTGGGCGGCAAACCGTACATCAGTGGATTGGGTTGGCGAGACAGACTTCACCACCGCGGCTGCTTTCTTCCGCTGCATCTCGCATGTGCCGATCGGGCGAACCGGACGCCAGTGCAGCGACAGCTTCGCAGCGGAGAGACAGCTCTAGGACGCAGGCCCGCGGCGCAGCTTGCTGCTCGCGACTTTTGCGAACGTCCCGAGCGTATAGGCGCTGGACTCGAGATCCGAGGCGAGGAGGCGCAGTAATTCGCCGACGCGGCGGGACTTCAGCGCTTCGGTTGCGGCGACCAGCTGGTCGACATGGCGGAGCGTGCGGCCGCGGCGGGCCAGCGCCTGCTGCTGACCGGCGTTGAGCGCAGCGCCATGGCGGCGGAAGAAGCGGGCTTCAGCATCCAGCCAGGCGCGGGTGTGTTCGGGCTTCAGGCGATGGGATGTCGATCCAGCGGATCGCGTGTAGCGATAGCCAGCCTCAGGCATGTAGAGCATCCGTGCGCCCTGCGCGAGAAGTTCGGCCACAAGATAGTAGTCTTCGCTGTTGCGCAGCGCCGGATCGTAGGAAGTGTGGAAGCGGTCCAGCGTCGCCCGGCGGATCAGCGGCTTCAGGTAGCCGAGGCAGTCGCCGCCCTTCATGGGCTGGTTGAAGGCGGCCCAGGTGGCGAAGTCGATACTGCGGCTCATCGAGAACGCAGGCGACTTCAGGAACAGGCCGGATGCCAACAGGCGGCCACGCGCGTCAACCTCCTTCATGTTGTCCACAACGATGTCAGCGGCCCGCCGTTCGGCCTGCGTGACCAGGCGTGACAGCCTGTCCGGCTCGATTTCGTCGTCGGCGTCGAGGATGGCGACAAAATTGCCCGAAGCGCGAGCAATTGCGCGATTGCGGGCGACGGACGGGCCGCTATTTGTGGAGAGCCGCTCTACGATCACGCGAGGATCACGCGCCGCAAGCTGCTTGAGTACGGCAAACGTGCGATCAGGCGAGGCGTCATCAACGACGATGACCTCGACAGTCACGCCGCGGCTCAGCAGCGCCGAGCGAACGGCGCGCTCGACAAAGTCCGCAGCTTTCCAAGCGGCGATGATGACGCTGACATCGGGCCGGGTCATGTCGCTGCTCGTGATGCGGTGGCCTTGTCGCGCCGGATGGCGCCCATGAACAGCAGTGTCGCAGTGGCGGAGAATTCCAGCGCCAGGTCGATCTCGGTGGTGGACCGGACGATCACCATCGCCGCCAGGATGAGGAAGGCCGCATTGATGGTGTTCTGGTTCTTCAGCCAGTTTATCCCCGGCCGCCACAGCGCCCATCCGGCGAGGAAAACCGTCGCCCAGTAGCCCGGATATCCAAACGCCACCCCGTTCTCGAGATAGGAATTGTGGAACGAGAACTTCACGTAGTGGTCGTAGTGGAAGAACTTGATGATCGAGTTGGCCGCGCCGTACTCCGACCGCCAGAACCCGTCAGCCCCGCGACCAAGCCACGGGTTCTCCGCCATCTCGCGCTGGGCAGTTTCCCAGAGATAGGTGCGGCCCGTGAGGGTCGAGTCCTTTCCGAGCGCATTGAGCACGCTGGCCTGCGCATCGAACTGCATGAAGCCGAACAGGACAAGCGCGAGGACGATCGCGAGGACCGCGCCCAGCAGCACCAGCAGGAAGCGCATGTGGCGAATGCGGCTCGCCGGTTGCCAGAGAAAGGCATGACCGAGCAAGGCGCCCGTGGCGCCAATTACCATGATGGTCGTGGTGCCGGATTTCGCCAGAAAGATGAGCGCAAGCGCAAGCGGCGCGATGCCCATCGCCGCAAGCCTGAACCAGCGCCATGATCCCTTGTCGAGCATGATTGCAAGCGCGCTGACGTAGAGGATGAACATGTTCATGGCGAGAAAGTTCTTCTGCCCGAAAATGCCCGTCCATGCGCCGTCGATGATCTGCGGCGTGCGAAGCGTCATCAGCGCCGCGATCGTCTCGACGCCCATGAAGACCAGAAGAATGCTGCGACCAGACACGCGCGTTGCTGCGTAGATGGCGACGATGGAGGTCAGCCCAAAGAGGAGACCCTTGCGGATTGCATCGCTTGCTGACGGCGCCCACAGCGCGGAGACGATGCAGAACAGTGGGATCAGCAAGGTCGGCCATGCCCTTGCGACCGACGGCATGGTCTGGCGGGCGAACATGATCATGCTGCCGACGAAATAAGCGGCGGCGAGATAGCGAAGCGGCTGCATCCAGTCGAGCTGCAGCGTGGTGGAGGCCACCCAGACGAACAGGACGAGGAGATCCAGCTTGCCGAAATAGTTCAGCAGAGAACGCGCGCGGGCGCGCCAGACCGGTAGAGGCCGGGCGGACGGTGCCGGTATCGCTGCGATGCCGAGGCTGAAGCCCATTGATAACCGATCCCGCGGTTCAGGCCTGCGCCCGGCGTCGCGGGATCACGGGACGGAGCTGGCCTTGGGGCTCAGTCAGCAATCGGCGTACCAGAAAGAGAGAAGATGCAGGCCGTGTCGCGCCGTGGGCGAACAGCCGGCATTAACCCTGTCAGCGCCTGATTTCGGCGGGGATGGCGACTTGGCGGCGCGGTATGGTTTATGACGAGACAGTGCAGCAGGAGATGCCATGTCCCAGATCAGGGTTGCTTGCGTCCAGATGCGGTCCGGAACGGACGTGGCGGAAAACATCCGCGCGGCCGATGCGCTGATCCGTGAGGCTGCTCGCGATGGCGCAGACCTGATCGCGACGCCCGAGATGACGACGCTGCTTGACCGGAAGCAGGGGTCAGCGTGGGAGAAATCGACGGACGAAGCATCCGATCCGGGCCTCGCGCATTTCCGGGCGCTGGCGAAGGAGCTTGGGAAGACGCTGCTGATCGGCTCGCTGGCGATCCGGGCCGAGGCCGGCAAGTGCGCCAATCGCAGCTTCCTGATCATGCCGGATGGCGAGGTGGCTGCGCGCTATGACAAGATCCACATGTTCGACGTGCAGCTGAACGCCGGCAACATCTATCGCGAATCCGATAGCTATGAGGCTGGCGGGACGGCCGTGGTCGCTGATCTCTCGATGGTCAAGCTCGGCATGACGGTCTGCTACGATGTGAGGTTTCCGGAGCTGTTCCGGCAACTTGCGATGGCGGGCGCGCAGATCATCGCCGTGCCAGCCGCGTTCACGCGCATCACCGGCGAGGCGCACTGGCACATCCTGTTGCGCGCGCGGGCGATCGAGACCGGATGCTTCGTTATCGCGCCGGCGCAGGCGGGCAAGCACCAGGATGGCCGCGAGACCTATGGCCATTCGCTAATCATCGATCCATGGGGCGAAATCCTCGCGGAAGGCGGTACGGAGCCGGGGGTGATTTCAGCGACGCTTGACCTTGCGAAGATCGACGAGGTGCGCGGGAAAATTCCATCGCTCCGCCATGTGCGGCCATTCCGCGAACCCGCATGAGCGGGCAGAAATCGCTTGCGCTTCTGGCTGCGTCCGCTTCGATGGCTGCACAACGGAGACCGGCATGGCATCGATCAGGATCACGGCGCGGCTGATCGCGAAGGGCGAGCGAGCGTTCGGCCCGGGCAAGGCTGATCTGCTTGAGCGCATCGCGGCGGAGGGCTCGATCTCGAAGGCGGCCAAGTCGATGGAGATGAGCTATTCGCGGGCGTGGCAACTGGTTGATGCGATGAACCAGTCCTTCCGGCAGCCGCTGGTCGAATCCACGGCAGGCGGACGGAAGGGCGGCGGCGCCGTTCTGACCCGCACGGGCGAAGACGTGCTTGCCCTGTTTCGCCGCATGGAAGGCAAGCTGGAAGCCGAAGCGGATGGATTTTTCGCCGAGTTCGAGAAGCGTTTGAAATAGCACGCTTGCGCCGTCGCGCGCGGCACACCATTGAGTCTTGAGAACCGGAGGGGCGATGGCGACCGAAGCTGGCGGAATGGATATCGGGCATGCCGTCGCCCTGCTGGCGGCGGGCGTGATCGCCGTGCCGATCTTCCGGAAGCTCGGACTCGGGGCGGTGCTGGGATATCTGGCAGCGGGCGTGGCCGTGGGGCCGTTCGGGTTCAGGCTGTTCGAGGAATCCGAAGCAATCATCCATGTCGCCGAGCTTGGCGTGGTGATGTTCCTGTTCCTGATCGGACTCGAAATGCGCCCGGCCAAGCTGTGGGCGATGCGGCGGGACATTTTCGGGCTGGGCGTCGTGCAGGTGCTGGCGTGCGGCGCGCTGCTGTCGGGCGTCGGGATTGCGTATGGCCTGCCCGCGGAAGCGGCCGTGATCGGGGCGATGGGGTTCGTGCTGTCCTCGACCGCAGTGATCATGAAGATGATGGACGATCGCGGCGAGACGGCTTTGCCCAGCGGGCAGCGCTCGGTTGCGATCCTGTTGCTCGAAGACCTCGCGATCATTCCGCTGCTTGCGATGGTCGCCTTGCTGGCGACCCTGTCGCCGACGGCGGCTGCGGTCGAGGCGACGCAGCCATGGTGGCAGGCGGGTTTGATCGCGGTCGGCGCGGTGGCTGTGGTGTTCGCGGCGGGCAAATGGCTGATCAACCCGATCTTCAGCGTGCTGGCCGCTTCGGGCGCGCGCGAGGTGATGACGGCGGCGGCATTGCTGGTCGTGCTGGGCGCTGCGGTGTTCATGGACTGGGCGGGACTGTCGATGGGCATGGGCGCGTTCCTTGCCGGCGTGCTGCTGTCGGAGTCGACGTTCCGGCACCAGCTCGAAGCCGACGTCGAACCGTTCCGGGGCATATTGCTCGGGCTGTTCTTTCTCGGCGTCGGCATGTCGCTCGATCTGCTGCTGGTGTGGAACCAGTGGCCGTTGATCATCGGCGGCGTGCTGGTGTTCATGGCTGTCAAGTCGATCGGCATCTACACAGTCGCGCGAATCTTCAGGGCCAAGCATCGCGAGGCGTTGCGGCGTGCCGTGCTGTTTGCGCAAGGCGGCGAGTTTGCGTTCGTGCTTTACTCCGAGGCCCTGCGCGCAGGCGTGCTCGAAGGCGAGATCACGGCAAGCATGACGGCCATCGTCATCCTGTCGATGGCGCTGACACCGCTGGCGGTGATCCTGCTGGAGCGGCTGCTGCCGGCCGAGAAGGAATCGATGGACGGTATCGAGACGGCGAGCGACCTGCATGGCCGGGTGCTGTTCGTCGGCTTCGGCAGGTTTGCGCAGCTAGTGTCGCAGCCCTTGCTGGCCAAGGGCATGGACGTGTCGATCATCGAGATCGATGTGGAAATGATCCGGGCCGCAGGGCAGTTCGGCTTCAAGGTCTATTATGGCGACGGCACGCGGCTGGACGTGCTTCGCGCGTCGGGCGCGGAGCGGGCGGAGGCGATACTCGTCTGCGTCGACAAGCAGGAATCGGCCGACAAGATCGTGGAGCTGGTGAAGTCCGAGTTTCCGCACGCCAAGCTCTATGTGCGCGCCTTCGATCGCGGGCATGCATTGCGGTTGATCAATGCCGGCGTCGACTACCAGCTGCGCGAAGTGCTGGAGTCGGCGTTCGTGTTCGGGCGGAAGGTGCTGGTCGATCTCGGCGTCGACGAAGACGAGGCGGACGAGATCCTGCGCGATGTGCGCCAGCGCGACGAGCAACGGCTCGAGATGCAGATGGCCGGAGGCCTGCGCGCCGGGCTGTCGCTGATGCGCGGCAATGTGGCGACCACGCAGCCGGCGCCGCTGATCGTGCCACGGCGCGAAGGCGAAGCGCTGAACAAGGAAGCCGCCGAGGCGATCGGCGAGCGCGACTAGGCGCGGGGGCGCGCACCGTGTTCGTATCAACACGCATGCGGATGCTGTGCCGAGAGCCGGGCGGGAGCCCGGCGTTCCGCAAGGATGGGCCGGCCGCTTCGGGACGGTTGCTTCAGAGCCCCCAGTCCCTGGCGAGATTCTGGATCAGGGCGTCGCGGCGGGTGCGGACGTCGTCGGGGGTCCAGCGCGTGCGGCCCTGCAGGTCCTTGCTGAGCGCGTGGGAGGCCTGACCGGTGCGGAAGTAGATGTCGAGCTTCTCCAGGAAGGGCTTGCGGTCCGCTTCCTGGTTTTCCGCGAGTGTCAGAAGCGTGAAGTTGCCGATGCATTCGGTCAGTTCGTCGCGGTCGCGGACGCGCGACCATTCCTCGTACCATTCCGAGCCTTTGCTCGGCGCACGCGGCAGGATGTGTTCGACAGTGCTGTCCGTGTCGGGGGCAAGGGCCTCGCCGCCCTCGACGGCTGCCGAGACGCGCATCAGCAGGGCTCTGCGCTGTTTGAAGTTCGGGAAGCGTCCGCGCAGGCGCTCGACGAAATCCTCCCGCTCGCGCCTGGTCAACTGCAGCGGGGAGCCTTCGTCGAACAGCGCCACCTTGGCGTCCATCGCATCCAGCAGGCGGCGGTAGCGCTTGTGGCGATAGTCGCGATCCTTCACCGAGTACTGCATGGCATAGGCGAGGCGGTCGAGCGCCCAGAAGAAACGGTCCGCGGTGTCGCGGTCGTAGGGATGCTCCGCGAGAAAACGAATGGCGGGCGCGCGCCAGCTCTCGTGATGGATCGAACGAAGGAACACGATGCGGCGCAGCGCTTCCTCGCCCAGGTCGAGATTGCCGGTCTTGCCGTTGATGATGGCGTCGTAAGCGGCGACGAAGCGGGCCAGACGGTTGTCGAGAAAGTCGCGGATTGACGGCGTCTTCTGGAGGATGCCGGCGATGACGCCCGACACCATCTCGCCAACGCCCTCGCGATCGTAGAGCGCGCGGATCTGTTTCCAGAGGTCGCCAAAACCCCGGTCGCCGAGGCGCGCGGTGAAGGCGTCCCACTTGCGGCCCTGCGTAACGGCTTCGGCGGGAGAAAATTCGGCGCGCTCGAACAGAGCGCTTTTCAGAATGTCGTGGTCCGAAAGCGGTTTGCCACGATGGTTGAGCGAGGAGAACACCTTCTGCGCCACCGCGAACTCCGAGACGCGGACGCGAACGACGGTGACCTGATCGAGCAGCCACATCACGAGGCGCGAGCGTTCCTCGTCGGCCATGTCGGACAGGTAGTCACGCATCTGGCCGATGGCGGCGCTTAGGCGCTGCTGGCTTTCCGATCCGGGATCGCAGGCCGATTCGCGCACGCCCTCGTCTTCGCGTGTCGCGCCCCGTTCCTGCACGAAGCGGCGGAAGAAGGGGGTGTCGGTCGGGTTGAGGGTCACACGCCAGCGATGCGAGGCGCCGAAGACATTCAGCGCTTCATGGCCGATCATCGAATGGATCAGGCCTTCCTCCTCCTTGGTCTTGGCGAGATCGCGCATCACCGCGAGCATGATGGTGAGGGTGGTGAGGCGCTGCTGGCCGTCCACCACATCGGACGGGCCGCGATTGCGGGGCCGGATCACCACGATTGCGCCAAGGAAATAGACGGTGCGCGTCCGGAAGGCGTCGAGCAGGTCCTGGATCAGGATCTCCACTTCGGGGTCTTCCCACGCATACGCGCGCTGGAAGGGCGGAACCCTGATATCCGTTCCGGGACCAAAGACGTCGCGGATTCGCTGGACCTCAGCGGCGATCGACATGACGTACGCTTCCCGAACTGAACTTCGCCTACCTATCCATACAACCCGGTTGGGTCCAATCTCCCGGGCGGGTGAGAACAGGATGACTCATGCGACTGTGTGTTTTCGACACCACTGACGGTCCGCGCCCCGGTTTAGTCCTTGGCGACGAGATTGCGGACATCAGCGCCGCATTGCCCGGCCTGTCACCTTATCCTGTGGATATGCTGGCGCGTGGGCCTTCCGGCGTCGAAGCAATCGAGAAGGCGGCCAGGTCGGCGCCGCGCGTGCCGCTGAAGTCCGCCCGGCTGAAGGCGCCCTTGCGTCGCCCGGGTAAAATCCTGGGCATCGGTCTGAACTATCGCGATCACGCAAAGGAAACCGGACGCGAGCCGCCCACAACGCAGATGTGGTTCAACAAGCAGTCGAGTTCGCTGCATGGGCCGTTTGATCCGGTGCTGATGCCGGCTGTCTCGACGGCGCTGGACTATGAGGTTGAGCTGGTAGTCGTGATCGGCCGCTACGGCCGGCATGTGCCGCGTGAGCGGGCGCATGAGATCGTCGCAGGCTACATGACCGGTTGCGACTATTCGGTACGTGACTGGCAGCGCGTGACGCCGACCATGATCATGGGCAAGGGGTTCGATACGCACGCGCCGGTTGGCCCCTGGATCACGACGCCGGACGAGGCTGGCGATGTGTCGAACATGAGCCTGAAATGCTGGGTGAACGGCGAGCTGCGCCAGGACGGCAATACGGGTCAGATGATCTTCGACGTACCGGCGCAGATCGAACATCTCACAAAGGCGTTTGCGCTGGAGCCGGGCGACCTGATCTTTACCGGCACGCCGGCGGGCGTGGGCGCTGCGTTCACGCCGCCGAAATTCGTCAAGGTAGGAGACCGCGTGCGCGTGGAGGTCGAGCGGCTGGGGGTGATCGAGGCGGTGATCGCGCAGGAAACCGCACAGACGCGGATCGGCTAGGGCGCACGCGTGAAGCTGAGGCGGGACATCCTCTTGTTTGGGGCAGTGGCTGTCGCGGCCGTCGCTGGCGGATGGTGGCTTTTGTCGAACCGGCCGGGAGCTGCGGTCGAAACGTTCCAGCGCGAATATCGGCTGGAGGCGGAGGCTGCAAAGCCGCGCTTGCCGCCTGCAGATGCGTTCCGGGCGACGGTCTGCGCGGCAAGTCCCTGTGTCGTCGTGGAGGCGGGTGGGCTCACCTTCATCTTCGGCGCCGGCAAGGACGCGGCGCGCGGAATCGCGCAGCTCGGCCTGATGCATCCCGGCATCGATGCGCTGCTGCTGCCTGATCTTGCGGTGGAGACCGTCGAAGGACTGGCGGCGGTGGCGGAAGCGGGCGCGCGGGCAGGGCGCCGCGACCCCCTGAAAGTGCATGGCCCGGCGGGCCTGTTGCCTGTGGTGGATGGCGCCAACCTGATCGTATCGGCGACCCAGCAGGCAAGGCTGGCTGCCGGTATCGAAGGAGAAGATCAGGGCGGCTATGGCCGCGTGGTGTTCGATTCCGGTGTGGTCAGCGTCCGCGGCTTTGGCGGGGCGGAGCGGGGGACGGGACGCGTCTACCGCATCGATTTCGAGGGGCGCTCGCTGGTCCTCGCGGGATGTTCTGCGCTTCCTGCGGACATCATTGCCGCCGCCCGCGAGGCAAAGGGGCCAGGCGCGGTGGTGATGGCGGGGTCGGAGCGGCTGCTTGGATCGCCATCGCGCTGTATCGAGCTTGCAACCGTGGTTCAGGCCATCGGCCAGGCGAAGGTAGCGGCCAGCCTGATCGTTCCCGTCGATCCGGGCGCCACTGACGCCGCAGCCGCTACGGCATGGCGCGAAGTGCTGTCGGACCTCGGGGTTTCAGGCCCGCAGATCGGGCTGCCGGGCATGGCAATTGACCTGACGGGCGAGACGCCGCGCATCGCTACGGAGCTGCAAAGATAAGGAAATCAACGAACTGCGCTGTCCCAGACAGCAGGCGGGGGTTTTGACCCGAGTCAAAACCCCCGCGCTCCCCGGTCGCCCCCGTCGCCAGCCCCTTGCTTCCTTGGAAGCCCCCGAGGGCCGGCGCGTTCGATTGTGGCGATATAGCGGCACGACTCGGCCACATGTCCACTTCCGAACGACGGGTTAACGGCCAAGACCTCGACCATGTGGCGCAAAGTCCACAGAAGCATGTGCGAGGTCGAGATAGTTGCGAAAGCAAGATCAATGAGATGTCGCGAAGGACAGATTGGCAAAGACGAACTGGCGCAGACGAGGCAGATTGCCTCAAAGTGCAGCCGTGCGACTGCGTCGCGACGTTCGTGGCTTGTCATTCCATGCGGATGCCAACACAACCGAGATGTGGATGCGCACGTCCGCAACCTGAGGGGCTGCTCCGGTTAAAATGCCTGTTGTCGCGCACATCATGCTGGCGCTCGTCTACGTTACTGCGTCGGCTCTCGGCGCAGTGGCGCTGAGCGTCAATGGCATCCTCCCGCCCATTACGGCGGCGATCATCGGCGCGACATCCGCGCTGGCGATGATCCAGATTCACATGGCTGTCTCGCGCATGGGTGGCGGCGCCGACGCCGAAATCTTCCAGCTGCGTCAGGAAATCCGCAAGCTGACATCGCGCGTGGCGCAGGCCGAGCAGCAGTCAACGGACCTCAAGAAAACGTTCGAGCAGGAAGTGGCGGCGCGGCGCGAGTCGATCGTGCAAGAGATGCGCGGGCTCGAGGGCATGATCCAGAACCTCTCGAAGAAGTTCGAGACGCGGCTCAACACGGTGCGCACGCACACCACGGATGTGCCGGTGGACGGCGCGTCAGTGCTGGATGCGGTGAAAGAGGCGCTGCGCGAGAACCGCGTGGACCTCCACCTGCAGCCCATCGTGAACCTGCCGCAGCGCAGGACATGCTTCTACGAGGGCTTCACACGCCTGCGCCGCGCCGACGGCAAAGTGATCATGCCGACGGAATTCCTGGCGGCGGCCGAGAAGGCGAATTTGCTCGGCGTGATCGACAACATGCTGCTGTTCCGGTGCGTGCAGATCGTGCGGCGGCTGTCGGAGCGTGACCGGCGCATCGGCGTGTTCTGCAACGTCTCGATGGCCTCGCTGGAGGATGACCAGTTCTTCACGAGCTTCATCGATTTCATGCGCGAGAATCGTGACCTGGCGCACGCCATGATTTTCGAAATCAGCGTCCGGTCGTTCCAGCAGCGCTCCGACATAGCGGCGCGGAACATGGCGCGCCTGAAGGAACTCGGCTTCCGGTTCTCGCTGGACAAGGGCATGGGCCTCAATCTCGACCTGCCCGAGTTGCAGGCGGCGGGCGTCAAGTTCGTCAAGATCAATGGCGAGCGGCTGCTCGAAGAGCTGACGCCGGGCGGTGAGCGGCCGATTTCGGCGATCTCCCGCGACATCGCAGCCGAAGACGTGCCGGCGCTGTTCGTGCGGTACGGTATCGACCTGATCGCGGAGAAGGTCGAGATCGAGAAGTCGGTGATCGAAATTCTCGAGTTCGAGATTCCCTACGGCCAGGGCCATGTGTTCGGCGCGCCGCGCCCGATCAAGGGCTCGCTGCAGGATGAGACCGCCCCGCCGCCGGACTTCATGCGCCGCGTTGCGCCGCAGGCGATGTAGGACGTGGCCGTTTCGCTGCTGTCCGGGCTTTCGGCCGTTGCTTCCCAGTATGACGCAGTGCTCTGCGATGTGTGGGGCGTGATCCACAACGGGCGCTCGGCGTTCGTGACAGCGTGTGAGGCGTTGCAGAAATTCCGTGTGAGCCAAGGTCCGGTTATCCTCGTGACCAACGCGCCCGTGCCGAAGGACCGCGTGACGCGGCTGTTCCCGCAATTCGGCGTGCCGATGGATTGCTTCGACGACGTTGTCACGTCGGGCGACGCGACACGGAACGAGCTGAAGCGTCTGGCGCCAGGCCCGGTGTATCGCATCGGGCTGGATCAAGATTTCGGCGTCTATGCGGGCCTGCCGCTGGAGTTCTCGGATGATCCCGCCGTGGCGAAGGTGATCTGCTGCACCAGCCTCCGCGACTATCCGAACGGGGCGCCGGAGCCATATCGCGACGAGTTGAAGCGGCTGGCGGGGCATGGCCTGCCAATGTTGTGCGCCAATCCGGACGTGCAGTTCCGGCAGGGCGATCGGCTGATCTGGTCAGCGGGCGCGCTGGCGGCGATCTATGAGCAGGAGGACGGTGTCGTCATTCGCCCCGGAAAGCCTGACGATCCGATCTACCGGCTGGCGATCGAGCAAGCCGAAGCGATCGTTGGTCGGCGCATTCCGCCGAAGCGCGTGCTCGCGATTGGCGATGGACCGGCGACCGACGTGCTGGGCGCAAACCGTCAGGGCTTCGATGCGCTGTTCATCGGCGGCGGCATCCATGGCCATGCGATGGGGCAGGGCGATGCATTTCTCGCGTCTGCGCAGATGGTGCTGGATGCGGATGGGGTTGTCGCGAAGTGGGCGATGCCGGAGTTGGGGTGGTAGTCAGCGCACCTTGTCCCCATTCACCGTGACCCGCCGCATGTGCCTGCGCTGGCCGTGATAGTCGTTCAGCGCGAAGTGCCAGACGCAGCGATTGTCCCACATCGCCAGCGAGCCGGGTCGCCAGCGGAAGCGGCAGGTGAACGGCTCGCGACGGCAGACCTCGAAGAGGTATTCGAGAAGAGGGCGCGACTCCTTCTTGCTCCATCCCGCGAAGCGCAACGTGAATGCGGGATTGACGTACAGCCCTTTGCGGCCGGTCTCCGGATGCGTGCGGATGACCGGGTGTTCGTATTCCGGCACTTCATCGCCGACGATCTCGGAATCCATCGAGGCGCGCTTCTTCGACGAGGCGCCGCCCGAGCCATACTCCTCGGCGGCGGAGTGAATGGCGCGTAGGCCTTCGAGCGTTTTTTGCAGGCCCGGGGAAAGCACGTCCCACGCGGCGTACTGGCTGGCGAACATGGTATCGCCGCCGACCTCGGGCACTTCGAGGGCGTGAAGGATTGAACCAAGCGCCGGCTCTTCGAGGAAGCTCATGTCGGAGTGCCAGCCGCCGCCGAAGTTTATCTTCTCGGACGGCTCCTTGATGATTTCGAGGATTTCGGGATACCCGGCCATGCCCTTCACATAAGGGTGCACGTTCAGCGTGCCCCAGCGGCGGCCGAAGGCGAGGTGCTGCTCAGGCGTGAGCTGCTGGTCGCGGAAGAAGATGACGTGATGTTTCAGGAAGGCCTGATGGATGTCGTCGAACTGCGCATTGCTCAGCGGCTTCGACAGATCGACGCCGGAGATCTCGGCCCCAAGATGGGGCGAGAGCGGGCTGACGGTGATGGTCTTGTAGGCGTCGTAGGCCATGGCGAGGTTCCTCTCTCGGCCGAGCATCGCGCGGGAGAGGGGGAAATTCAACGGGACGTAGGGTGGATTGAGCGCCGCGTCAGGTCTGCTTCAGCTGTTCCTTGAAGTCCGCCGGCTGCATCGGACGCGACAGCAGGAAGCCCTGGAGCTGATCGACCTTGAGCCAGGTCATCAGGTCAAGCATCTCCTGCGTCTCGATGCCCTCGGCGACGACGCGGAGGCCGTGGTCCCGGGCGAGACGGACACAGCTGACGAGTGCAGCCTTGGCGTAGGTTTCGCCCATGGCGAGACGGGTGAAGGCCGGATCGATCTTCACCTCGGTGAAGGGGTAATTGCGTAAGCGGTCAATGTTGCTGGGGCCGGCGCCGAAATCGTCGATGGCGAGGCCGAAGCCGTGGGCCCGCAGCGCCGTCATCGTCGCGAAGGCGTTGGCGCCGTATTCCAGCACGCGCGATTCCGTGACTTCGAGGACGAACTGCTTGCAGTCGAGGCCGCTGTCGCTGATTGCCTGCGCAATGTTGTCGGCGAAGGCGGGACGTTCGAGCGACATCGGGCTGATGTTGATCGAGCAGGGCAGGCCGTTGAAGCCAACCACATGACCGGCGACCGCGCGCGCCATCACATAGGTCAGCGCGTCGATGCGTTCGCTGCGTTCGGCGAGTTCGACATAGGCGGCTGGCGAGACAAGGCCGGACTGCGGCGTTGCGATACGCGCGAGCGCTTCGGCGCCGACAAGCTTGCGGTCATCAAGCGAGAACTTGGCATGGAAGAAGGGATGCAGGCCGCCACGCTCGATGGCGGCTTCGAGCAGGCTGGCGCTGGCCGGAGCCGCCCGGCGCGCCGCATTGGTTTCCGCGTTGTGAAGGTTTGAGATCATCGCGCCGCAGGACCCGAACACAATCGGCGACCAGCCGGTTGCTTGCGGGAACACTACGCCACGGAACCATCTCGAAACAGCTAACCGGCGCAGTGCAAACTGCTGCACTGCGCCGTAATGAGCGTGTCGAATCGAGGTACGTTGGATCTATTTCGCGTCCGAAAGGCCCTGGTTGGCGAAGTCCCAGTTCACCAGTTCGTCGATGAAAGTGTTGATGTATTTCGGCCGGGCGTTCTGGGTGTCGAGGTAGTAGGCGTGCTCCCAGACATCCATGGTTAGCAAAGGCGTAACGCCAGCGTCGGTCAGCGGCGTTTCGGCGTTGGGCGTCTTGGTGATTGCGAGCTTGCCGTCCTTGAGGATCAGCCAGGCCCAGCCCGAGCCGAACTGCGTGACGCCCGCCTCGGCAAAGAGACGCTTGAACTCGTCGAACGAACCGAAGTCCTTGTTGATCCGGTCGGCGACCAGGCCGGTCGGCTTGCCGCCGCCACCGGGCTTCATCGAGTGCCAGTAGAAGGTGTGGTTCCAGACCTGACCCGAATTGTTGAAGACGGGCATCTTCTTCTCGGCCCAGCTCTGCTTGACGACTTCCTCCAGCGGTGCGTTGTCCAGCGGCGTGCCGGCGATCAGCTTGTTCAGGTTGTCCACATAGGCCTGATGGTGCTTGCCATAGTGGAAGTTCAGGGTGTTCTCGGAGATATGCGGCGCCAGCGCGTCGCGCGCGTAAGGCAGGGCGGGAAGCGTGAAAGCCATGGGAAACCCTCTTTGTGTGTCGAGTCTTGCCGTGCAGACCCTGAGATAGGGCCGAATTACCGAATTTGAACATGAGCGATACGGCCAATCCGCCAAACCTTGCAAGCGCCCCCCTTTCTGGGTCGGGCGATTTCGACGCCCGCCTGAAGCGGACGGACGAGGATCGCTGGCTGGCGACGCGCTATGCCGCCGCGGATGCGCGCGGGCGCCTGATCGCGCTCTACCTGCTGAACCAGGAGCTGCAACGCGCCTTGCACGCCAGGGAGGCGATGCTGGGAAAGATCCGGCTTCAGTGGTGGCGTGAGACGCTGGCGCAGCTGGCGGGCGCGGCGCCCTTGCGGCGGCATGACCTGACTGAGGAACTGGCGCGGGTGCTGAAGGACCGCGCCGACCTGCTGGCGCCGATGAACGCGCTGGTCGATGCCTATGACGACGTGCTGGACGATCATCTCCAGGCAGGCGGGCATCAGCCGGACGGCGCGCATGAGGCGCGGCATCTGGCTGTTGAGGCGGCGCTGATGCGGCTGGCCGGGCTGGCGCTTGTCTGCGACGCTGACGAGGCTGGCCTTGCCGCGTTGGCAGAGGCGGGCGCGGCGCGGGTTGCGCTGGCTGCAGGACTGGAAGGCGCCGCGGCGAGGTGGACGGCCGCCAGAGCTGGGCTTCGGAAGATGCCGTCGGCGTTGTGGCCAGGCGTGCTCCACCTTGCGGCGGCGGGCGTGAATACGCCGTTCGGCAAGCGGTGGCGCATGTTCCGGGCGGCGTTGTCCCGGAACCTGTAGGCCTCTCCGCATGGGCGCTGCACGTATATCGTGCTGGCCAAGCGGGCGGCGAAGCTGTTTGCTGCCCGCGGGTGGAATCACAACGGGCGGGCGGACGTGAACAAGCTCTTCAATCCTGCCAGCTGGCTGCGCGCGCTAAGTCAGCCGCTGGTGCTGCTCGGCCTCGCGGTCGACCTGTTCCCGATCTATGGCGTGCTGGCGTTCGGATGGAACGCTGTCCCGCTCGTGATGCTCTACTGGATGGAGAACATCATTGCGGGCGTCCTCACGCTTCCGCGCATCGTGATCTCCGGCGCAAGTTACGGCGCCACGGGGTTGTTCGCCGGACTCGCGATGTCGCTGTTCTTTGTGTTCCACTACGGGCTGTTCTGCTTCGCGCACGGCACATTCCTGATGGTGTTCATCGGATTCGGCAGCGGCATGCTCGGGGAACAATCGACATTCATGATGGACATTGGCGGCATGTTCCAGTTCGGCATGAACAGCGGGCTGCACGTAGAATACTTCGTCTACGCGATCATCGCATTCCAGGTGCTCGTCCTGTTCTGGGAGTTCCTGTTCAAGGGCGAATGGCGGAACACCAATCCGATGGCGGAGATGTTTGCGCCTTACCGCCGCATCATCGTGCTGCATTTTGCGATATTCGCTGGTGCGGCCGGGTTGTTCCTGCTTGGCCAACCGATCGTCGGCGTGCTGGCGCTCATCGTGTTCCGCGCGATCTACGGCGTCGTCACGAATGCGAAAAATGCGTTTGAGTTCGATGGCGGTTTCGACAAGGCGATCGACAAGATGGGTGGGCGCGAGCCGTTCGAGAAGGCGCTGCGCGGGGAGCGGGTGGATTAGCCTGCCACAGGCTCGCTCGCCCGTTGTGCTTCCAGCCAGCCGCCGAGGTCGTCGAGTGCGCGCACCGACATCAACCGTTTGCGCGCCCGGCCCCTGTCGGCGCCCTTGAGCCGCTTGCCGTCCGGGCTCTTGAGATCGACGGGGCCGATGTCGGGCAAGAGACCGTAATTGACGTTCATCGGCTGGAACGAGCCGCGCTTCGCGACCCCGCTGTCGCCAAGGACATGGCCGCCCGTGATGTGGTTGATCAGCGCACCAAGCGCAGTCGTGGCGGGCGGCGCCTCCACGCGACGGCCGAGGCGTTCGGCAGCGGCCATGCGGCCCGCGACAAGTCCCATGGCGGCGCTTTCAACATAGCCTTCAACGCCCGTCACCTGTCCGGCGAAGCGCACGCGCGGGTCGGCCTTGAGGCGCAGCTGGCCGTCGAGCAGGGCAGGGGAGTTGATGAAGGTGTTGCGGTGGATGCCGCCAAGGCGCGCGAATTGTGCGTCGGCAAGACCCGGGATCATGCGGAAAATGTCCTGCTGCGCCCCGTGCTTCAGCTTGGTCTGGAAGCCGACCATGTTCCACAGCGTGGCAAGCTTGTTGTCCTGGCGCAGCTGGACCACGGCCCAGGCCTTCACGTTAGGGTCATGCGGATTGGTCAGGCCGACAGGCTTCATGGGGCCAAAGCGCAGCGTCTCCACCCCTCGCTCGGCCATCACTTCGATGGGCAGGCACCCCTCGAAATAGGGCGTGCCTTCCCATTCCTTGAACTCGGTCTTGGGCGCCGCCAGCAGCGCGGCGATGAAGGCTTCGTACTCGTCCCTGGTCATCGGGCAGTTGATGTAGGCTTCGGCGCCATCGCCGCCCGGGCCGGGCTTGTCGTAGCGCGACTGCTTCCATGCCTTGCTCATGTCGATCGACTCGAAATGAACAATCGGCGCGATGGCGTCGAAGAAGGCGAGCGAGTCCTCGCCCGTCTTAGCGAGAATGGCTTTCGCCAGATTGTCGGATGTCAGCGGCCCAGTGGCGATGATGACGCTGGACCATGCGGCGGGAGGCCAGCCATCGACCTCACCCCGTTCGATGGTGACCAGCGGGTGCTTCTCTAGCGCCGCGGTGACATCCGCCGAGAAGGCGTCACGGTCTACCGCAAGGGCTGAACCCGCGGGCACGCGGTGACGGTCGCCCATCGCGATGATCAGGCCCTGCGCCCTGCGCATCTCCTCGTGCAGCAGGCCAACCGCATTGTATTCCCAGTCGTCCGACCGGAATGAGTTGGAGCAGACCAGTTCGGCCAACCCATCCGTATGATGGGCATCGGTCTTCCGGACCGGCCGCATCTCGTGGATGACGACGGGAACGCCAAGGTTTGCCGCCTGCCAGGCCGCCTCGGACCCCGCCATGCCGCCGCCGATGATGTGAATTGGCTCGATTGTCATGGTGCGGATATAGGCTAACTTTCAGCCATTGTGAAAAGGGGGATTTATGAGGATCCGGAAAGCCGCAACCGCTCTGACAGCTATCGCGCTGGCCGCGCTTCTGGCCGGATCCGCCATCGCCGACATCAAGACGTTCAACGCCGCCGTGAAGGCCGGGGACTACAAGGCTGCCGCGGCGGCGGCTGATGACACGTGGAGGACGTGGGACAAGTCCGATCCCGATACGGCTCTGCTGGCGCGGGAGTTCGGCTTTGCCTCGTTGATCGCGGGGCGCGACGACCTGGCCCTGCAGTTCGGCAGGTTCCTTGTCGAGGAAGGCGGGAGCCTGGGAAAGCCAGACGACCAGCCCTTGACGTCTGCGGTGCTCTATCGGGCTGCCGACTACAAAGTGAAGGGCAACGAGGAAAAACGGGCTGCGCTGCGCAGCGCCCTGAACGCGCGCATGAGCGCGCCTGGCGTGGACATGACAACCGTCTTGTCATGGGAGCTGCTCTACAACGCCGACTGGGAAAGCGCCGACTGGGACGTGGCGGTGGCGGACGCAACCAAAGCGGCGGAGTTCTATGGCCGCAACAAGGCCCTGATCGCGCGGCAGCGAAAAGCAGAGCTGCACGCGGCCTCCACCGAATTCGTGAAGGCGCGAGGCCGTCAGACGCAGTCACGCAATGATCTCTACGGAAACGTCGCCGACGTCCATGACCGGACCGTCAACGACATCACGACTGCGACCAGCAAGACAGCTCAGGCCGAGCTATGGCCCGTGAAATGGAAGGCCGAGTCTTGGGCCATCGCCATCGAGTCCTATGTAAACTCGACCTATGAACAGGTCGGCTCCAACTTCGATACGTCGCTGAAGCCGCGTCCCTTGCTGCAACCAGCGTTCACGCAGTTTCCGGAATCTTCGCCGCTGCCAGTGTGCGAGGGCGAATTCACAGGGAAACCGATACGATATCCGGAGACCAAGAAGTTCCGCGGCGTGGGATCGATGATCGTTCGCCTGGAAACTGCCGTCGACGGCAAGGTGACCAGGGTAGCGATCCTCGGCGTGATCCCGGACGAGGACTTCATCTCGAACATCGTGGGCACCATGGAGACGTGGACCTACAAGGCCGCCTCTGGCGCCGACAGGTCGGCCTGTGGACTGGAATCAAGAAACCACTTGTACAAGGCCAGTTTCCGCATCCTGTAGCAGCGGTCGCCATACTTCCTGCACGATGGTGGCAAGGATAGGAAAACAGTTTCTGTCGTGCCGGATCATCATGATGCATTTCTACCGCTTTATGGTTGCAGCGGCGCTTGTGTCGGCGATTGGCGGCGGCGCGGCGCAAGCGGACATCCGCAGCTTCAATGCTGCGGTGCAGGCGGGCGACTATCGCGGCGCGACTGTGGTGGCCGGGCAGACCTGGCCGACCGTCGATCGGGCGTCGCCGACTGCGGCGCTGGTGGCGCGCGAGTTCGCGTGGATCGCCATGCTGGCGGGGGAGCCGGCTTCCGCGCTGTTGTATTCGCGCTTCCTCGTGGAGCAGGGCGGCACGCTGGCGCACCCGGACTCGGCGCCGGCGGTGTCGCGCGTGCTGCATGACTGGGTGAGCATGGAGGCCGCTGCATCTCCACAGTCGCGCGCCAACCTGATGCAGTCGCTTTACGCGCGCGCAACAGTCGCCGGGCGCGATCTCGTGGCGCCGCGTGCTGCGCAGGCGCTGTTTGCGGAAGCATGGGCGGCGGGCGACTGGTCGCAGGCGGAGAGCGCCGCGCTGTACGCCATCCGGTTTCTTGACGACCTGCAGGCGGGCGGGATCGCAGCCCGCTATGAGGCGCGCCGCGGCCGGGCGATGGCCAGCTTCATGCGCACGAAATCGCCCGACGCCTACAACGCGCTCTATGACATCGCAGGCGAGGTCCACGACCAGATCGCTGCAACACCCGATGGAGCGACGCGCGTTCGGCTTGCGATCGAATACTACGCCGCGACCGCGTGGGCCGACGCCATCCATGGCGGGCTGGGGTCTCGTCAGCGCGACGTGGCCGATCGTCGTCAGTCGCTCGGCGCAGGCCGAGCGCCGATGGCCGAACTGCTCTATCCTGCGCCTGGCGATGCGAGCCTACCTCGCTGCCGAATCGTGCTGTCGCGCGGCGCGGAGTCGCCCGGTTTTCCGTTTGTCACCCGGTTCAAGGATCTCGCAGGGTCGGTGACCTACGCCGTGGACGTTGCGCCGAGCGGCGTGCTGGCCAACCCCCGCCTGCTGTCATGGGCGCCGCACGCCGACTTCGTGCGGGCGACAGAGGCGGTGCAGTCGTCATGGCGCTGGCGGATCGATGGAACGGTTCAACCGCCTACCTGCCGCATGCCGCAGATCCACATCGTGACCTTCGAGTTTGCTCTGGGCCGCTGAAGAGTACGCGCTGCTGTTGCCGCTAGCCGCCAATTGAACTAGGGGCAGGGCTCTTCTGGAGGGCTGGATGGCCGACGCTGCGGGCAAGCTGCCGATCATCACCTGTGCGCGGGACGCATGGCTGTTCCTGCGCGACCATTGGCGCATGTTCCTGCCGGCCGCCGCCGCGATGGCGCTGGTCTCGCAGATCGGTTTTGCGCTCGCCGTAATGGCCGGAGGCGGGGCAGGGGATCAATCAGCGCTTGGGGGCAGCCTCGGCAACCTGGCGATTGCGCTGCCTGCCTTGCTGGCCAGCCTGATGTTCGCAGCGGCTGTATTGCGCAAGGTGGTGCGAGGCGAGTTCACGGGGCCGATGGGGCTCGGTTTTGGCGCGGATGAACTGCGGCTACTCGCGGTTGTCGCGGCTTTTGGGTGCATGATCATCCCGCTGGGCACGCTTGTGTTCATCATCGTTTCGACGACGTTCCTGTCCCGGCTCGCTGCGACCCCTGAAGAGCTCACCGCCATCCTGAATGATCCGGAAGCACTGAACGAGGCGCTGGCGCAGGCGCTCGGACCGGGCGGCACTGCTGCGTTCCTGTTGCTCGTAATGCTTGTGTTCGCCGCGGCGATCTACCTGTTCACGCGGCTCTTCATGGTCAACGCCGCCACCATTGGTGAGCGTCGCGTCGTGATGTTCCAGAGCTGGCGCTGGTCGCGGGGCAATGTCCTGCGCATGCTGGGCGCGATCATGCTGACGTGGCTGCCGGCCTATGTGATCGACAGTGTGGTGGTGGAGGTGGGCGTGGCGATCCTGCGCCCGATCACCACCGATGGGAATGCAGGCCTGGTGCTGATCGCTTTCAACGCCGTCGCAACCTTTGTGGCGGCAATGGTCGGCATCCCCTCGATCGTGCTGGGCGCGATCTTCTACAAGGGCCTGCGGCCGGCGGACTTCGTGGCGAAGTAGTCAGGCGGACCTGGGAGTCGGGGATCCGAATCCGATGAGGTCGCCGTCGGGGCCCATCACCGCAAACTCGCGTTGGCCGTAGTCCTGATCGCAGATCGGCGTGACGTGGCCTTGCGGGAGTAGGTCTAGCTTCGGCTTGAGATCGGCAAAAAGCGCATCAACATCGTCGACATCGACATAGCTGGTGTAGCGGCCTCCGCCACGTGGCGGCAGCGGCTCGTCCTCAATCAGCCGGAACGCGACATTGTCGCGGTGCACGAAGGCATAGTGCCCCGAGCGGCTGCTCAGTTCAAAGCCCAGCGTTTCAGTGAAAAACGCAACCGCGGCATCAACATCTCTGACGCGCATGAATGGCGTGATATGGCGCATGTGCGGCATGGTGAACTTCCAGGTTACGACCAGATTGCTGACGCAGGTGCGCCGCCGACGCAAGATGGCGCCTATTCCGCGGCCTGCTGCGTCGGCTTCCTGGCTTTGCCGTTCGCCTTCGCTGCGGAGGGTTTCGCCTTCGCGCGCTTCGCCTGGCGTTCGCGGCGCTCGGCCTGGCGCCTGAACGTCTCGACCAGGAATTTGCCGGTCCAGCTCTTCTTGTTCTTCGCCACGTCCTCGGGGGTGCCGACCGCGACGACTTCGCCGCCGCCATCGCCGCCGTCGGGACCCATGTCGACGATCCAGTCGGCGACCTTGATGACGTCGAGATTGTGCTCGATCACCACCACGGTGTTGCCGGCGTCAACCAGTTCCTGCAGCACTTCCATCAGCGTGCGCACGTCGTCGAAGTGCAGGCCGGTGGTCGGTTCGTCGAGAATGTAGAGCGTGCGGCCGGTGGCGCGCTTCGAGAGCTCCTTGGCGAGCTTCACGCGCTGCGCTTCGCCGCCGGAGAGCGTGGTGGCTTGCTGGCCGACCTTCACATAGCCGAGGCCCACGCGCGCCAGCGTTTCCATCTTGCCGCGAATGCCCGGCACGGCGCCGAAAAACACGCGCGCCTCTTCAACCGTCAAGTCGAGCACGTCGGCGATCGACTTGCCCTTGTAGAGGACTTCGAGGGTCTCGCGGTTGTAGCGCTTGCCCTTGCAGACGTCGCAGGTGACGTAGACGTCGGGCAGGAAGTGCATCTCGATCTTCACGACGCCATCGCCCTGGCATGCCTCGCAGCGGCCGCCCTTCACGTTGAAGGAGAAGCGGCCGGCCTGGTAGCCACGCGCCTTGGACTCGGGCAGGCCGGTGTACCAGTCACGGATCGGGCCGAAGGCGCCGGTGTAGGTCGCCGGGTTCGAGCGCGGCGTGCGGCCGATGGGCGACTGGTCGATGTCGATGATCTTGTCGAGGTGTTCCACGCCCTCGATCTTGGTATGCGGCGCTGGGCTGTCGCTCGCTCCGTTGAGGCGGCGGGCGAGGGCCTTGTAAAGCGTCTCGATCACCAGCGTGGACTTGCCACCGCCGGAGACGCCCGTGATGCAGGTGAAGATGCCGAGCGGAATTTCGGCCGTCACGTTCTTGAGGTTGTTGCCCGTCGCGCCGATCACGCGGATCATCTTCTTCTTATCGGCCCAGCGGCGCTTGTCCGGGATGGCGATCTCTTCCTCGCCGGAGAGATACTTGCCCGTGATGCTCTGCGGGTTGGCCATCAGGTCTTCCGGCTTGCCGAAAGCGATCACTTCACCGCCGAGAACGCCGGCGCGCGGACCCATGTCGATGACGTGGTCGGCGGACAGGATTGCATCTTCGTCGTGCTCGACCACGATCACCGAATTGCCAAGGTCGCGCAGGCGACGCAGCGTTTCGAGCAGGCGCTCGTTGTCGCGCTGGTGCAGTCCGATGGACGGCTCGTCGAGCACGTAGAGCACACCTGAAAGGCCCGAGCCGATCTGCGAGGCGAGTCGAATGCGCTGGCTCTCGCCGCCGGACAGCGTGCCCGAGCCGCGCGAGAGCGTCAGATATTCGAGGCCCACGTCATTGAGGAACTGCAGCCGGTCGCGGATCTCCTTGAGAATACGGACGGCAATCTCGTTCTGCTTCTTCGTGAGCTTCTTGGGGACCGCCTCGAACCAGTCGCGAGCAGCCTTGATGGACAGCGCCGCGGAATCCGAGATCGTGTAGTTGTTGATCTTCACGCTCAGGGCTTCGGGGCGCAGACGTTCGCCCATGCAGGTGGGGCAGGGGGCGGCGGACTGGTAGCGGCCGATCTCCTCACGCATCCAGGCGCTGTCAGTCTCGCGGAAGCGGCGCTCGAGATTGCCAACCACGCCCTCGAATGGCTTGGTGACCTCATAGCGGCGCATGCCGTCATCGAACACGAAATCGACTTCTTCCTCGCCCGTGCCGTTGAGGATGATGCTCTGCGCCGCCTCAGGCAGTTTCGACCACGGGACCGTCAGCGAGAATTTGTACTTCTTGGCCAGCGCCTTCAGCGTCTGGTCCTGCAGCGGCGAGGCGGATTTGCCCCATGGCGCGATAGCGCCGTCGTTGAGGCTCTTGTCGGTCTCCGGAACGACCAGCGCGGGATCGATCTTCAGCTGTTCGCCCAGGCCGTCGCACGCAGGGCAGGCGCCGAACGGGTTGTTGAACGAGAACAGGCGCGGTTCGATCTCCGGAATGGTGAAACCGGAAACGGGGCAAGCGAACTTGGCGGAGAAGGTGGTTCGCTTCTGCTCCTTCGTTTCCGGATCCTTCTCGGCGAACTCCGCAACAGCGATCCCGTCCGCCAGACCCAGCGCGGCCTCGAAACTTTCCGCCAGGCGCTGCTCCATGCCGGCGCGGATCACGATCCTGTCCACAACTACATCAATGTCGTGCTTCAGCTTCTTGTCGAGCTTCGGCGGGTCTTCGAGCTCGTAGTATTCGCCATCGACCTTCACACGCGCGAAGCCGCGCTTCAGCAGCTCTGCGAATTCCTTGCGGTACTCGCCCTTGCGCCCGCGGATCATCGGGGCGAGCAGGTGGAACTTGGCGCCGTCGCCGAACGCCATGGCCTTGTCGACCATCTGGCTGACGGTCTGGCTCTCGATCGGCAGGCCGGTGACAGGCGAATAGGGCGTGCCGACGCGCGCCCACAGCAGGCGCATGTAGTCGTAGACTTCCGTAACGGTGCCGACGGTCGAGCGCGGATTGCGGGACGTCGTCTTCTGCTCGATGGAGATGGCGGGGGACAGCCCCTCGATCCGCTCCACATCCGGCTTCTGCATAAGCTCGAGGAACTGACGGGCGTAGGCGGAGAGCGACTCGACATAGCGGCGCTGGCCCTCGGCATAGATCGTGTCGAAGGCGAGCGACGACTTGCCCGATCCGCTGAGGCCGGTGATCACGACGAGCTCGTTCCGCGGAATATCCACGTCGATATTCTTGAGGTTGTGCTCGCGGGCGCCGCGCACGCGGATGGCGTTAGGCTCGGAGGACATATTCTAACCCGGGGAGCATTTGTTCGGACTGTCTTGCCGGTGGACGTGCGCTGAGTCGACTATACGGCCAAGAACATAAACGGAACAAGTTCCGTTGTCGCCCCACTCGCCTGAACATTCACCTGAAAGCCGAATATGGCCGCCGTCGGCGCCGGCGCAACCGCGTCACAGCGTCATTGCTGACGGGGAAGTGACAGCAGCGCGCGGGCGGGTTCCTGCCCAGATTGCTGTCACCAGCAACACCGCAGCGCCGCCAGCCGCTAGAAGGGCGACATTGGGCCGGTCGGTCTGCTCGGCCACCCAGACCGCAGCCAGTCCCCACGCCATCGGCAGGGGGTAGACCCAGTTTCTCGATATGGTCGCGATGGCCACGCCAACCAGCACGACTGCAACGACGCCGCCCGCCGCCCATGCCGGCGCCGTCCCAGCATTGATCACCCCCCAGCTGGTCAGGACTGTCAGCGTGTTGATAGCCGAGGCGATCGTGAGCCAGCCGGCCAGCATGGAGAGCGGGGCAACGACCAGCCAGAAGTCGGCGCGATGTTGCACGGCATGGCGACGTGTTAGGGGCACACACAACGCCGCTGCCGATCCGATGATGATGATCATGGTTGCCAGCTTGACGTCATAGAGCGCCGCAACCAGCCACAGGCCGCAGCCCGCCATCGCCACGACCGACGGCTAGCCGAGCGCCCGCAATCCCGGCGTTTCCTTCGTTGAAGGCAGGGCCTGATAGATCGCGTAGGCGATCAGCCCGGTATAGATCAGGCTCCAGATCGAGAACGCATAGCCTGCGGCCTCCAGCGTTGAAGCGCCCTCACGCACCAGGTCCGTGTCACCCGTCGGCGTTGCGCCGATGGCAAACTGAACAACGGGCACTGTAACCGCGAAAAGCGCGGCTGCGATGATGGCGACGGTGCGAAGAACAGGTTTGTCGCGTGTCATGGCATCCTCGGTGAATGGCTTGCGCAAGGCTGTACGGCGAAAAACGGCTGCTGGATCGGACCGTTCCAAGCGCGCCTGCCGGAAGGATTGAACAAAGCCGAATCCCCCGCTAACTCCGCGCCATGTCCAGCAAGCCCTTCCGCATCGGCCGGTCGACGACCGGCCTCGGCCTTTTCGCCACCCAGGTCATTCCCAAGGGCGTGCGGGTCTTCGAGTACACCGGCAAGATCATCTCCAATGCCGAGGCCGACGCGATGCCCGGCAAGCCGCGCTATCTCTACGACCTCTCGAAGACGCATACGCTTGACGGCTCGCCACGATCGAATGTCGGGCGCTACGCCAACCATTCGTGCAAGCCCAACGGCGTCATCTACGTCTATGGCGGCCGGATCTTCGTGAAGTCGCTGCGGGAGATCCAGCCGGGGGAGGAGATCACCTACGACTACGGCAAGGAGTATTTCGACGCCTTCATCGGCAAGGAAAACTGCCTTTGCGTGAAGTGCGCGACGCGGCGCGGAACGGCTCGCACGGGCTAGCGCCACGGGCGCAACGTAATCGGGTTGACATTGCGATTGATATGTCATCATGTAATTACATGACTACACAAGACGACATGACTGCGGTCTTTCACGCGCTGGCCCACGAGACGCGGCGACGGATCATGGATGTGTTGCGCGCGCGTCCCGGCATCGGGGTCGGGGAGCTGGCGCAGGAGTTCGACGTCACGCGCATCGCCGTGATGAATCATATTGCTGTGCTGGAAGATGCAGGGCTCGTCGTCTCGGAAAAGGATGGGCGCGTGCGTCGGCTCTTTCTCAATCCAGCGCCGCTCCAGATGATCAATGACCGCTGGCTGGACGATTATACCGGCCACTGGGCGCGAAAACTCACGGGCATCAAATACGCCGCCGAGGCGGCATTCGAGAAAACGAAGAAGGGGAGGGCGACATGAGTGAAGCGGCAAAACCAAAACCAAAGCCAGCCATGGCGGCGCGGCAGGTCTACAAGGTCATCATCGATGCGCCGATCGAGACGGTGTGGAACACGCTGGTGAAGACGGATGAAGTGCTGCCGTTCTTTTTCGGATCGGTTTGCGAGACGAAGGACGGTCTGAAGCCGGGCCGCAAGATGCGGATGGTGACGCCGGACCGGAAGACCGCGGCCGTGGTGGGCGAGGTTCTCGAATTCTCGCCGCCACATCGCTACGCGCACACAATGGCGTTCACGCAGTATGAGGGCGAGGCGCCGGCGACCGTCACTTATGAGTTGAAAGAAGTACCCGGCGGCACCGAGTTCTCGCTAGTGACCACCAATGTTCCTGTCGGCACGAAGACTGAAAAGTCGATGGCGCAGGGCGGACCATTCATCGTCCAGAACCTCAAGAAGCTGGTCGAAACCGGCAAGCCGGCGTTCTCCGGCGCGATGGTCATGATGCTCAATCCGGTGATGGGGCTGATGACGCCGAAGGTCTCCCGGATCGAGAACTGGCCCTTGGGCTGACCAAACAGCATGGCGCCGCCCTGACAAGGTCAGAGCGGCGCCAAGCGAGGTGAAGTTTCAGATGTCAGCAGCGGTTCTGGTCTCGCGCGACCTGACGGCCGGCAAGCACGCCGGCAACGCCGCCGATGACGCCGCCTTCGCTCTTGGCGCCGTCTCCGGCAACCTGGCTGCCGATCACTGCGCCGGCCACACCGCCCACGACGGCGCCCTGGTTCGACGCATCCTGACGGGCCTTTTCGCATGCGGCCTTCCGTGCGGCGACAGCTTCGGCATCGGTGCGAGCGTCGGCGCGCTCAGCGGCGATGCGCGCTTCCATCTCATTTTCCGAAATACCTGCGCGAGACGATTCGCCGTCAAGCGAGGCGGCCTCCGTGGACGCTGTGTCTCTGTTCGAGTTGGTCAGCGCGAAGCCGACTCCGGTGGCAAGGACCGCGGCCCCCAGAATGCCAGCCGTCAAAAGCCCGAGGTTTTTCATAGGGTTCTCCGATCATCCATTACCAGCGCTACAATGTGTGGGCGTACGGACGGTTCCATTGACGTTTGGGGCATGCACCGAAACATTGCGCTGCGGTGTCGCCTGTTAACCAGAAACGCGAAGATTCACAGAGAAGGGGACGGCCTTGGGCAAGATTGAAGACGCAACCGCGACAATGATCGCGAACATGACGGAGAAGACAGGCAAACCTCTCGATGAGTGGATCAAGCTGGTCACGAAGTCGAAGCTTCAGAAGCACGGCGAGATCGTCAGCATGCTGAAGACCGAACATGCGATGGGGCACGGCTTCGCGAACCTGGTTGCACACAAAGCGCTTGCATCGGACGCGGGAAGCCATGAGGGGGACGACCTGCTGGCCGCTCAGTATGCCGGGACGAAGGCGGGCCTGAAGCCGGTCTATGACAAGCTGGCGAAGATCGTCGAGGGTTTCGGCAAGGACGTCGAGTTCGCGCCGAAGAAGGCGTATATGTCGTTGCGACGCTCCAAGCAGTTCGGACTGATACAGCCGTCGACCGCCACGCGTCTTGACCTGGGCCTCAACCTGAAAGGCGTTGCGCCAGCGGGCAGGCTGGAAGCATCCGGATCATGGAATGCGATGTGCTCGCATCGGGTAAAGCTGGCGTCTGCGGCTGACGTGGATGCCGAGGTGAAGGCTTGGCTGAAGCAGGCCTACGACGCGGCCTGAGCAGGGGCGCGTTTTGGCGCCAGCGGAATGCGGATCGTCGCGCGCAGGCCGTGCGGCGTCCGGTTCTGCAGGACGAGCGCCCCATGGTGCGCGCGCGCAATTGCCTCGGCGAGGGTGATCCCGAGGCCCGCCCCGCCGGTGGAGCGATTGCGCGAAGTCTCGCCGCGAAAGAAGGGTTCCGCTGCCGACGACAGCTCAAGCGCCGACATGCCCGGTCCATCATCATCGACATGCAGGTTGGCGTAGTCGCCGTCGCACTCGACCGTGACGCGCGCGTTGCCGCCATAGGCGATGGCGTTGTCGATCAGGTTGCGAAGCGCACGGCGGAAGAGCACGGGGCGGCACGCCGCCACCGCTTTCCGCATGTCGCCGACGGTCACCGGCGCGCCGGTCTCGGCATAGTCTTCGGCGATATCCTGCGCGAGCGTAGAGATATCCATCGGTTTTTCGGGTTCGCGCGAGCGTCCCTGCCGCGACAGGTCGAGGATGTCGTCGAGCAGGACGGTGGTCTCCTCGATCGTGCGGATCGCCTTCTCGCGTTCGGCTTCGGGCTCCATGGTTTCGAGCCGGATACGCAGCGATGAAAGCGGCGTTCGCAAGTCATGGCCCAGCGCGCCGAGCATGACGTCCTTCTCGCGCAGGAGTTGGCTCACACGGCGGCTCATGGCATTGAAGGCGTGGATCGTCTGCTGCACATCGCCCGGTCCACGCGCGACTACCTGCTGTGGCTCGCCCATGTCGCCCACCTGTCCCGCGGCGGTTGCGAGCTCCCGCAAGGGACGCGAAAGCCGTCCGACGATCCAGAGCGCGGCGCCGAGCACGAAGACGAAAGTCGTGATCGTGCTGGCGCCAATCAGGAAAGCGTCGCCACGCGCGGGCTCAGGCTGGTGGGTCAGGCTGCTGAGCCAGCGCCCGTCGGGTAGCTGGACGGACAGAACGACTTCGAGAGCAGGTTCGTTGGGCCTGCGGGGCCGCCCATCAGGGCGAGGCACGGGGCCGGGCGCATCTTCGCGCATCAGCTCCGACAACTGCTCGCCAATCCGGTCGGTCCCTGAGACCAGGCGCACGGATGCACGTACAACGGGCTCTTCCACGCCGTTTTCGTGAAGGCCAGCTGCAAGACGCCGCTCGACCCCGGTGTCGCGGGGGAGGTCAAAATCGGAGATAGGCGTCGTCTGCTGCAGCATGTAGCGCGAGCGCCGCGAGCGTTCAAACGATTGGCGTCCGCTGGCCGGCGGGTGCGCGACGACCGCGGCGGCTGCGTCCGCAAAGCGCGCAATCGGACCGCCGGTCTGTTCGATGAACGCTGCGCGCTGGCGCTCGCCCAGGACCAGCACGATATTCACGATGCTTGCCACCAGCAGGGCGCCGGCCATGACCACCGCGAGCTGTCCGGGAAGGCTACGGGGCAGCAAAGACTTCACAGCTTGCGCACCTCCGCCGCAAAGCTGTAGCCGCCGCCCCAGACGGTCTTGATGTATTTCGGCGTCTTGGGGTCTTCTTCGATCTTGCGGCGCAGGCGGCTGATCTGGTTGTCGATCGAACGGTCGAACAGCGTCGCTTCGCGTCCCTGCGTGAGATCGAGCAGTTGGTCGCGGTTCAGCACGAGGCGAGGACGTTCAACAAGCGCTAGCAGCAGCCCGTATTCGCCTGACGACAGCGGAACGGCAACGCCGTCGAGATCGACGAGTTCGCGCTGGCCAGTCTTCAGCAGCCAGTTGCCGAACGCATAGGTTGTCGTCTCCGGCGTCGCCTGGCGCGGCGGCAGGCTGTTGGCGCGGCGGATCACGGCCTTCACACGGGCGAGCAATTCGCGCGGGCTGAATGGCTTGATGACGTAATCGTCAGCCCCGACCTCCAGCCCGAGAATGCGGTCCAGTTCGTCTGCACGCGCGGTCAGCAATATGACCGGAAGATTGCCGGTGGCTCGGATATGCCGGCACAGGCTCAGCCCGTCTTCCCCCGGCATCATGATGTCGGCGATCACGAGATCGAACGTGTGAGCCGACAGCAAGGCGCGCGCGTCCGCAGCGTTTGCGGCGCCCTTCACCCGGAACTGGTGTGTCCCGAAATACTTGACGAGCGGCTCCCGGATGGAAGCCTCGTCCTCGACGATCAACAGACTCTGGCTCATCAGCACGTCCAGTTCCAAACGGGTGCAGCCTGCTGCATCGGGAGCATCCGATGCAACAGGCGCACGCGAGAACGGCGCCATCACACCCGGGGGAGGAGAGGGGAGGGGCCGTTCCAAGGCATCCTCAGGGCCGTTGCAGCTGGAGGGATTGCAGCTCGGGCACGGTCACGACGCCGTCCTTGTTGGCATCAGCCCTGGTAAACGCCTCAGCGCCGCGGGCGGAGAATTCGCCCAGGGTGAGATTTCTGTCGGCGTTGACGTCAGCGCGTTTGGCAGGGCCCATGCCGCCGCGACCTGGCCCGCGGCCGGCATTGCGCCGGTCGTCCCTCATGTCCCGATCGCCGGCCGCAGGACGGGTGGAGAATTCCGCCCGGCTGAGCTGGCCGTTCTTGTCGGCGTCGAGCTGGTCGAAGCGCTCGCCGCTGGCCCTGACACGGAATTCGTTCGCCTCCGCCTGACGCTGGGTGCGAAACTCGTCGGACGTCGCCGAACCATCCCTGTTGGCGTCAACGCCGTCAAAGCGGGCTTTCTGAGCCGCGTCGAACTCGGCCCGGCTCACGCGGCCATCGCCATTGGCGTCATGCAGGAGAAGGCCAAAGCCGCCGGGTCCGCCGGGACCGCGCGCCGGAGGCTGGGCCATCGCGGCGCTGACCAGGGCGACGGCGCCGATGGCCGAAGCGCCGAGCACGGAAAGTGCGAGTTTCATGGGAAGAAGCTCCTTGTGAAGTCGATTGATTCGTCCCTCGATTGGGTCACCCTGAAGCCGGGATGTCGCAGAATTGCCCCCTGCCAGCTCCCGATTGTCGCAAACTGTCCTTTGCACAGCTGACCCAGCCGACCTTTTTTATGGCGCTTTGCGTGGCCAACTGGTAGCGCAGTGACCCTAATCCGGGGGCCAGCAGGCGCCCGGCCCCGGCTTTTCGAGATGTGCAGGCAAGACACGCATGTGGTGGGACAAACCCAACAAGGCCGCCGCAAAGGAGCCTGAACCGCTCCCGTTCATGAAGATCCGCTGGGTCGGCTTCATCGTCACGGCCATCATCACGGTCGTCACCACCTGGTCGCTCATGACGCAGGGCCTCAATATGGGCCTTGATTTCACAGGCGGGGTCCAGATCGAAGCCCGGCGCGACGTTCCGTTCGAGGTGGATGTCGTCCGCGCGGCGGTGAGCGCGCAAGGTTTCAGTGAAAGCACCGTCACGCCGACGAGCGATGGAACCATCGTGATCCGCGTGCCGCTGGAAGAGGGAACAACCGTCGAGGAGACCGCCGCGAAGCTGGAGGGCGCTCTGGGAGCGGGAGCAAACATACTGAAGACCGACAATGTCAGCGGCAAGGTGAGCGAAGAACTGTTCGGCAAGGGCATCCTGGCCTGCCTGCTCGCGGTTCTTGCGATCGGCGCCTATGTCTGGTTCCGCTTCGAGGTGAAATTCGGGACGGGCGCTTTTTTCACGACCCTGCATGACGTTTATGCCGTGATCGGCCTGTTCTCCATCACGCAGATGGCCTTCGACCTGACCATCGTGGCCGGCGTGCTGACGGTGGCGGGTTACTCGATCAACGACACGGTCGTGGTGTACGACCGCATCCGGGAAATGCTGAAGAAGTACCGCAAGCTGCCGATCACGCGTGTCATCGACATCTCGATCACATCCACCTTGTCGCGCACGCTGATCACCTCGCTGGCGACCATGCTGGCGGCGATGTCGATGGCGTTTCTCGGCGGGCCTGTGCTGTTCGGTTTCGCGGTCTCGATCGTGTTCGGCATCATCATCGGCACTTATTCGTCGATCTTTGTCGCGGCGCCCCTGCTGATCCACCTGCCGGGCCGCATTCCGGGCGCCAAATATCGCGGCGACGAGGATGCACCTGCCGAAAGCGCAGCCGGCGCGACCTAGTCCGTGCATGCCAGCCCGATTGGGGCTGGCGCGGGCGCGCAATGCCCCTACTAGTTTGGATCGCGGAGGGCGCGCGGCCCCTGGGGCGGAGGTGGCGACATGGCGGTGATCGGAACGCCTGCGGAAGCAACACGCCGGAAGGGGCCGTTCTACACCCAGCTCTATTTCCAGGTTCTATTCGCGATCCTGATCGGGGGGCTCATCGGGCATTTCTACCGCGGAGAGCCGTGGATAGCCGAATACCTGAAACCGCTCGGCGACGCCTTCGTGAAGCTGGTGAAGATGATCATCGCGCCGGTCATCTTCCTCACCATCGTCATCGGCATCGCCGGCATGCGCGACATGGGCAAACTTGGCCGCGTGGTGTTCAAGGCGTTCGCGTACTTCCTGTTTTTCTCGACACTTGCGCTGCTGGTTGGCCTCCTCGTCGGCAACATTGTCCAGCCGGGCGCGGGCATGAATGTCGATCTCGAAACCCTGTCCGCGGGCGATGTCTCGCGCGTCCAGGGGTTTCAGGAGCAGTCGCAAACCTACACGCTGACCAGCTTTCTCCTCAACATCATTCCCGACACCTTCGTCGGCGCATTCACCAGCGGAAACATCCTGCAGGTGCTTTTCCTGTCCATCGTCTTTGGCATCGCCATGGCGCTGATCGGCGATCGCGCAGAGCCGGTGTTGAACATCCTCAACTCCGTCGCGGCGATTGTTTTCCGCATCGTCAGCATCCTGATGCGTGCAGCGCCGATCGGCGCGTTCGGCGCCTTCGCCTTTGTCGTGTCCAGCCAGGGCGTCGAGGCGATCCAGAAGCTCGCCTTCCTGATCGGTACGGTCTACGGCACCTCATTCCTGTTTATCACCGTCGTGCTCGGTGCGGTCGGCGCGTGGGCAGGGTTCAACATCTTCAGCCTGATCCGCTACCTGAAGGAGGAGCTGTTCCTCGTCCTTGGAACCTCGTCTTCGGAATCCGCGCTGCCGGCCCTGATGGAGAAGATGGAGCGGGCAGGGTGCGCCCGCCCGGTCGTCGGTCTCGTCGTGCCGACCGGCTATTCGTTCAACCTCGACGGCACCAACATCTACATGACCATGGCGGCGTTGTTCATCGCGCAGGCCACCAATACGCCCTTGTCCATCGGCGACCAGCTGATTCTGCTGGCCGTCGCCATGCTCAGCTCCAAAGGCGCCGCGGGTGTCACCGGCGCGGGCTTCATCACGCTTGTCGCAACGCTTCAGGTTCTGCCGTCCATCCCCCTTGCGGGCGTGGCGATCATTCTCGGCGTCGATCGCTTTCTGTCCGAATGCCGCGCGCTCACCAACTTCATCGGCAACGCTGTCGCGACCATCGTGGTCAGCCGCTGGGAAGGCGCGCTTGACCGCGACAAGCTTCGCGCGGCCATGCGTGGCGAGCCCGCGCCGCTCGCGGCGCAACCAATCGAGCAGGACGCCGACTGATGCTCACGGTCAGCGCGAGAGGATGTCCGGCGTGATGTCGGCGATCCGGGTCACGCCCGTGAGCGCCATCGCCACGCGCATCTCAGCTTCGATCAGTTGCAGCACATGCGCGACGCCAGCCTGGCCGCGCGCCGCGAGCGCATAGGCCCAGGCCCGCCCGAGCAACACGCCGTTGGCGCCGAAGGCCAGCATCCGCACCACGTCAAGACCAGATCGGATTCCACCATCCGCGAGAATGGTCGTCTGGCCGCCCACCGCCTGCACGATTGCCGGCAACGCGCGGGCGCTGGACAGAACGCCATCAAGTTGCCGCCCGCCATGGTTGGACACGACAATCCCATCGGCCCCCATCTGCACGGCAGCGCGGGCGTCTTCGGCATCGAGTACGCCCTTGAGAACCAGCGGCCCCTCCCACTCGGACCGCACCCATTCGAGATCGCGCCATGTCACGCTCGGATCGAAATTAGCGCGCATCCAGGCGAAAAAATCATCGAGGCCGGATCGCTTGCCGAGAACTGGCGCGACATTGCCGAGCTGGTGCGGTCGTCCCATCACGCCGACATCCCACGCCCAGTCCGGCCGCAGCATCGACTGGCCGATGCGGCGCAGCGCTCCGGCGGTGCCGCCTGCGCCGGCGAGACCGGAGCGGTAATCGCGATAGCGAGAGCCCGGCACCGGCATGTCCACCGTGAACATCAGCGCCGAACACTGCGCCGCCTGCGCCCGCGCAAGCAGGTCGCGCATGAAACCGCGGTCGCGGATCATGTAGAGCTGGAACCAGATCGGCCCGGGGACAGCGCGCGTCACTTCGTCGAGGCTGCAGGCCGAGACCGTGGACAGCGTGAACGGCACGCCGAAATCGCGCGCCGCCCGCGCCGCCTGAACCTCGCCCCGGCGCGCCAGCATGCCGGCCAAACCGATCGGCGCCAACGCGACAGGCAGCTTCGACGTCCGGCCCAGCAGCGATGTCGAAAGATCAAGCTTCGAGACATCGCGCATCACGCGCTGGCGCAGGGCGATGTCGCGCAGGTCTTCGCTATTCCGCCGAAGCGTCGCTTCGTCGTAGGAGCCGCCGTCCACATACTCGAACAGGAAGTGCGGCAGGCGCCGCCTGGACAGCTCGCGATAGTCTAAAACGGACGCGGCCCTGCGCGCCATCAGATGCTCTTCGAGCGGCCAGCCCAGTACGGCGCACGCACCTGCGCCCGGAGGACCTTTCCGGCGGCGTTGCGCGGCAGTGTCTCGACATAGTCGATCGTCCGCGGCCGCTGGAAGCCGGGCAGGCGATCCTTCGCGAAGTCCAGGATCGCTTGCGTCGTCTCATCCGAGCGCGCCACGCCCGGCTTGAGCTCTACCACCGCCTTGATCTCCTCGCCCCAATCCTCGTTGGGCACGCCGACCACGGCGGCGTCCGCGATGAGCGGATGGAGGATCAGCACCTCGTCGATCTCGACGGGATAGATGTTCACGCCGCCCGAGATGATCAGCTCCGCCGTGCGGCCGGTGAGGAACAGGTCGCCATCCGCATCAAGCCGGCCCATGTCGCCGAGCGTGAACCAGTCGCCGCGATAGCTCGCGTCAGTCTTGCCCTGTTCCTTGTAGTACTCGAAGCGACCCGTGGCCGGCGCCTTCACATAGATCAGGCCCTCCTGACCCTGCGCCACAGCGTTACCGTCGATATCCAGCAGCTTGATCTCCACGCCCGGCACCGCCTTACCGACCGTGCCCGGCTTGCGCAGCCATTCATGCGGACCCACGAACACGCCGCCGCCTTCGGTTGACGAATAGTATTCGTAGAGCACCGGCCCAAACCAATCCATCATCGCCTGCTTCACGTGCGCAGGGCAGGGCGCCGCGCCGTGGACCATCCAGCGCATCGACGAAAGGTCGTACTTCTTCCGCGTCTCCTCCGGCAGCTGGAGCATGCGGTGCATCATGGTCGGCACAACATGCGTGTGCGTGGCCCCGTAGTCCTGGATCAGCCGCAACGTTTCCTCGGCATCCCACTTGTCCATCAGCAGTGTGGTGACACCGGCGTTGATCGGGATCACGAAATTGATGCCAAGCGGTGCGGCATGATAAAGCGGACCGGTCAGCAGCGAGATGTCTTCTGCTGGATTCCACCGCGCCGTCTCGTTGCACACGGCGGTGAGCTGCGAGACCACCGGTCGCGTGCGCCGGTAGACGCCTTTCGGCCGTCCGGTGGTGCCCGACGTATAAAGCATCGTCGAACCCGGTTCGGCGTCATCAATGTTCTCGCCGCTCTCGACGGAAAGAGCCGCGTCGAAATCCTCGAATCCTTCGATTGCGCCGGCATAGGCCAGCTTCACGCTGAGTTTGTCTGAAGCTCGCGTCGCCGCCATCGCGCCTGCTGCGAAGCGCCCGCTTGCGATCAGCGCCCGCGCATCGCAATTATCGACCACGTACGCGATCACCTCCGGCGACTGGTGCCAGTTCACCGCCGTGAGCCGAAGGCCAGAGCGTTGCGTCGCCGCCCAGACGATCGCGAATTCCGGTCCGTTGTGCGCCAGAAGCGCCACCCCGTCGCCGACCTGCAATCCCCGGCGGCGAAACAGGCGCACCATCCGGTTGGCCTGCTCGTTCAGCTGCTTCCAGGTAAGGTTGCCCGACGGAGAAATGATGGCCAGCCGATCCGGCATGCGCCGGGCATGGGCGGCCACGGTCATGCCCTGAGCGATAAGCTGTTCGTCTGTCAGGGTAATGGTCATCGGTCGTGCTTCCTCGCCCGGGTTATGGCCCCGTTGGCGAGCAGGATATGTCGGCGGAGCGCCGCCCGGCAATCGCTGTGGAGGTCAACCCTTGGTCTGGGCCGTCTCGTTGATCTGCGCCTTCTGGACTGACGCCCTGACGACCGGAATTTCATGGTCAGCGAGGGGCCTCATCCAGTCCTTCCGGCCCATGGCGGCCGCGATGAACGGCGCCAGTTCATTTGCCTTGCGCAGTTCACGGGCGGCCGCCTCCACCTTGAACTCGGGCATGACGTCAGCGGCGAACAGCTCAAGCGATTCGCAGATGTGCTGATGCTTGTTGCGGCCGGCCTGCTGGAGAAAGATCACTTGATCGACGCCGGCGGCCTGGAATGCCCGGATGTGGGCGCGGATATCGTCGGGAGTGCCGATGCCGTTGGCGCTGATCTCGGCGCGCTGGCGAGCGGAGATGATTTCGTCATCGCTGGCGGCACGCGACTTGAGGAAATCCGCGTAAAGCTGGGAGCGGCCCGGCAGCACGTCGTGCGCCACGAGGGCGTTCACGGCATAGCTGAAGAACTCGAAACCCTCTTGTCCGCGCCGGATCGCCTCGGCGCGATCCGGGTGCACAGAAAAGTTCGAGACCATGGCGATGTTGGCGTTGACGCTGTGGCCGATGGGGACGCACGCCTCGGACTTGATGATACCGTAGTAGATATCGGCCCAGTTCCGCGCTTCGGCAGGATCGACGAAGGAGAAGGCAAGGGCGCCGAGCCCCTTCGAGGCGGCGACCCTGATGGTGTCGCGGTTGGTGCACGCCATCCACATCGGCGGATGCGGCTTCTGCACCGGCTTGGGCACCACGTTTCGGCATGGGAAGGAGAAGCTCTTGCCATCGAAGCCGGGATAGGGATCCATCACCATCATGTTGGCGATCTGCTCGGCGGACTCGAGCGCCATTGCGCGCTTCTCCTTCGCCGGTATGCCGAAGCCGCCGAGTTCGAGCCGCGTCGCGCCCTCGCCGATGCCGAAATCGAGCCGGCCCTTCGAGATAATGTCGAGTGTGGCGAGACCCTCGGCTGTTCGCGCGGGATGATTGTAGTTGGCGATCACCTGCCTGATGCCGTGACCAACACGGATGTTCTTCGTCAGCGCAGCACAAGCGGAGAGAAAAACCTCGGGCGCGGATGAGTGGGAGTATTCCTCGAGGAAATGGTGCTCCACTTCCCATGCATAATCATAGCCGAGGCGGTCCGCGAGAACGACCTGCTCAAGCGCTTCGTGAAACAACCGCGCCTCGTCCCCCTCATTCCAGGGCTTGGGCAGCTGGTGCTCGTAGAATATTCCGAACTTCATGCCCGCATCCCTCCGGAGGACCCTGCTGGAACGGGGTCAGCTTAGGCCGTGCTTCAGAAGCTGCAATCAGCGATCAGGCCGGCGGCCTGAATTCGTCGCGTAACTGGCGTTTCAGCACTTTGCCGATTGAGGAACGCGGGAGCGTCTCGACCACGATCGCGTAAGTCAGCCGCTGGGTCTTGCCGACGCGGGCGTTGAGCCAGGCCTTCAACTCGTTAGCGGTCGCGGTCTCGCCCGGGCGCAGCACGATGAATGCCGCCGGCGTCTCGCCCCAGTCGCGCGACGGGATTCCGACGACCGCGGATTCCGAGACAGCAGGATGTTTCGCCAGCTCGGCCTCGAGATCGCTGGGATAGACGTTGAAGCCGCCCGTGATGATCATGTCCTTCTTCCGGTCGCCGAGAACCAGAAACCCATCCTCATCGAACCGCGCGACGTCGCCCGTGCGGATGAAGCGCTCACCCTCGGGGCTGTACCATTCGGCGTCGGCGGTCTTCTTCGGCTGGTTGTGATAGCCGGTCATGATCGACATCGACCTGCCGACGACTTCGCCTGTCTCGCCGTGCGGCAGCTCCTTGCCGTCCTCGCCGACGATGCGGATGTCATGGCCCGGCGCCGGCTGGCCGACCGTGTGCAGCTTGTGCGGAAACTCATGGGCGCGCAGCAGGCACGAGCCGCCGCCTTCGGTCATTCCGTAAATTTCGACGAGGCCGCCCGGCCAGCGCTTGAGGATATCGGCCTTGAGGTCCGCCGGGAACGGCGCGCTGGTGCAGGTCTTCATCCGGAAGCTCGACAGATCGAAACTGTCGAAATCGGCCAAGTCCATCAGCCGCCGGTACTGCACCGGCACCAGCATGGCGTGCGTTGCGCGATGCCGCTGTGACAACGCGAGGAAGCCGCGCGCGTCGAACTTGCGCATCAGCACGACCGTGCCGCCACGCATCAGCGCGGGGATGAG
The DNA here is from genome assembly GCA_031419455.1 of Alphaproteobacteria bacterium. Lineage (GTDB taxonomy): Bacteria > Pseudomonadota > Alphaproteobacteria > Caulobacterales > Hyphomonadaceae > UBA7672. The sequence goes on from JANOKS010000173.1 coordinate 41,767, forward strand.
GCTGACCAGCGTCGTGTTTGAATACAGCGGCGTGGAAACGACAGTGATCGTATCAGGGCCGTAGCCGAGCGCCTCTGCGCGCCGCACATGCCCCCAACGCATCTTGTGCGGCTGCACGATGCCTTTCGGTGCGCCTGTCGTTCCGGACGAGTAAATGATGTTGAACGGTTGGTCCGGATCAATCTCGACCGGCGCGGGCTTTGCGCCTGCAGGCGCAAGCCACGCCGCGAAGGACGGGTTGCGGTTGCCTTCAAGCGCCACGCGTTTCGCAGTCGGCGGTTCAGCGACAGACTCTAGTGCAGCCGAGGCAGCGTCATCGACGAAGACAAGCCTGGCTCCGCAATCCTTCACCATCATCGCCAGTTGTTCGGCGGTCGATGATGGCGCGAGCGGGCAGGCGGCTGCGCCCGCGCGCAGCGCGGCGACAAACATCGTCACATACTCAATGGACGACGGACCACACATCGCGACGGCATCAAGCCGCTTCACCCCGTCGCGCTGCAGCGCGGCTGCGGCCCTGTCCACCAGGGCGTCAAGTTCTGCAAACGTCACCGTGCGGTCGCCATCGACCACCGCGGGATGGTCCGGACGGCTGGTCGCATGAGCACGGATCAGGTCCGGCATCGTGGCGAAGGGTTGCGCCATCAGGTCGTCGAAGGTCGGCATGTCTACTTGCCCTCGAACGCGGGGTCGCGGCGCGCGTGAAACGCGGCGCGGCCTTCACTGTAATCCTCACTGTCGAAGCAGGCGTCGATTGCCGATTGCGCTGCAGGACGAAGAACAGGATCGCTGGCAGCGCGGCTGGCGAGCTTGGCGGCCGCGAACGTCAGCGGGGCAATAGCAGCGATCTGGTCGGCGAGCGTCCGGATCGTCTTGTCGAGCAAGGCTTCGGACACGACATGGTTCACAAAGCCCACACGCCAAGCCTCGGCGCTGGTCAGATGCCGCGCGGTCGCGATCATGTCGAGCGCTATACCGGACCCGACAATGGCCTGCAGGCGTTGCATGTTGTCCAGTTCATAGCCCAGCCCAAGGCGGCCGGCAGGAACGCCGAATCGCGAGCCCTCGGTGCAGATGCGCATGTCGCATGCACTGGCGATCACCATGCCGCCGCCAATGCAGAAGCCTCGGATCATCGCGATCACCGGCAACGGCGCCGCCAGTAGCGAGGCCGTCGCGGCGCTGACTGACGCTGTGAAATCCCGGTTCGTCGCTGCATCGTTCCGCTGGACGTCGAACTCGGCGATGTCCGCGCCTGAAATGAACGCACGCTCGCCCGCGCCGCGCACCACGATGCACCGCACGGCAGGGTCGGCCACCAATCCGACCACCGCTGCAGGGATTGCATCCCACATGTCGCGGCGCACGGCGTTCAGCCTTTCAGGCTGGTTGAAGGTGAGCCAGCCGATCACGCCCTCGGTTTCAGTGAGAAGCCGACCCTCTGCAAACTGCTGAACACCTGCCTGCATGCTCATCTCCGCGGTATCGTCGCGTTGACCCCCGCCGACGGGGCCAGTACGAATCCATGCATTAGCGCTAGGGCCTAACGTGCATCTGAGGCAAGGTCCGGCGGTCGGGTTGGGTTGAATTGACGTCGCCAGAGACTGGCGGCCGACGGAGCGCCTGCGGATATGGCGGACAACGCCCTCCCACCTGGCCTGGCCAGCGATCTCGACGTGCTCGTCTTCGCCGAAGCCGAACTGGCCGCCGGGCGGCCTGCTGCGCTCGTCACTATCGTCGGTCTCGACGGGCCATTCTCGCGTCCACTCGGCGCGCAGTTGGCGGTCGCCGGCGACCGCAGCTTCGCCGGCAGCATCTCCGGTGGCTGCCTCGAACAGGCGCTGACCGAAGAAGCACAGACCGCCATTCGCGAGGGCACGAACCGCACGCTCCGCTATGGCCGCGGCTCGCCCTATCTCGATGTGCGCCTGCCGTGCGGCGGCGGCATCGACCTTCATGTCGATGCATCACCAAGCCGAGACGTGCTGAAACAGGCGATCACGCTCGGCCGGTCACGCAAGCCGTTTGCGCTAGGCTTCGATCCAGCCTCCAACCGCTCCAGCCTCCGGCTACTTGCAGCAGGCGAACCGGGCCGGGCAGGCGAATTCGTCCGGCGCTATGAGCCACGCTTGCGGATCGTGCTGGCGGGACGCGGCTGGGAAATCGTCGCCATGAGCCAGATGGCGCGCACGTCGAACGTCGATCTTGTCGTCGCCAGCCAGGAGCAGGCAACGCTCGACTTCTGCCGCGCCTATGCCGACAACCTCATCCAGCTCACCATACCTGCTGCAACCCCACCGCTCCCGCTCGACACGCACACGGCTGTCGCGTGCCTCTTTCACGAACACGAATGGGAAGCGCCAATCCTGCTTGATGCGCTACGCAGCCCCGCCTTCTATGTCGGCGCGCTTGGCTCACGGCAGACCCACCAGCGCCGCGTCGAAACGCTGATCGAGCTGGGCGCCGGCCCGGATGACATCGCGCGGCTCAAGGGGCCGATCGGTTTGTTTCCATCGCAGGACCCGCGCTCGCTCGCCGTCTCGGCCCTGTCGGAGATCGTGAAAGTCTGGAACGAGCGGGGAGGCGCCCGATGAGCGTGCCGCTCAATCGCGTCGCTGTCATGCTGCTCGCGTCCGGCCTGTCGCGCCGCTATGGCCGGCGCGACAAGCTGATGGCGCGTCTCGGCTACAAGCATCTGATCGACCATTCGGCCGACGTCATTGCCAGCATGCCTGCACTCGCGCGCGTCGCCGTCTGTCCGCCTGATCACCACAACATGCGCGAGCGGCTTGCGGGCCGGTTCGTGATCGCGCTCAACAAGAAGCCTAAACAAGGCCTCGGTCATTCGATCGCGGTAGGCGTGCAGGTGGCGTTGCAGTTCAAGCCGGACGCCATCGTCGTCTGCATGGGCGACATGCCCTTCATCGAGCCCTGGTTGATTGAATCCCTGGCGGCGAAGTTGAGCGACGCCGACATCGTTCATGCCGGCGCGCCGGGTCGCGTGCATCCTCCAACGGCCTTCGGGTCCGCGTGCTTCGACCAGCTGAGCACGCTCGACGGAGACGACGGCGCCAAGCGGATCATCGGGCAGGGTGGCTTCAGGATTCTTGGTCTGAATGCGCCCGCGCCATTGCTGCTGGACATCGACACGCGAGAGGAACTCGACTTTGCCCGTCGGCAACTCGCGGTGCGCGAGAAACATCCCGCCCCGCAGGCGCCGCCTCCAGCTGAAGGCTCGCATCCATCTCCGGTGAAACCGCCCCCGCCATCAAACGAACAGGCAGCGCCTACGCCGCGCCGTGCGAACGCTCGGCCGTCTTGACGGCGGTCCAAAGCGCTTCCTGCTGATCAAGCGTCAGGGCCGCGAAATCCTGCCCTCGCGCCCGTGCCAGCGTCTCCATAGCACGGAAACGCTTGCCAAACTTTGAATTGGCGGCGCGCAAAGCCTCCTCCGGATCGACCGAAAGCTTCCGGCACAGGTTGGCGACCACGAACAATATATCGCCTAACTCCTCGGCCACATGCGCCTCGTCGCGCACCGGCGCAGCGATCGCCTCCTCAAGCTCCTGGATCTCTTCCTGCAGCTTGTGGAAAACCGGCTCGGGCGATGGCCAGTCGAAGCCAACCCGGGCGGCCCGCTTCGCCAGCTTCTCTGCGCGCATCAACGCAGGCAGGCCCAGCGCGACCCCGTCAATGGCACTGGCCGTTCCGCCTTGAGCCTTCTTCGCGCGCTCGGCAGCCTTCATGGTCTCCCAGGCGCCGGTCTGGGCATCCGCGTCCGCGATGCTCGCCGAGCCAAACACATGCGGGTGCCGGTCGACCATCTTGGCGACCAGGCTGCGCACCACATCATCAATATCGAAGTGCCCCGCCTCTTCCGCCATCCGGGCGTGGAACACGGACTGGAACAGCAGATCGCCCAATTCGCCTTTGAGCTCACCCATGTCGTTCCGTTCGATCGCGTCCGCCACCTCATAGGCTTCCTCGATCGTGTACGGCGCGATGGTCGCAAAGGTCTGCGCCACGTCCCATGGGCAACCCGCCTTCGGATCGCGCAGCCGAGCCATTAACGCCACCAGATCGCGGAAGGCGTCCCCCGAAGAGGGGAGGGAGCGACCCTCCTCATGGCCGGTGTCGCCGCCTCCCGGTGTCTGATCCGTCTTAGCCACGCCCCACACCCCTCATAGCGCCAGTCGCATAATCAACATTATGGGCAATTGGATTGGGATTAGAATCAGCCATGTAGCGGCATCTCCAGCTCCATCCCGTCGTAGGCGGGCTCCACGCCCGCCGGCAGCTCCGAGCGCAGCTTCGCATAGTCCAGATCGACATGCAGGTTCGTCAGCACGGCGCGCCGCGGCTTCAGACGCTCGATCCAGGCCAGCGCTTCGGCCACGCTCGCATGCGTTGGATGCGACCTGTAGCGCAGCGCATCGACCACAAGCGTGTCCAGCCCGCCAAGCTGCTCCAGCGTCGCCTCCGGTAACCGAACCACATCGTTGCAGTAGCCAAACGTCCCCATCCGGAAGCCAAGCGAACTGATCCCGCCATGGTCCTGCGCCAGCGCCAGCATCTCCAGATCGCCCCCCGGACCCGCGATCCGGATCGCCTGCCCCGCCTCCAGATCGTCATGCCGGTCCAGGATCGCGGGATAGGCGCCGGCCCCCTCGAAGCAATACCGGAACCGGTCACCCACGACGCGCGCCGTCTCGGCGTCCATGTGCAACGGGATGCGCTTCATGGCGCGCAGCACCAGCGCCCGCAGGTCGTCAATGCCATGGCACTGGTCGGCGTGTTCATGGGTGAGCACGACAGCGTCCAGCCGCGTGACCTGTGCCGTCAGCAACTGCTCGCGGATGTCCGGCGAGGTATCGATCAGCACCAGCGTCGGCTCGGGCGCGCCCGGCGACCAGTAGCGCACCAGCGCCGAACACCGCGTCCGCCGGTTTCGTGGCTCGGCCGGGTCGCACACGCCCCAGTCATTGCCGATGCGCGGAACTCCGCCGGACGAACCGCACCCAAGGATGCGAACCTGTAGCCGGCCCTTTGTCGCCTGCCCGCTCATTGGATCCGCCTGAACAGCGCCAGCGCATTGGAGGTGGTAAGCCGAGCCGCCTCGTCGTTCTCCAGTCCGCGATGGGCGGCGAAGGCGCGGCAAACGTCCGCCACGTAGGCTGGCTCATTGCGACGTCCACGATGCGGGATCGGCGCGAGATATGGGCAGTCGGTCTCAATGACCAGCTTGTCGAGCGGGATCATCGCAATCACGCCGCGCACGTCGGTCGCATTCTTGAACGACACGATGCCCGAGGCCGAGAACCACGCCCCAAGCTCCAGCGCGCGCATCGCAAGCCGCTCGCCGCTCGTATAGCAGTGCATCAGGATCGGGAACGCGCCGCGCTTGTACTCTCGCTCGAGGATGTCGCCGGTGAGATCATCCGCCTCCCGGGTGTGGACGACGAGCGGCAACTGTGTCTCGCGCGCCGCGGCGATGTGCTCCACGAAGCTACGCTCCTGCAAGACGATGTCGCTGTAGCCGTAGTGCTGGTCCAGCCCGGTCTCGCCGATGCCGACCACCTTCGGATCGCGGGCCTCGTCCACCAGCGTCTCGGCCTGCAGCGACCAGAAATCCTTGGCGTAGTGCGGATGCACGCCAACGGTACAGTGGATGTCTTCATTCGCTGCCGCAATCGCCTTCACAGCGGGATAGCGATCAAGCCGGTCGCAGATCGTCACCATGCGCGTGACGCCCGCCGCACGCGCGCGTGCCAGCACATCGGGCAAGTCATGCGCGAACTGCTCAGCGTGAAGATTGACATGCGTGTCGAACAGCAACCGTCACGCCCCCGCATTGCCAAGTCGGCCCGAGACGGCCTGTAGCGCCGCCGCCACCGTCTGCGCGCGATCTTGATTCAAGGCCGACGCCTCTGCGCTGATCCGCGCGACAGCAAGCGCCGCGTCCGCCCAGTCGCCAGCGGCAACCGGGTCGCTTTCGCGCAATGCTCGACGCTGCAGATAGCCGCGTAGATGCTCCAGCGACATGGCCAGCGCGCCATCGCTGCGCGCCGCCTGCGATAGCGCGCCCTGGAGCGCCGAGGCGTCGACGCCATCCGCGCGCAACAAGGAGTCGATCGCCGCGCCAGCCGCTTCGCCATCGCCCTGCAGCAGCTCGATCGCACGCCCGGGCCTGCCGGGCGCCAACGCAGCAACAGACTCGGCCTTGGCGCCGGTGTGGCCAGCCTGAGCAAGGACAGCGAGCTCATCGTGCTCCGTCAGCGCGCCGCAGCGCAACACGCGGCAACGGCTGCGGATGGTCGGCAGCAACGCCTGTTCGCCGTGCGAGATCAGGAACAGCACCGCCTTTGACGGCGGCTCCTCGAGTGTCTTCAACACGGCGTTGGCGCCGAAGCGGTTCATCTCATCCACCGCATCGATGATCGCGACACGCCAGCCGCCAAGCGCGGGGCGCAACGAGAAGAACTGCGCAAGCACGCGCACGCTATCGACCGGGATTTCGGATTTCTGCTTGCCCTTGTCATCGAACGGACGGCGGATCACGCGCAGGTCAGGATGGCTGCCGGCGAGCACCAGCCGCGTCAGTGCAGGATCGGGCGAGGCAGACAGCTCCGCACGGTCGCCCAGCAGATGCAACGCCAGCCGCAACGCCAGCCGCGCCTTGCCGACGCCGCGCGAACCTCGCAGCAGCCAGCCATGATGCATGCGGCCAGCATCGAGCGCCTCGAAGAATTCTCGCCGCGCTGCTTCGTGACCGAACACCGGCCCGACATCTTCCGGCAGGAGCTCCATCAGCGGACCTCCGGAAAGCGCAGCGCGATCTCGGCCATCGCATTTTGCGCAAGCGCATCCGACGATACCGATGCATCCAGCACCAGGCAGCGTTGCGGATTGGCGCGCGCGATATCGAGGAAAGCGCTATGGACAGCCGCGTGGTAGGCGAGGTCGCGCGACTCGATCGCATCTTGCGTCACGGATCGCGCCTTCATCCGTGTACGTGCAATCTCCATCGGCAAGTCTAGTACAAGCGTCAGGTCCGGCGCATCGGCCCCGACGCACATTTTCTCCAGCGCATCGAAATGCTCCGGCGCCACGCCGCCAGCCGCCACCTGATAGGCGCGCGTTGAGTCAGAGAAGCGATCGCAGATCACCCACGCGCCTCGCGCCAGCGCAGGCCTTATCGTGCAATCAAGATGATCGCTGCGCGCTGCATAGAACAGCAGCGCCTCCGCAACCGGATTCCACCCACCCACATCTTCCGGCGGATTGAGGATCAGCCGCCGCAACGCCTCCGCGCCGGGCGAGCCTCCCGGCTCGCGCGTGCGCACGACCTCGACACCCTTCGCCCCCAGTTGCGACGCCAGTGCAGCCGCCAGCGTGGACTTTCCCACACCCTCGCCGCCCTCCAGCGTTATGAACCGGCCGCGCTGCGCCAATGCTTACTCGCCCCTCAGGCCAAGCATCGCCTTGCCGAAGAAGCCGAGCTGATTGACGGTCGCGCCCGCCGCAACCGGAATGCGTTTCGCTGGCGCGCCCGGCGCGGTGATCACCAGTTCGCCGACGACATCGCCTTCCTTCACCGGCGCATGGAGCGGACCCTTGTACACGACCTCGCCCTTGATCTTGTCGACCGCGTCGAGATGGAGGCCGATGGCATAGCCTTCCGCCGCCACCAATGGCACCTGCGCCTGTTCGCCCAGCCACACATCGGCGACCGCAACCTGCGCGCCTTTCGTCACCAGCGTCGCCGAGGTGAAGTCGAGAAAGGCCGACCGCATCACGCGCGGACCTTCCTGCTTGCGCGCCGTTTCGCTGGCGAGGCCGTTGAGCACGATAATCCGCCGCTTGCCTTCACGCACCGCCGACCCAACAAGACCGTAGCCTGAAACCGACAGGTGACCCGTCTTCACGCCGTCCGCGCCATCAAGCTCGCGCAACAGCGGGTTGCGATTGTACTGGCGCGTCTTGTTGAAGGTGAACTCAGGCTCCGAGAACATCGGGTAGAATTCCGGGAAGTCCTTGATCACCCGGAAGGCGAGCACGGCGATGTCATGCGCGGTCATGCGATGGCGAGGATCTTCCAGACCAGTCGAATTCGCGAACGTCGAATTGGTGAGACCCAACTCCTTGCCCTTGGCCGTCGCCTGGCGCGCAAACGCTTCCTCGCTGCCGAACAGGCCCTCGGCCAGCACGATGCACGCATCGTTTCCAGAGACGATCACCGCGCCCTTCAACAGGTCCTGCACAGTAACCTTGGAGTTCAGCGGCAGGAACATGGTCGAGCCGTCCGTACCGGCGCCGCCAGTGCGCCAGGCATGCTCGCTCACCGTGAACTCGTCGGTCATCGCGAGCCGGCCGGCTTTGATGCGCTCGAACACCATGTAGTACAGTATCAGCTTCGACATCGACGCCGGCGTCATCGGCGCGTCGCCCTGCTTGGAATAGAGGGGCAGGCCGGTGTCGCCATCGAGGATGAAGGCGTAGGGCGCCGCAGTGTTCAGCGGATCCGCACTGAGTTGTTCGACCGGCGCAGACGCGGCCCCGGGCCCCGGCTGGGCTATGGCGGATGCGGCTGCCAGCACGGCAATGGCAAGTGTTCCAGCAATGAAACGCATGGCGACAGACTCCCTCGGGAATCCGTCCACAAAACGGCGTTTTGGGCGCCCGCGTCAACCGCCGGGAAGCCGCAGACCGGCAATCCCTGCCCTGCCCCGCCCGGTTTAGCTGTTGCGAGCGACGACAATCGCCTTCGCGGCAGGTCCATCGAGGCCGTGGCGAGCTGCTTCGGCGTCCTCGCGCGAGGTCCAGGGACCGAGCCTGACGCGATAGAACGGGGCGCCATTCACCTGGGCGGTCTCGATCGACACCGGGCCAGATCCAGCAAGCCGTCCGCGCAGGGCGTGGGCGTTGCCGAGATCAGAGAACGAGCCGGCCTGCAGGTAGAAACCACGCGACGGCGCCGCCGCCACCGGCCTGGCCACGACAGGCGGCAGCGAACGCATCGTCACGTCCACACGCTGCGGCTGGGCGGCCACAAGAGTCGCGCCGCCGCCATCGGCCGGGGCAGGCCCGACATATTCCACGCGAACCTTCGCCGTTCCCTTGCCCTGCATGTCGAGCGCAGCGCCAGCCGCTTTCGACAGATCGATGATGCGATCGTCCACAAACGGCCCGCGGTCATTCAGGCGCACGACAACCGTCTTGCCGTTGTCCAGATTGGTGACCCGCACCAGTGACGGGATCGGCAGGGTCGGGTGCGCGGCCGTCAGGTCGTTCTCGTTGAACGTCTCGCCGGACGCCGAAGCCTTGCCGTGGAAGGTTGGGCCGTACCACGACGCGATGCCGACTTCGTCGTAGTTCGGCTCATGCGCCGGCACGTACCAGCGGCCAGCCACCTGATAGGGAGGGCCGGCAAACGGCGCGATCGCCGCGGGCGCCGCAGGCCTCAGCGCGATCGGCGCAGGCGTGCCAGCCGCCGCCAGCGGCGCCGGGCCAAACGTTGCCTTCGGTGCTCCGGGGCGCAGGTCAAACACGCCAGCAGGCGCAGCGTTCGAAAAACTCGGGACAGGCGCGTGCGGCGCAACGTTCAGCGCCATCACCGTCTTCGTGGGGGATTTGTACTCGATCGGCGCCTGCGCCAGCGCAGGTCCAGCCGCCACGCTCATCGCGATCGCCAACGACATGGCGCGAGCAAACGCCCGCGTGCGGAAGGTGAGGCCGTCAGCCATCATCGATCCCTCTTGATTACGCGCGAAGAGCCTCCGCGCAGCCGCTCTTCTGGCGGCATGGGTTCACCTTACCCATGCGGAGCTTGCCCGCCCCGAAACCAGACTCCGTCAATTTTCATCAATTTGGCCGGGTCTGAAGGTATGGTTAGCCGCTTGCCGCCAATTGCCCGGAGTTCCGCGCCACGCCGCGCTTATTCCTCCGGAAACCGCCGCCCTGCCCCCGTGTGGCGCCTTATCCAGCCTGCGCCGCTGTAAACCATTTTCTTTGCAGCCAACCCTGCCTAGAAGGCTCCCCAGGGAAGGGTGGCCGAGTGGTTTAAGGCAACGGTCTTGAAAACCGTCGTGGGGGAAACTCCACCGTGGGTTCGAATCCCACCCCTTCCGCCACCCTACGCCCTGACGGGCTTCGGGTGGCAGGCCACACGAAGTGTGGACTGACGCGCGAGGCCCGTCAGGGCGTAGGGTGGCACTCTTGCCTCCCGAAGCTTTAGCGCAGGGAGGCCGCCAACAACCGACGCTTTGGGGGAAGCGCATGTGGTACGTCTACTTTCTCGAACTTTCCAACGGCGACATCTACGTCGGCAGCACCTCAAATCTGAAACTGCGAGTCGCCGCCCACCACCGCGGCGAAGTCCTATCCACCCGCCCGTTCCGCCCGTTGAAACTCCGCTCCTACGTCGCCGTCGAAACCGAAGAGCAAGCCCGAGCGCTTGAACGGTATTTCAAGACCGGCTCAGGCAAAGCGGTTGCGAAGAAGCGACTTCTTGCCCGATAACGCTACCGGGAAGCGTGGGAGTCAGCGTCCGATGTGGTTCGACAATGTCGGGACGTTTATCGAGTTCGGCTTCCAGCACATCATCCCCCAGGGCCTCGACCATGCGCTGTTCGTGGTCGCGCTCTACCTCAACGCCCGCAACTGGCCCTCGCTGCTGATCCAGGTCACGACCTTCACGCTCGCCCACACCATCACGCTCGGCCTCGCCGCCACCGGCATCCTCACCAGCCCCGGCGACATCATCGAGCCGCTGATCGCCGTCTCGATCATCGTGCTGGCGCTCGAGACGATCTTCGCGCCCAAGGGCACAGCCTGGCGCCTCCCCGTCATCTTCGCCTTCGGCCTGCTGCACGGCCTCGGCTTCGGCGCGGTGATGAAAGTCTACCTCGAAAACGCAGACCTCTCCGCCGGCCTGATCGGCATCACCATAGGCGTCGAACTCGGACATCTGCTGGTGCTAGTCGCCACCGGCCTCGCCGCCTTCGCCATCCAGCTCGCCCTCAAGACCTCCCACAAACCCAACCTCTACCGCCCAGCCTTCGTGATCCCGGTCGCCGGCCTCATCGCACTGGTGGGCGCGTACTGGGCGATGCAGCGGGTTGGGATGTTGCCGGAGTAACCACCTGCTACTGACTAAGCTGGCGCGTAGTCTTGACAACATATGGCTGTTCCACCATATAGAGCCATGCCGGATACGCCCCTCAAGCCGCTGTTCTGGGTTGCCAGCAGCCTCAAGGACTTGAAGGCTTTTCCGGACGACGTGCGCGAAGAGATCGGCTTTGCACTCTATCTGGCGCAGACGGGCGAGAAGCACGCGAAAGCCAAAGCACTGAAGGGCTTTGGCGGCGCAAGCATGCTGGAAGTCGTCGAAGATCATGATGGCGACACCTATCGCGCCGTCTACACCGTGAAGTTCGCAGGCGAAGTCTATGTTCTGCACGCGTTTCAGAAGAAGTCCGTAAAGGGTGCAAAAACGCCCAAGCCGGACATGGACCTAATTCGCAGACGGCTTCAGGCCGTGGAAGCGCAGACCGGGAGCAAGTCATGACCAAGACACGTATCACCAGAAGCGCCGGAAACGTGTTTGCCGATGTCGGTGTGCCAGACGCGCCATCGCATTTCATGAAGGCCGAACTGGTCAGCCGCATCCAGAGCATTGTGAAAGCGCGTGGTCTCACGCAGACGGAAGCGGCCGCGGAAATGGATATCAGCCAACCAGACGTTTCCCGCATGCTCAGCGGCAAGTTCCGTGACCTGAGCGTAGAGCGCCTGCTCGTGATCCTGACGCGGCTTGGCTATCAGGTCGATATCGTCGTGAAGCGGGACAAGAAGAAGGCGTTCGCAGCAATCACGCTGGATGCGGTGTAGCCCGCATCGCGGGCCTCGCGCATGACCGATGATTTGGCAGTCTCGATGAAAGAAATGGTGCCCGGGGCCGGAATCGAACCAGCGACACGCGGATTTTCAATCCGCTGCTCTACCAACTGAGCTACCCGGGCGAACCGCCTCGCGGCGATGAAGGCGGGATGTATAAGGGCAGGCCTATTCCGTGTCCATGCTCTTTGCGTCGCGGCGCAAAGGGTTGTTTTCAGGCGGATTCGACGCGTCGAACCCCTCTTCGCCATCCTCCCCTGCCCGCTCCCCCGGAATCGCATAGCTGCCCTTGAGCCAGCGCGAGAGGTCCACATCCGCGCACCGCCGCGAGCAGAACGGCGCGAAGGTCTTCTCGGCAGGTTTGGAACAGATCGGGCAGGCCATCACACTCTTTCTCTTCTTCCGGCTACGCCTGTGGCCTCACGTCGGGCCGCGGCCCGTGCGCCGGCGCGGACTCCACCGTCCAGCGCTCGCCGATGCGGTCGCCCAGCGCCTTGCGCCAGCCGATATGGTCATGGTCGAGCCAGGCTTCCACCTCCGGGCTGACACGCGCCACAAGGCGCGATCCGCGATCCTGCCAGCCCGCCCTCTCGATCGCCCGCAGCGTCTCCAGCGCCGCGCGCTCCACCGAGCCCGCGCCCAGCGCATCCCCCAGCGGCCTTCCCCGCCGCGCAATCGCCGCCTCGACCACGCCCAGCCGCGACATCTCCAGCACATCACTGCTGCGCCCAAGATAGCCCGCCAGCACCTCGCGATAACGCGCCACCACCGCGCGGCGGCTCTCGGCCTGCTTCATGCCGACAAAGTCGATCAGCACCAGCCCGCCCAGCGACCGCAGCGAGATCTGCCGCGCCGCCGCCTCCGCCGCCGCGAGGTTCAACTCCTGCGCAAACCGCTCTGCATCGCCGACGCTCTTGCGCTGCCCGCCATCGACATCGATCACCACGGCGCCCCGCGCCATGTCGATCGCAATGTCGCCGTCGCCATGCAGCTCAACGACGCCGTGCGACGCCTCGTCGATCGCCGCATCCACCAGCGCGCGCGCCTCCTCGCCCGTGATCGTTTGCTCGACCGTCACGCCCTCAAGAAAAGCCTCGACAGGCGGCGCTGCATGCAGCCCCGGCCGATCCGGCGGCGTGAGCTTCGGCGACACATCCGCCAATGACAGCAGCGGCCCCTTGTCGGCCCACGCCTCGGCTTTCACGCGGAACGCCGCCATCGCGCCTTCGATCATGCGCTGCGCCTGTGTCGGCTCGACCACGCCCTCAGGCGCCTGGCCAAGGTCAACGAACCAGCCGCGATTGCCGGGAATGCGCGCGCGTATCCGGCCCCATCGAATCTCGCCCAGCACGGCGCGCGCGCCGCGCTCGCTCCAGCGTTCGAGATGCAGACGAAACGCCCACCCCTGTTCGTCGAGCAGAAGCCGGCGCGTCTCGCCTACCGCATCGTCGATGGCGAGCCGCGCCTTCACGCGCTTCTCTCCCACCGCCGCGCAAACGGATAACCAACACCCTCCAGCAGCGCCGCTGTCTCATACAGCGGCAGCCCGACAATCGCGGAGTAAGACCCCGCAATCTCCGTCACGAAGCCGCCCGCCTGTCCCTGGATCGCATAGCCGCCCGCCTTGCCGCGCCACTCGCCGCAACCAATGTAGCCCTCGACATCGAGATGCGAGAGCCGCTTGAGTTCGACACGCGCCTCCACCAGTCGCGAGACCTGCCGCCCGTCCGGCGCGAACACCGCGACCCCTGTAAGAACATTATGCTTACGACCCGATAGTAATCGTAAGCACGCCCGTGCTTCGTCCTCGGTCTCGGCCTTCGGCAGGATCCGCCGCCCGACCGCCACCACGGTGTCAGCCGAGATGACGAACATGCCATCGAGCCCCGCCCGCGCCGCCTCGCCCTTCTGAATGGCAAGCCTCAGCGCGAGCTGGCCAGGCCGCTCGTCGCGCAGGGGCGTCTCATCGATGTTAGCTGGAACAACCCGGTCCGGAAGCAGGCCGATCTGGCGCAGCAGGTCCAGCCGCCGCGGGCTCGCGCTGGCAAGCGCAAGCCCTGGACCCGACCCGAAGGTCGCCGTCACTTGAAACGATAAGTAATGCGCCCCTTGGTCAGGTCGTAGGGCGTCATCTCGACGAGCACCTTGTCGCCCGTCAGGACGCGGATGCGGTTTTTCCGCATCTTTCCGGCCGTATGCGCAATGATCTCGTGATCGTTGGCCAGCTTCACGCGAAACGTCGCGTTGGGCAGCAGTTCAACGATCGTGCCTTCGAATTCGATAAGCTCTTCCTTCGCCATGAAGCTCCTTACAGGCGGCTGGGTCGTGGGCGAGGCCCCTATACACGGTTTCGCGGGGAATAGTCGATTCCTGCGATTTTAGCTCCGGGCGTGCAGCGCGCAGACCAGTGTGAACAGCCTCCGAGCCGTGTCGAAATCCACCTCCGCCTTGTCCGCCAGCCGCTCCGTCAGCACCTGCGACCCCTCATTATGCAACCCCCGCCGCCCCATATCGATGGCCTCAATCTGCAGCGCCGAAGAACTCCGTATCGCGTCGTAATAGCTGTCGCAGACCATGAAGTAGTCCTTGATCACGCGGCGCAGCGCCGTCAGCGACAACAACAGCTTGCGCACCGGCGAGCCGTCCTGCTCCGAAATGTCGAACACCAGCCGGTTGTCGGCCAGCGACAACACGATGCTGTACGGCCCGCCGTCATGCCCGACGACCCGGAAGCTGTTCGCTTCGAGCAGGTCGAAGATCGCGACCTTGCGCTCATGATCCGCATCGGGCCCGGCAGGCGCCAGGCTCTTCTCGTCGATCTCGATGGAAGCGATGCGCGCGTTGGAGGTCATCCATCGCTCCGGCGTATCGAGACCGACAACCCATGCGCCGGAAGACCCTCGCACTTCGCCAGAGTCTCGGCGGCTGCAGCAAGATGCCGGAACCCCTTCTCGCTGATGCGCTGCACCGACGTGCGCTTCATGAAATCGAGCACCGACAGCCCCGACGCAAACCGCGCCGCGCCCGATGTCGGCAGCACATGGTTGGACCCGGTCACATAGTCGCCCAGCGCTTCGGGCGCATACCGTCCGAGGAAGATCGCCCCGGCATGGCGAACATCATTCGCGATAACATCCGGATCGCTGGTCGCAATCTCCACATGCTCCGGCGCGATCTGGTTCACGATGTCCGCTGCGCGCGCAAGCGGCGCAATCACGATCGCCCCATAGTCGCGCCACGCATCCACCGCCGTCTTCGACGTGGCCAGTTGCGTGATCTGCTGCTCCACCGCCGCTTCGACCCGTGAGGCCCACTCAGCATCGTCCGTGATCAGGATGGACTGCGCCAGCGGATCATGTTCCGCCTGGCTCAGCAGGTCCGCCGCGATCCATTCCGGATTGTTCTGGCTGTCGGCGACGACGGTGATCTCAGAAGGCCCCGCAATCGTGTCGATGCCGACATCGCCGAACACGATGCGCTTGGCCGCCGCCACATACGCGTTGCCCGGCCCCACGATCTTGTCGACTGGCTTCAGGTTTCCCGCCCCATACGCCAGCGCCGCAACCGCCTGCGCTCCACCGATCGGATAGAACTCCGTCACGCCCGCCCGCACCGCCGCATAGGCAACGGCAGGATTGAACTGCCCGCCCGGCACAGGCGAGACCATCACGATGCGCTTGACGCCAGCGGCCCGCGCCGGGATCGCATTCATCAGGACCGAACTCGGGTAGCTCGCCCGCCCGCCCGGCACGTAGAGACCAACGGAATCGACAGCCGACCACCGCCACCCCAACTCCAGCCCGTTCGGATCGACAAAACTGTGATCCTTCGGCCGCTGCTCCTGATGGTATCGCTCGATCCGCTCCGCCGCGAAGCTCAGCGCCTCGCGCACATCCGGCGCACACCGCTCCGCCGCCTCCAGCAGGTCGACGCCCTTCGCCTGCAGCGTCTGCGGATCGACCTCGACCTTGTCGAACCGGCTGGTCTGCGCCGTCACGGCATCGCCGCCGCGCTCGCGCACGTCACGAACGATCACCGCCGTCACGGCGTGCACGTCCTCTGTGCCCTGCGCACGGCGCAGCGACAGGAACTTGCCGAATGCCTCTGTGAACCCGGCGTCGGCGGCGTTGAAACGGCGTATGCTCATGGCCGCTTCTTCTCGTGATCCGGACGACGACGCGTCGGCCAGGCCGGCCCGATATCCGCCAGCGTCACGTCAAGGCACTCCGCCGCCACCTCGATCTGCACCTCGCCCGAGAACAGCAGTTTCACCACCCCGCCCGGCGGTTCCGACGCCGGCTCGAACCTGATGTCCATCAGCGCGTAGACCGCGTCGATATCCTTGGTCACGCCCCGCGTCCGCACGCTCTCCACGCCTGCAAATGCGAGCACCGCGCGCGAACGGAAGAACGGCATGCGCTTTCCCGCCCGCTCCCACTGGAAGCGGTTGATCTCCAGTCCAAACGTGCGCGAGCGCGCGTCGAACCGGATGTCCTGCGCCTTCACGAGTCCATCCTGTGTGGCTGCCGCGATGATGGCCAACCCTTCGGCGTCCTCTGCAAGGAGCTTCAACGCGCTCAAGACCCGTTCCTCAACCATGGATATTGCCTGACCGGACTGCCGGCGGGAGGCGCCGGCGACGGTGGCTTTCCCTAGACCAGAAAGCCGGATTGCTCCAGCGAGACGGCAGACTGCCCAGCCTCAGGCCGAGCCCCCCTGCCGCGTGATCTTCGCGCCGCACCGGCCGAGCTTCTCCTCGAGCCGCTCAAAGCCCCGGTCGAGGTGATAGATCCGGTTCACCACCGTCTCCCCTTCCCCCACCAGCGCCGCAATGACGAGGCTCACTGACGCCCGCAGGTCAGTCGCCATCACCTGCGCGCCCTTCAGCTTCGACACGCCGCGTACAACCGCCTCATTCGCTCGCACATGAATGTTCGCGCCAAGGCGGCTCAGCTCCGGCGCGTGCATGAAGCGGTTCTCGAAGATGTTCTCGCGGATCGTGCTCGTGCCCTCCGCGATGCACATCAGCGCCATGAACTGCGCCTGCAGGTCGGTCGGGAAACCCGGATGCGGCGAGGTTTCGATGTCGACAGCCTTCAGCGGCACAGACGGGTCACGCTTGATCCGCAAGCCCTTGGGCTCGACCTCCACCGTCACGCCAGCCCGCCGCAGGCAGTCGATCAATGCGCCAAGGTCCGCCTCGCGCGCGCCTTCGAGCAGAACATTGCCACCTGTCGCCGCCGCCGCAATGGCGAATGTGCCTGCCTCGATCCTGTCAGCGATCACATCATGCCGCGCGCCGGTCAGCTTCGCGACGCCCTGGATGCGGATGGTCGATGTGCCATAACCCGTAACCTTGGCGCCGCATGCATTCAGGCAGATCGCGAGATCGCCAATCTCCGGTTCGCACGCCGCGTTCTCGAGTATCGTCTCGCCATCAGCCAGCGCTGCCGCAAGCATCGCGTGCTCGGTCGCTCCAACCGACACGAAGGGAAACACGATGTGCGCGCCTTTCAGCCCGCGCAGCGCCGCAGCTTTCACATAGCCTTCCTCGATGACGATGTCCGCGCCCATGGCCTCGAACGCCATCAGGTGCAGATCCACTGGCCGCGCGCCGATCGCGCACCCGCCCGGCAGCGACACCGTCGCATGGCCCACGCGCGCCAGCAGCGGCCCGAGCACGTTGAACGTCGCCCGCATCTTCCGCACCAGATCGTAGGGCGCGATGGTCGAGGTGATGTTCTCCGCATGCATCCGGCACAGCGCCTCGCCCTTCGGCCACTCCACGACGACCCCCAGGCTCTGCAGCAGCTTCTCCATGAAGCGCGTGTCGGCGAGGTTGGGCGTCGAGGTCAGCACCAGCGGCTCCTCGCAGAGCAGCGACGCCGCCATCAGCTTCAGCGCCGAGTTTTTGGCGCCGGATATGGGAATGCGGCCCTCCAGCGGGCCATTGGCGAGAATCGAGAGCTTGTCCATGAGGGTTGGTTATGGTCCCGAAATTGGCCGGCACAAGGCGCGGCGACGCCTAATCCTCGACAGGACCCGACTTTCCTTTGGTATCAACGTCCCCGGCCGGTCCGCCGGCCTTGCGCCGCTTCAGGTTTGCCCGTAGCGCCTCGGCCAGCCGCTTGGCGCGCCTGTCGGCCTGGGACGACGGTTTTGGAGGCTTTTCCTGGCTATTCCGCGACATGATAGCCTGTCTACCACCTCCCCTTCCCATTGGGAGGGGTTTCCGTTATGCGGACGCCTCCGCTCGCGCGGAATGCTGCCGTAGCTCAGTGGTAGAGCGCATCCTTGGTAAGGCTGAGGTCGGGAGTTCAATCCTCCCCGGCAGCACCAGTCGCAAATCGTAGGGTGGATTGAGCGCAGCGAAATCCACCATCACGCACCTTACTGCACGACATCAGACCTTTGCCGCCTTGCGCAACGCCGCGTTGAGCCGGGTCTGCCAGCCGGAACCGCTCTCCCGGAAATGATCCAGCACGGCGCTGTCGATCCTGAGCGTAACCTGTTCCTTCGGCGTTTCGGATGGCGGCCGGCCGCGTCCCTTGCGGACGATCGCAAGCGTCTCCTTGCTGACAGGCCCGAACTTCATCATGGGCTTCAAGAAGGGTTCGTCTCCCTCAGTAAAGTCCGCCATTCCGGTAGACTTCGCGCTCGCGAGGCGTCGCTTTGCGGAGGCTGATGACGCGGATTTTGTCGCGCCGGCGCGTGTAGACGAGCGCATAGATCGTGCGGTCGATTTTCCCAAGGGCGTGGTAATGCTCTTCGCCATGTTCGTCACTTTCCGGGTCGATAGCCTCGATGGCTGTCTCAAAAGGGAAACTCTCGGCGAGCGCGAACGACACGCCATGCTTCCGCTGGTTGGCTTCCGCCTTCCGATCGTCCCATTCAATCCATGAAGGCGGCGTCGGCACATATTAAATGTAGCTACTTAAATGCGCGCGTCAAGAGGCGTGATAGTCTTAGCCCGCCACGCTCACCAGACCCGACAAAGCTCGGAAGCGAGCGACATCCTCATCCGTCATGAACACGTCCAGCACGAGATCGCTCTCGCCCGACAGCATCTCTGCGGATACCTCGCAATTCTCGTGCAACCAGGCATGCAGCCGCCCGTCCGCCGCCGGGATCGTTACGCGACGTGGCCGCCGGTTGCGGAACAGCTCGCCCTCGATCCGGAATAACAGTTCGTCCACGCCCTGCCCCGTCAGCGCCGACACCAGCAGCGCCGGCGGGCTGTGAGTCTCGGCCCGCGCAGCCAGTACATCGCGAATTGCAGGCGCGACGGCGTCGGCCTTGTTCCAGACCTCGATCACAGGCGGCCGCTCCAGCCCGGTCTCTTCCGTCAGCTGCTCAAGAATGCCGTAGACATCGTTCGACTGATACTCGGTGTCCGGATGGGCGATGTCGCGGACATGGATCAGAATGTCCGCCTCCATCGCTTCTTCCAGCGTCCCACGGAAAGCCGCCACCAGCGTGGTGGGCAGGTCGGTGATGAACCCGACCGTATCGACCAGCGCCATCCGCCGGCCCGACGCCGCGACGATCTCGCGCGCGGTAGGATCGAGCGTCGCGAACGGCATGTCCGCCGCAAGCACATCCGAAGACGTCAGCCGGTTGAACAGCGTCGACTTGCCCGCATTGGTGTAGCCCACGATCGCCGCCACCGGCGCACCCCGCTTCGCCCTGCCCTCGCGCTGCAGGCGCCGCGTGCGCCGCACATCCTCCAGCTCACGCTTGAAACCTGCGATGCGCTTGTCCAGCAACCGCCTGTCGGTCTCCAACTGGCTCTCGCCGGGACCGCCGAGAAAGCCGAAGCCGCCGCGCTGGCGTTCAAGGTGGGTCCACGTCCGCACGAGACGCGAGCGCTCATAGAGCGAGCGCGCCATCTCGACCTGCAGCCGGCCCTCCGCCGTCCGCGCCCGCAGGCCGAAGATTTCGAGGATCAGCCCGGTGCGATCCACGACCTTCAGCTTCAGTTCCGTTTCGAGGTTGCGCTGCTGAACCGGCGTCAGCGCGCCATCCACGATGAACAGCGTCACGCCCTCGTCGCGGAAGCGCTGCGCCAGCGCATCGAGCTGTCCTGATCCAAGAAGCCGCGCGGGATGAGGTTCGCGAACATTTAGCTGCTCGGCGAAGGCCAGCTTTACGCCAAGCGCCTCAGCCAGCCCCATGCTCTCTTCAAGACGGGAGCGCGCAACATCCGCCCCGCCAATGATGGGCAGAACAACCGCGGCTGTCTCTTCTGGCGGCCGGCGGTCGATCAGGTCTCTAGGCAATCATTCCTCGTCTTCGTTCTCGAAGAGATTGACCGGCGCGTTCGGCGCGATGGTCGAGATGGCGTGCTTGTACACGAGTTGCGGCGGGCGACCTTCGCCTTTCAGCAGCACGCAGAAATTGTCGAACCAGGTCACAATGCCCTGGAGCTTGACGCCGTTCACAAGGAACACGGTGAGGGGTGTCTTGCCCTTCCGCACGGCGTTGAGGAAAATGTCCTGCAGGTTCTGTTTCTTGTCAGCCGACATGGATTTTGCGAGCCTTCTTTGCTGGGGCCTTGCAGAACGTTTAGCCTTTCCCGCGCGCAATGAGCAATGCCTTGCCCGGCCGGTCCTATCCGCCGCCGGATTCAGCCCCGTGCACGGTCAAACGCACGCGGAGCCGCCCGTCGAGGCGGCGCCGTGTGAAATAGGGCCAGCCGTCTGCGCTGCCGGTCAGCCCTGCGGTTCCTTGATCCCGAGGCTGGTATCGACGCCCAGCGCCTTGAGTTTGCGGTGCAGCGCGGACCGCTCCATGCCGATGAAGGCCGCCGTCCGCGAGACATTGCCGCCAAACCGGGTGATCTGCATCGACAGGTACTCCCGCTCGAAATGTTCCCGCGCATCTCGCAGGGACATTGAGATCATCTGCATCGACCCCGCAGCCGAGGCGCTGCCGCCCTTGGAATCGCTGGGCAGGTGCTCTGCCGTGATCGGCCCGGGCGGCTCGCCATTGGTCAGGATGAGCAGACGCTCGACCACGTTCCGGAGCTGGCGCACATTGCCGGGCCACTCGCTCGCCTGCAGCACCGCAACCGCCTCGTCCGCAAACGGCCGCGGCTGCAGCCCCGTCGCGTCGGCGACGCGCTGGATGAAGTACCGCACGAGCTCCGGAATATCCTCGCGACGCCGGTCAAGCGCCGGCACGTCCACAGGCACCACGTTGAGCCGGTAGTAGAGATCCTCCCGGAATCGCCCCGCCGCGATCTCGGACCGCAGGTCGCGCGCCGTGGTCGAGATCACCCGCACATCGACCGACACATCGTCCTGCCCATTGCGGCGCTTGAAGCGCTGGTCGACCAGCACGCGCAGGATGCGGCTCTGCGCCGCCAGCGGCATGTCCGAGATTTCGTCCAGCAGCACTGTCCCCGCATGCGCCTGTTCGAACAGCCCGATCTTCGGCGCCTTGCCGTTTCCGGTCTCCTCGCCGAACAGCTCCGTCTCGATCCGCTCGGGGTCGATCGACGCCGTGTTGATCACCACGAATGGCCCGCTAGCGCGGTTCGACCGATCGTGGATCAGGCGCGCCACCAGATCCTTGCCCGAGCCCGGCGGCCCCGAGATCATGATCCGGCTGTTGGTCGCCGCGACCTTGTCCACCGAG
The DNA here is from genome assembly GCA_031419455.1 of Alphaproteobacteria bacterium. GTDB lineage: Bacteria > Pseudomonadota > Alphaproteobacteria > Caulobacterales > Hyphomonadaceae > UBA7672. The sequence continues at coordinate 63,298 of JANOKS010000173.1, forward strand.
TTCGCAAGCTGGGCCATCGCGCTCGAACGCCCGACCAGTTCGTGCGACGACGCCGACCGCGCCATGAGACGGGAATTCTCCCGTTTCAGCGCCGCGTTCTCCAGCGCCCGCTGCACTGTCACGATCAGCTTCTCGGACTTGAACGGCTTTTCGAGATAATCGTAGGCCCCGCGCCGGATCGCCTCGACCGCCGTCTCGACCGTGCCGTGGCCCGAGATCACCACCACAGGCAGGAACGGGTCCATCTCCTTGAGGATGGACAAGATTCCAAGCCCATCGAGCTCAGATCCCTTCAGCCAGACATCCAGCACGACCAGCCGCGGCGCCCGCGTGCGCACCGCCGCCAGCGTGTCGGCCGAGTTGCCCGCCGTTCGCACGACATACCCCTCGTCCTGCAGGATGCCGCCCACGAGTTCGCGGATATCGGCTTCGTCGTCGACCACGAGAATTTCGGCAGTCATTACGCTACTCCTTCGCCGGCCAGGGCCATCGATTCTTCAACTGGATTGGGTTGCATTGGCATGCGGATATCCACCCGCGCGCCATTGGCGGCCAGCTCGTTGTCGCCGAGCCATATGCGTCCGCCATGATCTTCAATGATGCGCGTCACGATGGCGAGGCCAAGCCCGACGCCATTCTTGCGTGTCGTGACATAGGGCTCCAGCAACCGCTCGCGATCCGCCACCGGGAACCCCGGGCCATTGTCGCGTATCGTCAGCTGCACTTCGTCCCCATCGGTGAACACGTCGATGGCGACCGAGCCCTTGCTTAGCCCGCCAGCCTCTATCTGACGCTCCACGGCCTCGGCGGCATTCTTCACGATATTGGTCAGCGCCTGCGCAAGCATGCGCTCGTCGCCGAGCACCTCCACCGGATGCGGCGGCGCTGTCACTGTCACGGCGATGGCTGGCGACGACATGCGCTGGGCGAACGCCACCGACTCCACCATGTCGACAAGGCCAAACTTCCCGAAGGTTGGCTTCGGCATACGGGCGAAACCGGAGAACTCCTCGACCATCCTCCCGATGTCCGCCACCTGCCGCGTGATCGTGTCGGTGCATCGCTCGAACGTCTCGCGGTCGGTGGTTATCTGGCTGGCAAATCGCCGCCGCAGCCGCTCCGCCGCAAGCTGGATCGGCGTCAGCGGATTGCGGATCTCGTGTGCGATCCGTCGCGCCACATCGCGCCATGCCGCCTGGCGCTGGCCCATCACAAGCCGCGTCGTGTCGTGGAAGGTGATTACCGCCCCTGCCCCCTCCGCTTCGGACGCGACCCGCACCTGCAGGTGCAGCGTGCCAGTGTCCGACGGCCGCTTGTAGCTCGTGTCCACTGACTGCCCCGTCTCGATAGCCCGCCGCGCCGCAGCCACGAATTCCGGCGCGATCTGCGCCAGCGGCGTCTCGCTTCCCGGCAGGTGCGTGAACCCCAGCAGCGCCTGCGCCGACGCATTCGCAATCGTCACATGCAGTTCGCCATCAATCCTGATCACCCCGGCCTCGACGCCTGACAGCACCGCCTCGATGAACGCCGAGCGCGTCTCCGCATCGATCCTCGCCCGGTCGAGCGCGCTCGTCTGCCGCGCCTGCCTGTCCGTCATTTCGTTGAATGCGTCGGCCAGGTCCGCGATCTCATCCCGCACTTGCGGCCGCAACAGCCGCACCGAAAGATCGCCGTCACGCACGGCGCGCGCCGCGCCTGCCAGCGCGCCGATCGGCATGGCGATCCGTGCCGCCGCCGTCATCCCCAGCCACGCCGTCCCCAGCAGCATCAGCGCCGCCGCTTCCACATAGCTCAGCACAAGCACCGTGCTCAGCACCTGCCGCCGCGCCTGCGCCTCCTCGAAGGCCTTCAGCGATGCATCCGCCTGCTGGAACCGTTCGCTCACCTGCGGCGGAATCGATCGCGCCATCTGCACATAGACATTATCGAATATGGGCGCCTTGAAAAACACGCGGATGGCGCCGTCCGCGTCTTCGCGCACATTGATCTCATTCACCTTCGCAGCGTCCCAGTCCTTCTGCGTTGGCTTCACCGAAGGCGGGGCCTCGTTGGGATCGGCCACCTGGAACAGCGGCGCTCCGGAGCCATCCAGAAGTTCGACGCGGCTGAACAATCCTCGCGCGGCGCTTCGTCTCTGCAGGTAGTCAGCGAGCGTGTTGATCGGCGGCTGAGAGCCGTCAGCGGGTGGAGTAGACGCGGCGATGTCGCTGTGAATGCTCTTGGCTTCTCGTTCCACCTCAAGGCGTAGATCATCCATCGCCGCGCGGGCGGCTTCCTTGCCGCCCTGCACGATGTTGGTGACCGGCCGGCTGAACCAGCCATCCACGGAGCGGTTGATTGCTACCGCGAGGAATCCGGCAACCAGAATTGTCGGGATCGCTGCAGTCAGCGAGAACAGGAAGATGATGCGAAGGCGTAGCCGCGCGCCGCCATTGGTCTCGCGGTTCTCGCGCACGAGCGAATAGACCCGCACCCCAAGAACCGTCGCCACGCCCGCAATCAGCACCAGGTTGGCGATCAGCAGCCAGAACAACCCCGGCTGCCCGGCAGCACTGGGGCTTGTGTCGGTAACCGCAAGGTAGGTCGCTCCAGCCGCGATGACGACCGCGAGGCCGAACAGCAGCTTGAACATGTTCGAGGTCGCCCGGCCGAGCCGGATCCTCGCATCGCTTGCTGCGGTCGCCGTGTCTGGCATCCACTCTACCCAAAGGCCCAGCAGATCGACTACCCCTCCAGACCCGCGGGGCAGTCATCCAATTGGGCGTACAATCACCTCGTGCGCCTGCCGCCGTCGCTCGATAGTGCGGCGGCTGGGCAACACAGTGTGACGAGCAAAGCACACCCTGATGCGCGGCAGCAACAGGATTCCGGGACAACTACTGCTTTATGTTCGGGAACTCTCGCGTGGCGCGATCTCAGTCGCTTTCCGCGACTCCCAGCCCGTTGATCTTCGAGCGCAGCGTATTTCGGTTCAAGCCGAGCAGCGCCGCCGCCCGCACCTTGTTGCCGTTGGTCGCCGCCAGCGCCAGCTTGATCAGTGGACGCTCCACCTGTTCGATCACGGTCTGGTAGATCTGCCCGCCATCAGGATCCTTGTCCGGGTCCGCCGAAAGCGCCGAGATGAAGTGCCGCGACAGCAGCGCCTCGATCTCCTGCTCGAATTCCCGCTCGCCGGCCACCGTGCGCGTGTTGGAACGTAACTCGCGCTCCACTTCCCGCGCCGAGATCACAGGCTCCGGGCTCAGAGCTGAGAGCCGGCGGATAACATTCTCCAGCTCACGCACATTGCCCGGCCAGTCATAAGCGACCAGCAGGTCATATGCGCTCTTGTCGAGTTGCTTCTCCGGCAGGCCTTCCTTCTTGGCGCGCACCAGAAACGCCGACGCCAAATCCGGAATGTCTTCCTTCCGCTCGCGCAGCGGCGGCAGCTGAAGCGACACCACGTTGAGCCGGTAATACAGGTCTTCGCGGAACAACCCCTGATCAACCAGCGCGCGCAGGTCATGCTTGGTCGACGCCACGATGCGCACGTCGAGATCATCGCCCGAGGTCGCGAACCGCCCGTCCTGCAGGAAACGCACGAGGCGCGTCTGCGCCTCCAGCGGCATGTCGCCGACCTCGTCGAGAAACAAGGTCCCGCCGTCCGCTTCGCTGACCTTGCCGCGGCGCTTGCCACTGCTGTCACGCCCGCCGCCGAACACTTCGTCCTCGACCTGGTCGCGCTGCAACGCCGCGAGACTCACCGCCACGAACGGTCCCGTCTTGCGCTTGCCCAACTGGTGGATCGCTCGCGCGGCGAGGTCCTTGCCAGTGCCGCTCTCCCCTTCGATCAGCACGGTGAGATCATTGTTCATGATCCGCGCGATCACGCGATAGACCGACTGCATCGGCTTCGACCGCCCGATCAGTGGCAGCGCCTCGTCTTTCTCCGCGCGCCGGCCCGTGGGCTCCTGACCGCGCGTCGGTTTCTTCTGCAGCGCCCGACGCACCGTCTCCGCCAGCTTGTCGATATCGAACGGCTTGGGCAGGTAGTCGTAAGCGCCATGGTCCGACGCCATCGCGGCGGTCAGCACGGTCGACTGCCCCGAGATCACGATGATCGGCAGCTCAGGCCGGGTCCGCCGTATCTGCGGCAGCAGATCGAAAATCGATTCATCCGGCATGTAGACGTCGGTGATCAGCAGGTCGCCCTCGCCCGCCTGGATCCAGCGCCACAGCGCCGACATCGTGTTGGTCGCCCGGACGTGATAGCCCTCCTGCGCCAGTGTCTGGCTGATGACGAGCCTCACGCTCGCATCGTCGTCAGCGACCAGGATTGTCGGACCGCTCATTTGGCCGCTCCTTTTTGGCGCGCAATCGGAAAGAGCAGACGCAGGGAGGCGCCGCTCACGCTGTTGTCGAGAACGACAAAGCCACCGTGCGCTTGCATGATCTCGGCGACGACAGCGAGGCCGATGCCCGCGCCGCCCGCCTTGGTTGTGAAGAAGGGCTCAAACACGCGCGGCACAGAAACCTCCGAGACGCCCGGGCCATTGTCGGTCACCGATATCTCGAGCGCGCCGCGCGCTCGCGGCCCATCCCGTCCCGCAAAGCGAAAACCCGCACGATAGCGCGTCGAAATCGCGACACGCGCCTGCCGCGTTCCGGTGGTGGCCGCCTCGACCGCGTTCTTGACGAGATTCAGCGCCGCCTCGTGCAGGTGATCAGGATCAACCTCGATCTCCGGCAACGAAGGATCATACTGCAACTCGAACCGCGTGCTCGCGCCAAAACTCGCTTTCGCAAGATCGACCACACTGTCGAGCACGATGTGCACATTGGTGATCCGCGCGCGCGGCGAGAAGAATGTCTCGAAGGCCTGGAAGCGATCGACGATGCGATGAATGCGCCCACCTTCTTCGCGGATCAGCGTCAGCAACGCCTGCTGGTCGTCCCGCGCCTGCCGCGCCAGCAGCTGCGCTGCGCCGACTATCCCCGCCAGCGGGTTCTTGACCTCATGCCCCAGCATCCGCGCGATCTGCGCGAACGCATTCACCTCGGCGTTCTTGGACTCGTCCTGCACCTGCCGAACCGGCATGAGCGTCAGCACCAGGCCGCCATCCTCGCCATCCGGAGAGGCCGTGACATCCATATCCACCGGCGCAATGTGCGAGCTTGCGATGCGGATCGACCGCGCCGACATCACCCCGCCCTCGCGCCGCACCCGCGTAATGAAATCCATCAGCGGCGAGTCGTCCGGCAACAGGTCTGTCAGCGGCCGCCCGCGCACCAGCGCCGACGAACGCTGCAGCAGTGTCTCGGCCGCCGGATTGACGAAGCTCACCATCTCGCGCCGCGTCAGCCCGATCACCGCGAACGGCATCGCATCGAGAACCTTCAGCGCCAGCGCCGATCCATCCTGCGTCACCGTCATGCCGCCGCCCTCATGCCCGACAGCGTCAGGGCCAACCCGTCCTGCAACGCCGCCTGGCTTTCCAGCCTGCACAGCGCGATCCGCTGCTCCGCCATCGCCGGCAGGCCATGATCCTCGCACCAGGCATCGACAAACGCCGCGATATGTTTGCGAACCACGCGAATGCCCAGCCGCTCGCCATAGAGCGCAACCGACCCTTCGATCTGCGCCTGCATCGACGCCAGCTTCTGCTCCGGCGTCGGCGCCGCGTAGGGCGTGCCGAACAGCGCGTGCGAAATCTCGGCCAGCCGCCACGGCCGTCCCGTCGCCCCGCGCCCGATCATCACACCGGCGGCGCCCGACTGCTTCAGCGCCTCGGCCGCCGTCCCCGCATCAACAATGTCCCCATTGGCGATCACCGGCAGGCGGATGCTCTCAACCACCGCCGCGATCCGCGCCCAGTTCGCGCGCCCCTCATAGAACTGCTGCCGCGTGCGGCCGTGCACCGTCACCATCCGCGCGCCCTCGCCCTCGGCGATGCGCGCGACTTCGGGCGCGTTGAGCGATGCATCATCCCAGCCCAGCCGCATCTTTACCGTCACCGGGCGCGTCGTGCCCGCCACCGTGGCCGCGATCAGCTTCCGCGCCAGTTCCGGTTCGCGCATCAGCGCACAGCCCGATTGTCCGCCCGTGACCTTTTTCGCGGGGCAGCCCATGTTGATGTCGATAATGTCCGCGCCGGCGGATTCGCTTAAGCCAGCGCCGATCCGCATCCACTCAGGCTCGCGACCCGCGAGCTGGACAATGAAGGGACCTGATCCATTGTGCGGCGCAGCGCGGCGAACGAAGTCCACATTCTCGCGCGCCAGCTCAGCGCCAGCCACCATCTCGGTAACGACCGCCGGCGCGCCGAAACGGTCCGCTTCGGTTCGTGCGGGCGCATCCGTAACGCCTGACATCGGGGCCAGGAAAACCGGCGCAGCGATCTGGACATCACCGACCCTGAACACGAAACAGTCTCCGCAGGCGTTCCACATTTGCCTAATTGTTAGGCAATTCAGACCCTACACTTAGATCGCTTCCACGCAAAGGCGTCAAGAATGCACAAACAAGAGGCGCATTCGCCCCCGCGGGCGGCCGGAATCGTCGTGGCGGCCGGTTCCGGTTCGCGACTTGGCGGAGCAACGCCGAAGCAGTTCCAGCTCCTCGGCGGCAAGCCCATGCTCGTCTGGAGCGTCGAAGCCATGCTGCGGTGCAATAAAATTGCCGCTGTCGCTGTCGTGGTCCCCGTCGAAGATCAGCACCGCGTCCGCACGATGCTCCCCCACGGCTGGAACATCCACGTTGTCGCAGGCGGGGTCACACGCACCGATTCCGTCCGCGCCGGCCTCGACGCCCTGGACCCCATCCACCCCGACCACGTGCTGATCCACGACGCCGCCCGCCCCGGCCTCACCGTGGATGTCATCGAAGAACTCCTCGCCGCTCTCGACGACGCAGACGCCGCCTGCCCTGCCCTGCCAGTCGCCGACGCTCTCAAACGCTCGGACACGCTCGCCACGGTCGACCGCGAAGGCCTGGTCCGCGTCCAGACCCCGCAGGCCTTCCGCTGGCAAGCGATCACCCGCGCCTACGCTTCGGCGCCGCCCAGCGCGGTGGACGATCTCGCCCTTCTCGAACACACAGGCGCGAAGATCACGCTGACGCCGGGCCGGCAGGCGCTTATGAAGGTCACCTATCCGGAGGACTTCGCCCTGGCCGAAAAGCTCATCGGGTCTCCCACCATCCGCGTCGGCACAGGCTTCGACGTCCACGGCTTCGAGCCGGGCGACGCCGTCATCCTCTGCGGCGTCCGCATCCCGCACACGAAAAAGCTCGAAGGCCATTCCGACGCCGACGCCGCCTGGCACGCCCTCACCGACGCCATACTAGGCGCGCTCGCGCTCGGCGACATCGGCGACCACTTCCCACCCTCCGACCCGCAATGGAAAGGCGCCGCGTCGATCAAATTCCTCCAGCACGCCGTGAAGCTCGCCCACGACCGCGGCTACCATGTCGCCAACGCCGACATCACCATCCTCGCCGAACGCCCGAAGATCGCCCCCCACCGCGAAGCCATGCGCCACGCCACCGCCGAAGCCATGGGCGTCTCGCTGGATACGGTCAGCGTGAAAGCCACCACGACAGAAAAGCTCGGCTTCATCGGCCGCGAAGAAGGCATCGCCGCAATGGCCGTCGCCTCCGTCGATCTCCCAGATTAACCCCGCATCATGGCCAAAGCTGAAATCGGTTGGACCCGCACCACAGAGGAAGGCACCAAGCTGGACGTGTACGCCCAGCACGTCGGCAAACGCTGGATTTTCTACGCCCGCGAACGCCGGTTCGAGGAATGGCAGCGCATCGACAAACCGCCGCTCGAAGACTGGCTCGAAC
>JANOKS010000174.1:0-16762 GCA_031419455.1 Alphaproteobacteria bacterium
GCAACGCGCACCAGCGCTCCTCCCCCGAACGGGGGAGGCGCTCCGCGCACAGAGCCAGCAACATCGGGACTCAGGTGGGGGACCGCCCTCGCCATACGCACTGTCAGGACAAGGCGGACCACCGTCCCCCACCTGACCCGCACCCGCTGCGTGCACCTTGCCCGCTTCTCCTCCCCCGTTCGGGGGAGGATCATGTCAGCGCACGCCTAACCAGCGCCGCGCACACAACTCCCCCAACCCCGGCCCCACGCCGCAGGGATCGCGTCCGCTTATCCGAAGCGCCGCACGCTGCGCACTTCGCCCGCCATCGGACGGATGCGATCGACCGCCTGCTCCAGCGGCTCGATCTCGACATGCATGTCGCGCGCGCTCGCATGCAGCAGCATGGTCGGCGAGCACATGATCCCCACATGGCCTTTCCAGAAAACGAGATCGCCGCGCTCCATGTTCGTCAGCGCGCCATCCGGCTGATGCGGCAGCCCAAGCGTCTGCTCCTGCATGTCGGAATCACGCAGCGGAAAAATTCCCGTCGCCTGCAGCGAGACCTGCACCAGACCCGAGCAGTCGATGCCCGCGCTCTCGCGCCCACCCCACAGGTAAGGCGAGCCGACAAACTTCTGCGCCACGCCGACGAAGTCCGTTTCCGTTTCTTCCATCAGCGCAACATGCCGGGCAAACACCCAGCCCGATCCCTCGACGCGCACAAAATTCCCCGACGTCTCCTCCAGCGCCATCCGCGCATTCATCGAGGCGGCGCGCATCGGCCGGCTCTTCATGTCCGGCTTTTCGTAGATGAACGTCCGCAGGACTCGAACCCTGTGCGTCGCGTCCCGTCCCGCCGGCTGAAGCGAAGCCAGCCGCATCCACCCCACATACCGATCCAGCCCGAGCTGGACGTAACCCCACTCGCCGTCTCTCTCGAGTACAAGAGCGGTTTCCCCAAACAGCGCTTGATTCACCTGCTCCGCCGACCCATCCGGCGTCTTACGCAACGCGGCGGAGCCAGCCGCAACGCGCATGCGTTCGCTCTCACCGGTTACGGGCTTGGGGTTGAGTCGTAAGTCTGTCGACCAGCGGTCAGGCGGCATGCGAGCTGGAAGTACTCTCCTTGGCCTGCAGGCCCGGTCGCGTCTGTGACTGAGGCTGCACTTGCGCCGGAGCTCTTTCCTGCGCAATCGCTCGCTCGCACGAGATCACGCGATCGCCAAGCCCTGCAAGAACGGCGAGTCCCCGCGCCGTGCTCTGCACCAGAACGCTCCGGCGATCACTCTCATCGGGAACGCGGGTCGCAAACCCAAGGCCTTCGAGTGCATCGAGCGCGCGGCTCACCGCAGGCTTTCCAAGCTGCAAGGCTTCGGCAAGGCCCCGAACCGTGTGCGGCCCGGGTTCCAGTGAAACCCGCAACAGGATGGCAGACTGCCGAACGTTCAGATCCGGACCATCGGCCCTTACGGTTTCAGCGAGAACATCTTTAAGCAGGGCGAGGGCGGACGCGCGATCCATGACAGCTCCATTCAGCCGGCCCCATGGAGAGACTCGCTCGTTTTTCATCTCGGGGCAAGCGGAACGAAGCGATCACGCATATCGTTTTTTCAACATCGCCCAGACCGCCCGCAACCCGCAGGCCGCAGCCCCGGCCGGACGTCCATATCTAGCGGGTCGCCACGCCCAGATATCAAAATGCGCCCAGCTCGGCGCGTTCACAAAAGCTTTCAGAAACAGCGCGGCAGTGATGGAACCTCCCATCGGCCCATCGCCAAGATTCTTCATGTCGGCGATGGGTGATTTGAGGCCGCCCTCATATCCGGCCCACAGCGGCATCCGCCACACCGGATCACCTGTCTCCTTGGCTGACTCAGCGATATCAGCGGCCAGTTGTTCATCGTCTGTATACAGCGGCGCAAGATCAGGCCCCAGCGCCACGCGTGCGGCGCCCGTCAGCGTCGCAAAGTCGATGATGAGTTCCGGCCCATGCTCGCTCGCGCGCGTCAGTGCGTCTGCAAGTATCAGCCGGCCTTCGGCATCCGTGTCTTCGACTTCGACCGTCAGTCCCTTGCGCGACTTGAGAATATCGGACGGCCTGAACGCATCCGGCCCGATCGCATTCTCGACGGCCGGTACGCAGCACACCAGCCGCACCGGCAATCCGGCGCTCATGATCATCCGCGAAAGCGCAAGCGCATGGGCCGCCCCGCCCATGTCCTTCTTCATCAGCCCCATGCCCGAGGTCTTGAGGTTGAGGCCGCCCGTGTCGAACGCCACGCCCTTGCCGACGATGGCGATCTTCGGATCGCTCATCCGGCCCCACTGGATCTCGATGTGACGCGGCGCCTGGGCTGCGCCCTTGCCGACCGCATGCACCATCGGGAATCCCTGCTCCAGCGCTTCGCCCTCGGTGATCTCGATGCTAGCCCCGAACTCCGCCGCCAGAGCTTGCGCCTCCGACGTGATCTCCACCGGCCCGAGATCGCAGGGTGGCGTGTTCACCAGATCACGCAGCCAGTCGATCGCTTCAGCCTGCCGGTGGACCTCAACCGCATCGACGCTCTCAGGCAACATCAGCCGGCGAGGCTTCTCGCCCGACTTGTACTTCGTGAACCGGTAGGCCCCGTCCGCCCATCCCAGCGCAAGCGTCTCGCCATCCATCCCGGCCGGAATGTCGCTCATCCGGTAGTCCCCGGCCGGCAGGCTGCCCGGCAGGCTTGCCAGGACGAACCCGTCCGTCCCCTCGCCGAGCCCGACCAGAACCTTTTCCAGCCCGCCCTCCGGATCATGCAGCAGCAGCGTCCGCCCCGCCTCGCCCCGGAACCCGGCCGCATCCACCAGCCGCTTCACCCGGTCCGGCTGCTCCTTCGTCCAGGGCCCCAGCCCCTTCGCGGTCAGCAGGACCAGCGGGATGGCGGTGTCAGGGTGCGAATGGAAGGCAGGGTGCATTGCAATGTCCGAACGCTGCAGGTCTGGCGGGCCACTTTAACGGTTCATTGATCCGGCGCGCCGCAATGTTCACTTAATATCCGGGGATTTCCCATGTCCGCCACCCGTTTCATCGCCACCGCCAGCCTCGCCGCCCTGCTAACCGGCTGCATTACGGCCGCCCCGCCGACCGCGCAGGAAATGGCGCTGATCGATTCGGCCGCCAGCCCCCTCCTGCCCGCGACCCAGGCCGACCGCGCCATGGCCGACAAGCAGGACCTCCTGACCCAGGCCAAGTTCTGGGGCGGCGAATACGAGAAGAACCCCAACGAATACGAAGCCTCGCTGAAATACGCCCGGGTCCTCCGAGCCATCGGCTCGGCCCCGCGCGCCGCCGAGGTCGCCCAGCAGGCCCTGACGCTCAAGCAGGGCGACGTCGAGATGACGATGATCTACGCCCAGGCCTCCCTCGACATCGGAAAAGCCGACGACGCCGCCTACGCCCTCGCCCGCGCCGAAGCGGAAGGTAACAACGACTGGCGGCTGCTCTCGATCATCGGCGTCACCATGGACACGCTCGACCAGCACGGCCCGGCGCAGGAGTATTACCGTCGGGCCCTTGCGATTTCCCCGGACAATCCCAAAATCCTGTCCAACCTGGGACTTTCCTACATCCTGCAGGGCAAGCCCGGCCTCGCTGAACAGACGCTCCGTCAGGCAGCCAGCCTTCCCGGCGCCGACAGCAGGATCATCCAGAACCTGATCATGGCGCTGGGCGTCCAGGGCAAGTTTGAGGAGGTCGAACAGATCGCCGCGAGCGACCTTCCCCCCGCCCTGATCGAGGCGAACCGCGAATACTTCCGCAGCCTGCTCAATCCCTCCCGTTCGTGGGAAACCCTGCGCGGGTCGCAGAACTGACCTGCGGTAAACCAGAGCGCGCTAACCAAGTAACAGCAAAATAATCCGCTGACTTTGCGGCTGGCCCCGCTCGCCAGTGCAGCCGAGACCCGCTATCTGTCCAGCAACGGATGGAGGGTCTGATGCGTAAGTTTCGTATACTTTTGGCGACTGTGGCGCTTGGGGCGAGTCTCGCTGCCGGGTGCAGCCAGGGATCGGCCGCCATTGGCGCCGTCGATATCGATCCCACGACGATCGAGGCGCATATCACCAAACTTGTTGGCGAAACCCTCAAGGGCAAGGCCACGGCCGCCGCCGACCTCGAACCCCTGCGCGCCATGCTGCCCGCGGACGTCGCCCTCAGCTGGGGCGGCCTCACATTTGACGCCGCAACGGGCTCGACCCTCGTCACAAATCTCAAGCTGACGCCGAAGGACATGCCGACCGTCGGCGTGCAGGTGGCGGAGCTTCGCCTCTGGGATTTCGACGCCAAGCTGCTGCAGGACCGGATCAACGGCCTCCGCCTCACCGAGACCGCGCCACTCGCTCGCCGCATCGACGCCAAGGGCGTGTCGCTGTTCGGCATCGCCGACGTGATCAATGCGCAGGCCCAGAGCTTCATGCAGGATGATTTCTTCATCCCGGCGCCCGACGCGCCTGCCGACGATGCAGCCCCGCTGAAATTCCAGCCTGCCGATCAGGTGGAGCCGGTACAGGTTCCTGGCCAAGAATCCTTCGACGACATGTTCGACAACGCCCCGCCGGCCATGACGGTCGAGCGCTACGATGTCTCGATCGGCCGCATCGTCATCGACGATGTCGTGCTGAAGCCCTACCAGGTCGCGCCCGCGCCTGCGCCCGCCGCCACAGCGGACGCGTATGACCCGATGGCCATGATGATGCCGGCGCTGCAGCAGCTCGCCGCCATCGGCATGTCCTATGGCATCGACACCGCCGCCTACATGGACTTCAAGGTCGGCTTCGCGATGACGGAGTATGGCCAGAAGATCGAGGGCGATGTCTCTGTCGCCGCCATGGGCGCGCGCGGCATGCGCGGCGGCGATCTCGACGGCATGTTCCTGCGCGATCTCAGCTACGCGTTCTCTGGCGACATGGGCACAGGCGCGCCCGTCGGCATGCAGTACAACATCGCGAACATGACGCTCGAAGACATGCGCCTCGAGAAGATCATGGGCCATCTTGCCAAGGGCGTGCTGCCCCCGCGCACCGAAACCAACCTGATGAGCCTCGGCGTCTGGCGCAGCCAGAACGAGAGCTTCAAGCTCGGCGGCAAGGAAATCTACTCCGTCGGCGAGTCGAACTTCGACGGCACCGGCTGGCACTGGTTCATCCCGACCAAGCTCACCGCATCGGGCAAGAACGTGTCGCTCGACATCGGCGCGCTGATGGAATTCGGCCAGCAGATGAATGCCAGCATGATGGGCGACGTCGCGACGGACGACCCGTTCTATGCCGAGCAGCTGGCCGCCGAAACGGCGCAGATGCAGCAGATGATGGCCTCGTTGAACAAGAACGGCCTGTCCAAGCCGACCATGGACTACAATTTCGGCTGGAACTGGAACGCCGCCAACGGCGACACCAAGCTCGACCTTGGCTTCGACGGCAAGGACCTGCTCCAGTTCTCCGCCACCTACCAGGGCGGCTTCCCGAGCTTCAAGGCGGTGTCAGACCTGATCCCCGAGACTGGCGAGCCGAACGAGTCCGCGCTGATGGGCGTATTCCAGTCCAACTCCTCCCTGAAGCTCATCGAGCTCAACGTGCAGGACAAGGGCGGCCTGCCGAAGATCTTCGGTTTCATGGGCGAGATGGCGCCGTCGATGGGCATGGGCGATGCGCCGATGACCGCGGAACAGGTCCGCGCGATGGCGGTGGAAGGCATCACCATGGCGGCGCGCCCGGACGTAACTGGCATTCCGGAACTTGGGCCGCTGATGATGCCGATCGCAACCTTTGTTCGCGAAGGCGGCAAGCTGCGTATCGCCGTCCAGCCGACGACCGCCATGCCGTTCAGCACGCTGATGGGCACGGTGATGGCCGCCGGGATGGGTTCGCCCGCCCAGGCCATCAAGGACCTCGGCCTCAAGGTCGAACACGCGAAGTAAGGCTCTTGCGGCGGGCGCGATGAATTTCGTCACGCGCTTCGCCCCAAGCCCGACCGGCCGGCTCCATCTCGGCCACGCCTGGTCCGCCCTCCTCGCGCACGATGTGGCGCGCAGGGAGGGCGGTCTGCTTCTGCTCCGCATCGAAGACATCGACCAGACGCGTTGCCGCCCCGAATACGAAGCGGCGATTTACGAAGACCTCGCCTGGCTCGGAATCGAATGGCCCGAACCCGTGCGCCGCCAGTCCCAACACTTTGCTGATTATGCAGCGGCGGTGGAAAAGCTGCGCAGCCTCGGCGTTCTCTATCGCTGCTTTCTCACGCGCCGCGAAATTGCCGAGCAGGCGATGTCCGCGCCGCACGCGCCCGGAGAAGGCGCTGAGGGAATCATCTATCGCGGGCCACCAACGCCGATGAGCGAAGACGAGGAACTGACTCGCCTTGCACGCGGGGAATCATACGCCTGGCGTTTATCCACAAAGCGCTCACAGGACCTGCTAGGCGAACAATTCGCGCGTCTGGAATTTCGCGAGCGCGATGAAGCAACAAACGCGGAACGCACGATTGCCGCGCGTCCAGAAATGCACGGCGACGTCGTCCTCGCACGCAAGGACACGCCGGCGAGCTATCATCTCTGCGTCGTCCACGACGATGCGCTGCAGGGCGTGACGCACGTGATTCGCGGCGAGGACCTTCGCGACGCGACGCACGTCCACGCGTTGCTCCAGAAACTGCTGGGCCTGCCTCAGCCCACCTATGCGCATCACCGCCTGCTTACCGATGAGACCGGCAAGCGATTCGCCAAGCGCGACCGCTCGCTCACCCTTGCCGCGCTGCGCGAGGCAGGCCTGTCCCCCGCCGACATTCGCGCCCGCATCGGATTGCCAGCTTGACCACGCCCGCAGCCCCGCCGGCTCCCTGGCCCGCATGGGCGGGTCCGGCCATGCTCATCGCGGGCGCTATCGCCATCGGCTTCGCGCCCATCGGCCTGCGCCTGTCCGCATTCGAGCCGCAGGCCACAGGCTTCTGGCGCTTCGCCTTCGCGCTCCCGCTCATCGTGCTGCTGATCAAGGCGCAAGGCGGCCGGATCGGCAAGCCGTCGCCGATGGCGCTGCTCGCCGGGCTCTTCTTCGGCCTCGACATCGCCTTCTGGCACGCCTCGCTGGTGATGACGTCGGTCGCCAATGCGACCTTCCTCGTCAATCTCGGCAACGCCGCGGTTGGCCTCGTGGCCTGGGTCGTGCTGCGCGAACGGCCCGCCCGCATCTGGCTCGCAGCTCTCGCCATAGCGCTCATTGGCGCCTTCATGCTCTCACGCGGCGCGGCCAACGCAGACGGCGCCGCACTCGCCGGCGATCTCCTCGCGCTCGTGGCCGCCGTGATGGTCGGTCTTTACCTGTTCTTCGCCAAGCTTGCCCGCCGTGAGAGCGGCGCGATGTCTGTCCTGTTCTGGTCGACCACAACGACTCTGGCCGTTTCCGCCATCGCATGCGGCGTGCGCGGCGAGACGCTGATCCCGCCAGACCCAAGCTGGTTCATCTGGCCCCTGGCGCTCGCCGTCGTCGCCCATGTCATCGGACAGGGCCTGATCGTCGCCGGCGTCGGCGCCACGCCCGCCGCCCTCGCCGGCCTGCTGCTGTTGATCCAGCCCGTCGCCGCCGCTTTCGCCGCCTGGCCGCTCTTCGGGGAAGCGCTGACGGCCACACAGCTTGCCGGCTGCGCGCTTGTCCTCGCCGGCGTCTGGCTCGCCGGTCGGCGCTAACCCGGGTGGCGCCATCGGCGCTTTGCGTACAATTGTCAGGACGCTTCACCGCGTGAACGACGCTTAGACATCCCAGCAAAGCCTGAACCCATATCGGGTAATTTGCCGCGCAGATCGGCGCCAAGCCGGCACGCCCGGGAGGAAGACATTGTCTAGTCGCGCTGAGCTGGCTGTGGAAACCGTCCTCGAAGCGATCGAGGCGCTTAGCGACGGCATCGCGATCTATGACGACCGCGCCATTCCGATCTATGCGAACCACGCGACACGAAAGCGCTTCGGACAGCTGTACCGCGACATCGACAGCGGCATGACCTACCTCCAAGCCATCGAATGCCAGGTGCGCCGCATCCTGCCGAATGCGCCCGACGACGAGGTCACGCGCCTCGCCGCACATTTCGAGAGCAAGTTCCACAACGGCGAGACTTATGCCTCCGTCTGCGACGACGGCCGGGAGGTGATGATCACCTTTCGCCCGATGTCCAAAGGCCTTCGCGCCGCCATTTCGGTGGATGTGACCGACCTGCGCCGGCGCGAGAAGGAACTGCGCGCCGCCAAGAAAGCGGCTGAAGCCGCCAGCGAGTCGAAATCCGCATTCCTCGCCAACATGAGCCACGAGATCCGCACGCCGCTCAACGGCATCATGGGCATGGCGCAGGTGCTGGAAAGCACAAACCTCGACAGCGAGCAGCGGGAATTCCTGACCACCATCCTGGAGTCGGGCAAGACGTTGATGGCGCTGCTCAACGACGTGCTGGACCTGTCCAAGATCGAGGCTGGCAAGTTCGACATCGTGCCCACCGACGCGAGTATCCACCACATGCTGCGCCGCCAGCTCAAGCTCTGGAAGCCGCGCGCCGAAGAGAAGGGCCTGGACCTCACCCTCGCTTTCGACGCTGATCTTCCCTCCTACTGCGCCTTCGACACCGTCCGCGTCCAGCAATGCGTCGCCAACCTCGTCTCGAACGCCATCAAGTTCACCGCGGAGGGCAGCGTCGACATCTTCGCCCGCGCCAGGCAACTCGACGGCGGCGTATCGCTGATCGAGGTCCGCGTCCGCGACACCGGACCCGGCATGGACGCCGAAACCCTCGGCCGCCTCTTCCAGCCTTTCGCGCAAGCCGATGAGACCATCTCGCGCAAGCACGGCGGCACGGGCCTGGGCCTCTCCATCACACGCCGCCTCGCCGAACTCATGGGCGGCGCGGCGACGGCGACATCCGAACCCGGCCGCGGCTCCACCTTCACCCTCAGCTTCCGCGGCCAGCCCGCCCGCTCGCAGCCCGAAGCCGGTGTCAATGCGCGCCCTGCCAGCGGCGACATTCGCGAGATGCTGAAGCAGTCCAACATGCGCGTCCTGCTGGTCGACGACCACCCGATCAACCGCCAGGTCGCCTCGCTCTTCATGCGCCCCTTCAACATGCGCATCGTCGAAGCCGTGAACGGCGTAGAGGCGCTTGCGGCCCTCGAACGCGAACCTTTCGACATCGTCCTCCTCGACATGCACATGCCCGTGATGGATGGGCCCACCACGATCCGGCACATCCGCAACAGCGGGCAACCATGGGCCGACATGCCTGTCGTGGCCCTCACCGCCGACGCGATGAGCGGAGACCGCGAGCGCTACCTCGCCTTGGGCATGAGCGGATATCTCTCGAAGCCGCTCGCCGAGCGTGACCTGCTGTCCGAGATCGCCCGCGTCCGCACTGGCGCACCGGCCGCGTCGTTGGCGAAGGCTGGCTAGGCTAGTCGCAATTGCCCGGCGCGGTGAAGAACCGATCGCGCGACAGCTGATAGAGCCGGTCGTGCTTCGCCGCCTCGGCCGCCGGGCCCTCTGGCATCAGCGCCAGCCCGCGATCGATATCGGCGACGCTGCATTGCGGCGTCGCGACCGTGCCGCTCTGCACAAACACGCCGCGATTGATGCGGCGAGCGAAATACACCTGGGCGCGCTGCGCGTCAGTCAGGTCCGTGCGCGCGAGCAGGGCCGCAGCCGCAGGCTCCCATTCCGCCAGCTTGTTCGACGTGAACGCAGCCGTAAGCATCGGCTTGAACGCCGCATCGCTCAACGTCGTCGGCGCAGGTGGCTCTGGAGGCGGCGGCGTCGCACAGGCGCCCAGCGCCAAGGCCAGCACCAGACCAGCTACAAGCTTCATGATTCCCTCCGCCAACGATATCCGTAGATCGCCAGCAATCGTCTGCGAGTTCAACCCAATTCCTGAGGCCCCGCAAACGCCGACAGTCGCGCATCCAGCCCCTCGCGCACGCGCGGCCACTCCTCGCGGATCACGCTGAACCACGCCGTATCGCGCAGCCGCCCATCCGGCCGCACCATGTGCGAGCGGTGGATGCCCTCGAATGTCGCGCCGAACCGCGCCATCGCCTTGCATGATCGCTCATTGCGCGCATCCGCCTTCAGTTCCACGCGATTGAGCCCCAGCGCATCGAACCCATGCGCCATCAGCAGGCGCTTGCACGAAGGATTCACCGCCCCCGCCCACACGCGCTTCGCATACCAGGTCCAGCCAATCTCGACTCGTCTGTGCGCCGGCGCATAGGCAAGCAGGCTGGTCGATCCCGCATAACTGTCCGATGCCTTGTCGAACACCGCCCACGTCATCTCTCCCGCCCGTTTCATCTCCGCAAAGCGATGCTCCATCCACGCATCGAAATCCGAGTTGTCGAGATTGACGTTCGCAAACCGCCACAGGTCCGGATCATTCCCGGCGACACGCAACGGCTCGCGATGCCGCTCCTCCAGCGGCTCCAGCCGGACAAAGCCGTTTTCAAGAACAACCGGCGCGAGTGTCATGATCGACCCTCTACCGCGATGTCTCACGGGCGTCATCTTCGACATGCGAAACTTTTTCGGTGACACGCTCGACCCGTTGCGGATGCGCGAAGTATGATGCCGTCGATTGCAGCGAGGGACATGCCGCGATGGCGAAGCCGACAGCAAAGACTGCCAGGAAACTCCCGGCCGCGACAGGCGCCGCGAAGCCGCGCAAGCCCGCGCCCTCAAAGAACGATAAGGGCGCGGCGAAGGCCGGCGACTGGCGCGTGGAGGCGCTCGCGAATGCCCGCTCCGCCATCATGTCCGCCGATCCCCGCATCGTCGAAACGGTGAAGTGGCGCAAGCCATCGAACGACATGCGCGGCGTGCCGGTGTGGGAGCATAACGGCATCATCTGCACCGGCGAGACCTACAAGACCTATGTGAAGCTGACCTTCGCGCACGGCGCCGCGCTCGAAGACCCCACCGTGCTCTTCAACGCCGGCTTCGGCGGCGGCACACGCCGCGCCATCGACATCCATGAAAGCGACAAGATCAACGCGAGCGCGCTGAAGGCGCTGGTGAAGTCGGCTGTTGCGCTGAACGGGGCGAAGGCATCGCGGAAAAAGTAGCGGCCTACCGCGCCTTCATCAGCGTCTCTTCGACCACCTTCACCACATCGCCCATGATCTCGGTAATCTTGTAGTCCTTCGGCGTATAGACGCGCCGCACGCCCATCTGCTTCAGCGCGAGGGCATCGGCCTCAGGGATGATCCCGCCGACGACCACTGGAATATCGAGCCCCTTGGCGTGCAGGATACCCACCGTCTCCTTCACGAGATCGAGGTGCGAGCCGGAGAGGATCGACAGGCCCACCACATGCGCCCGTGAATCAATCGCCTGCTGCACGATCTCTTCCGGCGTGAAGCGGATGCCTTCGTAGATCACCTTCATCCCCGCCTGACGCGCGCGCGCCGCGATCTGCTCCGACCCGTTCGAGTGGCCGTCCAGCCCCGGCTTGCCCACGACATAGGTCAGCGTCCGGCCAAGTCGCTTCGACACGCGCTCGACCTCGCACTTCACTTTTTCCAGGTCCTCGTCCCCGCCCGTCTCGATGACGATGGCGACGCCCGTCGGCCCGCGATACTCGCCGAACGTCTCGCGCAGCGCCTGACCCCACTCGCCGACCGTGACGCCGGCCTTCGCCGCCGCAATGCTCGGCGGCATGATGTTCGCGCCGCTCGCCGCCGCCGCGCGCAACTCGCCCAGCGCATTCGCCGCCGCGTCCGCATTGCGCTGCGCTCGCCAGGCCTTCAGCTTGGCGATCTGCCGGCTTTCCGCGCCATGGTCTGTCGCCATGATAGAGCCATCGCCACCGGACAACGGCGAGACTTCCGTCGTTTCATAGCGGTTGACGCCAACCACAATCTGCCGCCCCGCCTCGATCTCCTTCAGGCGCGCACGCTGGCTCTCGACCAGCTCCTTCTTCATGAACTCGATATTGTCGATCGTGCCGCCCGATGCATCCAGCTTCGCCAGCATCCCGCGCGCCTGATCCTTCAGCGCCTCGGTCTTGGCGGTGACGACGTGCGAGCCATCGAACAGGTCTTCGTATTCCAGCAGGTCCGTCTCAAAGGCGAGGATCTGCTGCAGACGCAGCGACCATTGCTGGTCCCACGGCCGCGGGAGGCCCAGCGCCTCGTTCCACGCCGGCAGCTGCAGCGCGCGGCAACGCGCCCGCTTCGACAGCGTGACGGCCAGCGCCTCGATCAGGATGCGATAGACATTGTTCTCCGGCTGCGGCTCGGTCAGCCCCAGCGAGTTCACCTGCACGCCATAGCGGAACATCAACGCGCGCGTATCTGTCACGCCATACCGCTCGCGGCCGATCTCTTCCCAGAGATCCACGAACGCGCGCATCTTGCACATCTCGGTCACGAACCGCACGCCCGCGTTCACGAAGAACGAGATGCGCGAGAAGACGGTCGTGAAATCCTTGTCCGGCACTTGCCCCCCGGCCTTCACCGTGTCGAGCACCGCGCATGCGGTCGCCAGCGCAAACGCCAGCTCCTGCTCCGGCGTCGCGCCCGCTTCCTGCAGGTGGTAGGAACAGACGTTCAGCGGATTCCATTTCGGCGTCTCGGTATAGCACCACGCCACCATGTCGCCGATCAGCCGCATCGAGGGCTTGGGCGGAAACACATACGTGCCGCGCGAGAGATATTCCTTGATGATGTCGTTCTGCGTCGTGCCCTGCAGCTTGCCGCGATCACACCCCTGCTCATCCGCCAGAGCCACATAGAGCGACAGCAGCCACGCCGCTGGCGCGTTGATCGTCATCGAGGTGTTCATCTCCTCGAGCTTGATCTGGTCGAACAGCGCCCGCATGTCGCCAAGGTGGCCCACCGGCACGCCGACCTTGCCCACTTCGCCGCGCGCCAGCACGTGATCCGAATCGTACGCCGTCTGCGTCGGCAGGTCGAAAGCGATCGACAGGCCCGTCTGCCCCTTCGACAGGTTCTTCCGGTAGAGCTTGTTGCTCTCCTCCGCCGTCGAATGCCCCGCATAGGTACGGAAAATCCACGGCTTGTCGGGATCGTGCTGGAACGGGGTGGAACTCGTGTCCGCCATCTGAAAGCCTTGCTGCAAATGCGAAGGCACAAAACGGCAAACCGGGCGCCTAAGCAAGCCGGACGGGCAATTTCGTACCTTGTGCGCCTGCACCGCCCCGATTGTCTTGCACGTAAACGCTGGCATTCTGCCGCGAACCTGATCCCGGGGGCTTCAATGAATCTGCTCAACCGTCGCGGCGAAGCGTTCGCGCTCGTCCTGCTCGCCCTGTCGCCAGCAGCCAGCGCACAGACCGGTACGTTCGATTGGCGAACCACAGCGGGGCCGAATGGTGCGCCGGCAGCCTGGGCCGTGAAGTCTGAAGGGGGTGCGGGCGTGATGCCGCAGGTCATGGTCCTCGCGCGCGAGAGCAAGCCCGGAGCCGAGCGCTCCGCGCGCACGAGCCTGCTTATGGCATTCGAGGTTGACTGCACCGCCCGGAAAGCCCGCGCCGCAAGCCTCACCCGCTTCAACGCCGACTTCGTCCAGACCAGCACCCAGCCGGCATCTTCGCCATGGATGGACTTCTCGACACTGGGACCAAGCGCCGACTCGGCGCGCGCCTACTGCACAAAGTCACCCGAGGTTGGTCAGAGCGCCGAGCGTCACGATCTCACGGGAGCCCAGCGCTGGCTCGACGGGAAAATCCCGCAGCCGATCGCGGCGCCGACGGGCGTGCTTACGTTCGAATATGGCGGACCTCTCAACTCATCCCAGCCGCAAGATCTCTGGCTCGAAACCACAACCATCAAGCGCGAGGGTGATACTGCAAAGGCATGGATCATCGAAGTGTGGGAGCCAGGGTGGCAACCGCTCCAGGCAGGAACGAACATTGCCGCCAATCCGACCTCGTGGAGCCTGCAGGAATTCACCTGCGGCGCCAGCTTGAAAGTCCGCGAGGTCTGGTCCGCGAAACTCAACGGAAAGCTCGAGACCACCATTTCTGGCGACCGCTACGACCAGCCCCGCAGCGCCGGTGACAGCACCTACAAGTCCATCGCGCTCCGCGTCTGCAACAACCGGCCCTTGCTCTTCAGCGAGACGATAAAGGCCGATATCAGAACGCTTGCGGCGTCACGCTATGCTGGCGCCGGCATGGCGTTTGGCATCGGCGCCCGAAGCTACAAGGAACGCCCGCGCCCACAACCTGTCGACCTCGGCCCCACAATTCGCATCACGCAGAAGGACCGCAACTACAGCTATGTCGGCGCTTTCACACGCGAGAGCGCGGACCCCAACGTCTACAAGGGTCAGATCAGCTTTCCGGATGGCAAGAACAGCTATCCTGTGACGCTCACGGTCGAGGGTATTGTCGGCGGCCAGCTGATGCTCCGCCGCGACAAGACGTTTGATGGCCAGATGGCAATCCCCCTCGTCGATGGAAAACCATCGGGCAAGGGCGTGTACGCCGCTTTCCGCCACGATGATGCGTACTCATGGTCGCTGGTCGAACCCGCCATCGTCACGGCGAAGTAGTCAGCCCCGCGCGACCACCGGTTCCTTCACCGCAGGCGGCAGCAGCCCGCGCTCGCAGTTCATGTGCGCCGCACGCGCCAGCTCCGCGATATCCGCCTTGCCGCAATGCATCGCCGCGCGCCAGCCCTGCATGTGGGTCGGCGGCTCTTCGGCATTCAGCGGCGGCTTGTAGAACCACCGCATCATCGTCTCGAACGCCAGCCTGTCACGCACATCCCTGACGACGAGCACGAGCACATGCGCAGCTCCGCGCGCCTTTGCAGCTTCGAGCTGGTGGTGGCTGGCGTAGCGCTGGTTGAGCTTGGAGGTCTGCCCCACATAGTGGACGACAAAATTGCCGCCCTCCTCGTGCACCATCAGGTAGACGCACGGCAGGTTGAAGAAGCGTGCCTCATCGAACGGAAGCGCCGCAAACATCTCGCCCAGGATTTCCACCCGCCTGCCCATAAGCCCTCCCGAATCAACAACCCGCCTCATACTGATCCTGTCGGGCGCCGCCGTGAATCCCGAAAAAGGGATCGCTTGCGTAACGAGGGCGAGGAGAGGCAGGCTGGGGCGACCGGCCGCAAGAGCCATCGAGACAAGCCGTCAGGGAGACGCCCATGAAACGCCTGGCCTTCGCGCTGGTTCTCGCCATCGCCGCCTGCACCGTCGCGCCTACGCCATCCGATCCCAACATCGCCTCTGTCGACACCGGACAGCTCCGTCCCCTCTCCGCGAAGGGCGTCCTCGCCTTCAAGGGCGTGCCCTTTGCCGCCCCGCCCCTAGGCGCGCTGCGCTGGAAGCCGCCGGCTGCTCCCGTGAAATGGCAGGGCATCCGCGACGCGACGCAGTATGGCGACATCTGCACGCAGAAGATGCCCAACCCCGACAACGGCATCGGCCAGTACGCGGCCAGCGAAGACTGCCTCACCCTCAACGTGTTCACGCAGGACCTCACACGCAACGCGAAGCGCCCGGTGATGTTGTGGATTCACGGCGGCGGCTTCGTGAACGGTTCAGGCAGCGCCGAACTCTATGACGGCTCCGAACTCGCCAAGCGCGACGTGGTGCTCGTCTCGATCAACTACCGTCTCGGCCGCTTCGGCTCCTTCGCGCATCCGCTGCTGACGCAGGAAGCCGCCGGCGCCCCGCTCGCCAATTACGGCCTCATGGACATGATCGCCGCGCTCGACTGGACAAAGCGCAACATCGCGGCCTTCGGCGGCGATCCGGACAACGTCACCATCTTCGGCGAAAGCGCAGGCGGCATGGCCGTGCAGCGCCTGATGGTCTCGCCAAAAGCGCGCGGTCTCTTCCACAAAGCCGCCGTGCAATCCGGCGCCGGCCGCGAGACCATCGTCTATCTCGACAAGCCCAGCCCGCGCGGACTCCCATCCGCCGAAACCGAAGGCGCGGAGTTCATAAAGAAGATCGGCTTCGATCCGAAATCCACCGCCGACCTTCGCGCGATCCCCGCCGACAAGATCCTCAACGCAGGCGATCCGTCCACCTTCTCCGGCGGCGGCCCAATCATCGAGTCGCACGTCTTCCCCGTTCCCGTCGAAGAAGCCTTCCGCGCAGGCGCGCAGGCGCAGATCCCCTATCTCGTCGGCTACAACAGCGCCGAATTCCCATCGAAGCCCGAAGACCTCGACGCCTCGCTCACCCGCACCGTGCGCGCCACGCAAGCCGAGCTGCCGCAACTCGTCGCCACCTATCCCGACAGGCAAGACATGGCCGCGCGCATCGTCGGCGACATCGTCTTCGGCGAGCCAGCGCGCCACCTCGCCGGCCTGCACAGCGCCAAGGGCCAGCCCACCTTCCTCTACCGCTTCGACGTCCTCTCCCCCTCCGTGCAGGGCCGCTACAAAGGCACGCCCCACGCGCAGGAACGCCAATACGTCTTCGACACGCTGCACACCTCGCCCTACCCGACCGACGCTAACGATGCCGTTCAGGCTGATTTCGCGGTGAGCTACTGGGCGAACTTCGCAAAGACCGGCGATCCCAATGGCGCAGGCCTCCCCGCCTGGCCGCGCTACGCGAGTGCGAGCGATCAGCTGCTGGAGTTCACCAACGCTGGGCCGGTCGCGAAAGCATCGCCCCACAAGGCAAGATGGGATGCGATCAAGGCGCGTTATCCGTAGGGTGCATTGAGCGAAGCGATATGCACCTTTGGCGCATCTTGTTCTGCCGGCTGGTGCATATCGCTTCGCTCAATGCACCCTAC